>JAGQPW010000143.1:0-1466 GCA_020426515.1 Planctomycetaceae bacterium | reverse complement strand
CGTGTCAAATGCCCCCTGGGCCGACCGAGGCCACGAGACACCGCAGAGAATCTCGACGATCCACAGGATTGAGGTAGCGGCCTCGAAAGCAATCCTGACCGCAAGCGACCCGTTCCGTGTCGCCGACACCCCCGTGTGTCGGGTCTGAGTCAACCTGCGTTGGCCGCCCAAAGTCAAGTATCCAGGAAAATTCTTCGTCGCGAGTTGCGCAAGAGGCGATGTCATCGAACGAAGCCCGCGCCATCCGATGGTCTGACTGGCCGTCGCAATGTAATACCAAATCAATTCATTTACTGGTGGTATCGCCAAGAGAATATCCGCCAACTCAAACTCGTCGTCTTCGACTGGCAAAGGCCAACATGAATTCCACGCTCACGACGACCTGCTCAGACCGCCTTGCTACCCCCCTTAGAATTGCCCCGTCGTGCTGCACACCGACCGCGACGACATCGAGAGAAATGGTGTCACGATAACTGGCAACAGACTCCACATTGGCATAGGTGACCTTAACGAGGGCCGAAATATGGTCAGGTGGACAGAATTGCTCGACCAGTCTCACTCCTGATTGTGCAATCCCTTCGATGAGAATCGTCGGGGGGATATGACGGGAACAGTCGAACTGTGATGGTGAATTGAAAATTGCAGTCGAACAACCAGCAGGCGTCAACTCTTCGTAATGCGAAAGCCACTGCCAGCTTGTTAGCTCCGACCGCAACACATCGCGGTACTCCCGATTGGTAAGCGACTCGCATTCACTTATCCTGCAACTCCCCTGGATCACTCGCCTCCCACCAACGAGCCCCACACAATCGGCAACTTGCCGCTCACGGGATACCGACACATTGAGTTCCACCTCATCGTCGGGACGCACAAACTCTCGAAAGCGGAACCGGTCAAACCCATCCACGGAACACTGCGCCCCGCCATTACTGGTAAGCAACTGCCGAAACCCCTCCATCAGGAGTACGCCGGGCATAACAGGAAATCCGGGGAAATGCTGTTTCAGGTACAGGTCACTTGGCCGACATTGCAAGGTCGCATGCAACTCTTGAGTCACCGGGTTACAAGTCGAATTCTCGATAAGTAAGTCGTTCACCTGCTACCTCTCGACACAATTGAGTACGAAGACGCGAAGACAACAAGAGCAGCACTGCACATAATTCACTAACCCCAAAAGTCAGCGACGACACCTTATTGACTCATGTCAAGTTCCAAGTCCTTCCAATTCTTCGGCCGATGATCGCGTCGGGACTTGCGCCACACATGGCGATGTTCATCAAACAAGCCAGACTCGCGGGATTTTGAAAGCAACTTGAGAGTCAGGTTACTTGAAGTTGAAAACAATCCTTCAGCATCCATCCCCTTAGTGGCGTTACAACACTCCCACCTGCCCAGACTACGCTCGGACAGTACATGACGCGACTGGAGTTGAGCGTCCTTTTGATTTCCATCGACTTGACGTGCTT
>JAGQPW010000142.1:6394-12845 GCA_020426515.1 Planctomycetaceae bacterium | reverse complement strand
GGCAGCGTTGTTCATTGCTCCCAGCGATCGACGCGCGGCGGAAGCGAATGCCCTCCCGTTTTACGAGCGTCCCTGGCCTTTGCCCGCGGGATACACCCCACCTGCGGAAGACCAGCCTCACGACCTGATGCGGGAACTCTCCGACCTGCGGTTCGGGGAAATCAAACTGCAAACGCTGCTCGGCAGTCTGAAGCAACTGACGGACTCGGATGTCGGCATTCCGGAGTGGCTGAATCAGATTCGCGAACGTGCGTCAGAATTCTCTGATGCCGCCGAGATTCTGTCGACCAACCGACTGGCCCGCATTGAGCGCTGGCCCAATGTTCCGAATCGAGCACTTATCGAACAGATTCGCCTGTGGTGGGGACAGCAGCGTGAAGGTTGGGCGGCGAACGTACACGGCTTTTACAATCGTCTGGGGCAGTTTGTCAGCAAGCCCTTTCAGATGCTGCGTGACCACACGCAAGGCCCCGCAACTCCGCCGCTCGAGGCCTACCGCAATCAGGAATGGCAAACCATTCTTGATGCGGTGGAAGGAGTCTTCGACAAACTCACCTGGATGCGTGACCTCGGAAATCCACTGCTCGTCCCTCGGCTGGATCGTATCCTTTCCGGGACGGCTCGCGGAGAATTCATCACCGCCTTGCACGAGCAGCACAATCAACTCGACTTCCCCGACGAGATTCAAAGCCTTGTCTCACGGGAACTGGCTACGTTCAGGCAGGACAGCCCGGATTACTACAAGTTTTTCCGCCGACTCGACAGCTTCGCCGCAGCGACTCGTCCTGCCGTCAGTGTCGTTCTGTTTCTGACTGGGGCCGGTCCGGTGGGGGACATGTTGATGCCCGCTGTTACGGATACCGCATTGCAGGGAGTTCTGCATGTGGCGGGTGATGCCGTGGGCGGAACCGTACTGACAACTGTTGGGGACAAGGTGCTTTCCGAAGGAGCTGCCACCAGTACCGGTTATCTCGAAGCGCGCTTCCGCCAGTTGCACACTGCGTTCGCCCAGCAGCGGGCACATTGGCTCACCACTCAACTGACCACCGTTCTGGGCGAACTTCCGGTGGAATTGGCCGCTGCGGCCAGAATTCCAGATTCCCCGGAATTCACCGCCGTCGCAGAGCAGACTGCCGCACTTGATGCGCTGATTGCCAAACTCACTCAGGCTTAGTCGTCACGCTGTGGCGTCACCATCGTGCCGAGGTTCGGCCATGCGAAACGTCAGCAGGGCGCTCAGCAGGATCACGCCACTGATGGCCAGGAACGGATACTGATACGGCACCACATCCAGCAGGCTGCCGAACAGCGGCGAGATCACAAACGGCAGCGTGTAGCAGACAGTCATCGTGCTCAGATAGCGCGGATGCTGCTCTCGCGGAACGAGCTCCAGCGTGTAGTTGGAAATGGTCCGCATCGTGACCGGAGTCAGACCGAGGAACACATACGTGATCCAGAACCAGCCTCGCCCCAATGGAAAATGAGGCGAGGCCAGAATGACGGCAATAGCGGGCGTCAGTGCGGAAAGAAACGCTGCCACTCTTAAGGCCAGCCGGTTGCCAAAACGATCGGCGAGTCGACCAACAATTGGACTGAGAACGCCTACGCTGATGTTCTGTGCGATGACCCACCAGATGAGATCTCCGTGCGTGGAACCAAGTTGTTCCCGGGCTAGCCACTGATAGTGTGGAAACAGCAGCAGTCCCATCATGAACAGAATCGAAACCGTTGCCGCGCGGCGGAACCGTCCATCGTCCCGCACCACTTCCCACGCCGCGCGAAACGCCGACCACCAGGGTTTGCGAGTGACGCTCGTGGAGTCATCGGGGGCCTCCTGGCACAGGTTCGCCATCAACCCCGCGATGAAGTACGCCGACCCGTTGAACAGGAAGATGTACGCGAATCCATCATGATTGGGGAGTGCCAGCCAGGGCCGCAGCAGAAACAGTGCGGCCAGCACAGCGCCCAGCGATCCCAGCATTCCGGCCCGCCCCATGAGCCGACCGCGATGAGTCGGGCGAATCAATTTTCCCTGCAGCGTGCCATCGACCAGTTGATTGAGACCGGTTGCGGAGAAGAACACCAGATACAGCACCAGAAACAGGATTACCAGCCACGGTTGCTGCCGGTTGTCCAGCATTCGCCACACGGAAGCCAGAGTAAGAAACGGCAACGCCATTCCCAGAGTTGTGAAGATGAGGGCCCGCTTCTTCAGCCTCACTCCACGGATCGTGTCGGCCAGCAGCATTGGAGGAAGACTCTGTCCCAGGCGATTCAGAACCGGCAACAGTCCACGGACCCAGGCGGCCCCCGAGATGACATCCAGCACCGCCGGAATGATCACGCTTTCGGTTTTGAAGATCCAGCCGACCCGCATGATGATCAGCTGCGTCGCCAGAATCCGCATGTTGAACGACTCACGCCGGTCGGCCTGAGCGACATCAGAAGCAGCGGATTCCGATTCGGACATAAGGGGCGGAACGCAACGAAGAAAGATGAAATTGCCGACGCGGAAGTATCGTCATCTGAGACCGCTACGCGTTGGACGGGGGCGGAACTGCCGTTGCTGCCGCCGGGACAGGAGCACTTGGAACATCTGGTGTCTTGTCGAAAAAGCGGTCCACAACCGCCGCTCCCATCGCATCACCCAGCACATTGACGGTTGTGCGGAAGCGATCCAGAAACCAGTCGATGGTTACAATCAGATCAATCCCCTGCGTTGGCAGTCCAACAGAGGTCAGCACAATCTGCATCGTTACCAGCCCGGCTTCGGGAATCCCGGCTGCCCCTATGGCCGCCAGCGTCGCCGTGACGGCTACGATGATTTGCCCGCTCAGCGAGAGGTCCATGCCCAGCACCTGCGCAATGAAAATCGCCGCGACCGCTTCGTACAATGCAGTTCCATCCATATTGATCGTGGATCCGAGCGGGACCACGAAGTCGACTGACTTGCGCGAGACGCCCGCTTCGTCAATTGTCTTTTCAATCGTGACTGGCAGTGTCGCCGAGGAACTGGCTGTCGAGAACGCCGTCAGCAGCGCTTCGGAAATCTGAAGGATAAAGCGGTAGGGGTTGCGTCCGGTCGTGACATACAGAATGGTTGGCAACGTGATCAACGCATGAATCGCCAGCCCGATCACCACAGTGAAGAAGTACGCCCCAATCTTGCGGAGCGTCTGCAGGAATTCGCCGTCGGCCATCGCCGTGCCGAATTTGGCGGCGACCAGGCAGAAGATTCCCAGCGGGGCAAACCGCATGATGAGCATGATCAGTTGCAGCAGCGCATCGTTCCCCTGCTTGATGAAACCGACCAGAGTGCCGACACGGTCTCCCATTGTTGACAGGATGCCTGCGAACACAATGGAGAACACAATCAGCGGCAGCAGGTCACCATTGGCAGCTGACCCCAGCAGGTTATCGGAAAAGAGCATCAGAATGAGATTCTTGAGAATGTCCCCCGCCGACTTCGGTCGATCATCTTCGACGGCAGCCAACGGCCCCTCCAGTGGCACGGCCTTAGCCGCCTCTTCCTCGACGGCCATCTGCTCGCGAAAGCCTCCCGACAGATCCTTGTCGACCATCAGTCCCGGTCGAATGACATTCACCAGAATCAGACCGACGATGACAGCCAGAATCGTCGTGGTGAGGTAATACACAACGGCGACCAGTCCCGGCCGGCCGAGTTTTCGAATATCGCCCAGGCCCAGAACGCCAGACATGACCGATGTCACGACGAGCGGGACGACAACCATCTTCAGCAGCCGCAGAAAGATTTCGCCCCCGATGACCAGTGGCGTGAGTACGACCGATGCGGATTCTCCGAGGCCGACCAGGTTCAGAAGGGTGGGGAGCACCAGCGCCAGCAAGATGGCTGCTCCAATCGCCATGACGATTTGGGTTGTCAGTCGTTTGTGATGCTGTTTGTCGGACATTGAGATCGGTTCCGGCCGGGGATTTTTGCTGTCAGTGGGCATCATAGGGTTCCGACCGGGGAGAACCAGAGCAGCTGAAAAATCGACAGCGGTGGGGGGACGGTTCGGCGTGTTGGCCTCACCGACTCGCCGTGTTGTGCAACTTGGCTATCATTCCGATTCCATTGTCCGTTTTGCCGCGTCCCGGTGGCACACTCAACCCGCTCTCATCATGCCTTCCCTCCAGGAAACCGATCGCTGGCAACTGGCTGCCGAAATGATCACGCTGCAGATCCGCTGGTTCGGGCTGGTGGTCGGCTTTGCACTGGTCAACCTGCTGTCTCCTTCAGAGAATCAGTCTGTTCTCAACGGCATTCTTGCGCTGGGAACGGTGTATGCCATTTTTGACCTGATGTGGCATCGCCGTGGGGCCATCTTTCTGCAGAAGTTCCCCCTGTTCATCTCCCTGATGGAAGCCGTGTTCATCGGCCTGCTGTGCTACTTCGATTACGGTCTCGAAAGTCCATTCCGCTTCTACTATTTCCTGTCGCTCGTGGTCTGTGCCGTCCGGTACTCACCGTATGTGGCCTATTCGACTCTGGCATTGCACGCCGTCAGCCTGTCACTGCTGGCAACGGCCAAAGGCGGCGAACAGAATGACCCTGTCTCTTTCGCACTGTTGCTGTTGTTTCTCGCCTGGACAACCTGGGCTGGAACCGCCCTGGCCAGCCTGCTGCGCGATACAGGCGAGAAGCTCACCCGACTGAATGCACAACTGGAAGAGCGCATTCGACGGCGGACTCAGGAATTGCAGGAGTCGCAGGCGATGATTGTGCAGCAGGAGAAGCAGGCTGCGTTCGGGTTGCTGGCAGCTGGAATCGCACACGAAGTGGGAAATCCACTCGCTGCCATCAGTTCGCTGGTCCAGTTGATGAATCGTCAGCAGCTGGAACCCAAAATGCACGAGAATCTCGGATTGATCGACGAGCAGTTACGGCGGATTCATCGCACGCTGCAGGAACTCATCCAGTTCTCGCGTCCCGCGACCAAGGACGTCGTTCCCTGTTCTGTCCATGACAGCATCGCCACCGCGCTCGACATTGCGAAGTACTACAAACGCAAGAAGGGCAAACGCGTTCGAACCAAGTACGGTGAGGACATCCCCAACATTCTGTTTGTACGTGACCAGTTGCTGCAGGTGTTTCTCAATCTTGTGCTCAACTCACTCGATGCCACCGAAGAAGGGGGCACCATTGAGATCGCCACAGATGCGGACGATGACTATGTGCGTGTGATGGTGCGAGACAATGGACAGGGGATTGATCCGGCCGATCAGGCGCGGCTGTTTCAGCCTTATTTCACGACGAAATCAACCGGCACCGGGCTCGGTCTCTTCGTGTGCCACAAAATCGTCGAGAATGCCGGCGGCGCGATCGAACTCTTGCAGTCCAGTCCGGTGGGGACAACGTTTGTCGTCTCATTGCCACGTCAAAAGAAGTAGTTTTCGCACCCAAGCGGCCATGTTGAATCGATTCACTCTTGCTGGAGTCATCTGATGCGATTTCGCAGTCTCCTTCTCGCTGCGGTTCTGCTCTGTCTCGACAGTGCAACGTCCGGGCTTGTCGCTGCCGACATTCGTCATTCGTTCTTTCTCGCCGGGCCATCATTCACGGGCATCATCGATGAAGAGGGAAACGAAGTCTGGAACGCGGGCCGAGCCGGTGCTCGCGATGGATATGTTCTTCCCAATGGCCATGTCCTCATTGCCTGGTCCGATGAAGTCAAGGAGTTCACTCGGGACAGACAAGTTCTGTTTCACTACCGCAAATCGACTCAGAACAAGGAAATTGGCACGGCCCAGCGTTTGGAGAACGGCAATACGCTCATCACGGAACTTGGTACAGCCCCCCGATTGCTCGAAGTGACTCCGACCGGTGAGATTGCGATTGAATTTCCGCTGCAGCCGGAAACCGACAATGCCCACATGCAGACACGCATGGCCCGCAAACTGGCCAACGGGAACTATCTGGTGCCGCATCTGCTGGCCTTCAAAGTGAAGGAATACACATCTGCGGGAGAAGTCGTTCGCGAGATTGCGACCGACCTGGATGAACTCGGTGGTCGCAAAGCCCAGAACTGGCCGTTCACCGCGATTCAGCTGGCCGACGGGAATACGCTGGTCAACCTCACGCATGGCAACAAGACAGTCGTATTCGACTCCAACGGCAAGGTTGTCTGGAAAGTCGGCAACGACGACTTCGATCACCAGCCGTTCGATGATCCGTGCGGCGGACAGCGACTCCCCAACGGGAACACCATCATCTGTAGCTACCATGCCCCGAAAGGGATCAAGATATTCGAGGTCACGCCGGACAAGAAGATCGTCTGGACCTACGAAGGGCCGCACCGGGCACACGAAGTTCAGATTCTGACGACGAACGGCGAACCGGTTCCTCATCCGCCGCTGAAGTAGCGATGGCTATTCGACAACCACGGCCGTCCCGCTGACCGAAACCATCAACATGCCATTGGATTGCCCC
>JAGQPW010000142.1:0-6297 GCA_020426515.1 Planctomycetaceae bacterium | reverse complement strand
CTAGGACTTCGTAGTCGAGATCGACGCCGACAACGGCGTTGGCTCCGAGTTCGATGGCGCGGTCTTCCATTTCATCAAGTGCGATATCTCGGGCACGCTGCAGTTCACGTTCATAGGTTGCCGAGCGACCGCCGACGAGATCGCGAATGCCCGCGAAAAAATCCTTGAACAGATTGGCTCCCAGGATGGCCTCCCCGGTCACGATGCCACGATAGTCGACAATCCGCTTGCCTTCGATGGAAGGAGTCGTCGTGCTGATAATTCTGGCCATAGCTCTTCCTGCGAATTCGAGAATTCAAAGCAAATCGTCGTTCGGCCGCGTCACATGTCGAGCAGGCGAACTACTTCTTTTTCGGACGGTGAGCGGCTTTTCCTGCGGCTCGGAAATCGACGGGAACCGCATTTTCTTGCGGAGCCCCGGGCGTGCTGCGGCCCTGTTCAACAAAGCGATCCAGCAGTGCAGTCAGTTCCTCGACGATTTCAGGGTGTTCTCCCTGCACGTTGTGTTTCTCGGCGATGTCGGTCTTGAGGTTGTATAACTGCACGGCGGGAAGTTCGCTGGTGTCCTGGTTGGGGCGTGGTGCACTCCAGCCACCGGATCCGGGGCACAGTTCCAGTTTCCAGTCGCCGCGTCGGATCGCGAAACTTCCATCGATTGAATGATGCACCACCGCTTCGTGCAGGGGGTGTTCGGTTTTCTTGCCCAGCAGCGCAGGCAGCAGGCTCACGCTGTCTTCTCCGGCATCGTCAGGCAGCGTCTGACCGAGAATGTCCGCACACGTGGCGAGCAGGTCGGTCAGGCAGATCAATTCGGAACTCTCGCTTCCCGCCGCGACCTGGCCGGTCCAGCGAACAAGAAACGGCACCCGGTGCCCACCATCGTAAATGTCGGCCTTGTGTCCACGGAAAACGGAACTTGGATCATGTCCGTACCTGGCCAGCTCATCAAACTTGGCCTGCGGGGAACAGCCGTTGTCACTGGTCACGATGAACAGCGTGTTGCTGGCCATTCCACATTCGTCGACTGCACGCAGCACCTGTCCAATCCCGTCATCGGTTTCCATCACGAAATCGGCGTAGGGGTTGAGACCGCTTTTCCCCTGCCAGGCTTCGGTCGGCAGGATTGGAGTGTGCGGTGAGGCATAGGGCAGATACAGGAAGAACGGTTTGGTCTCGCTGTCGCCATTCGCCGCATGTTTCCGAATGTAGTTCACTGCCTGTTCGGTCAAGCGGGGCAGCACCTGATTGGCGTCAAATTCTGGTGCGGTCGGCCCCTTGCGGGTGGTGCCGCCGGGACGACCGTACATCATTGCAAACGCACGTGTTTCCGTTGGCAGTACGGTCACACGATCGTTTTCGATGAAGGTATAGGGCACCATGTCCAGCGAAGCGCTGATGCCGTAGTAGTAGTCAAATCCGACCGCATTGGGACCGTTCTTAATCGGGACCGAATAGTCGACGTTGTCCACCTGATCGGGTGATTCGATCGACAACTCGCTCACAGCCTTTCCGGGTTTCACCGCCCAGTCCATCCCGAGATGCCACTTGCCAATACATGCCGTGTCGTAGCCCTGCTGCTGAAGGAACGAGGCGACGGTCATACGCCCCTGTTCAATCAGTCGAGGACTCAATCCACCCAGTACGCTGCGCTGCAACTTTGATCGCCAGGCATATCGGCCCGTGACGACGCCGTAACGGGTTGGTGTGCAGACAGCCGATCCGGAATGGGCATCGGTGAACGTCATCCCCTCAGCCGCGACACGATCCATGTGAGGCGTCGGAATCTTACCCTTTGGATTCAGACACTGGACATCGCCGTAGCCAAGGTCATCGCACAGAATGAAGACCACGTTCGGCTTCCGCTGCTCTTCTGCCGCCTGCACGTTGTGCGGTTGAAGGACTGACGAACTGGCAGCGACAACCGCAAGGACGAGTGTGGCCAATCGGTAAAGGAAGCTGCCCCGCAACGCGGTTGAACGGAGTACAGGTGACGCTATCTGGCAGGGCATTTGAGTCCTCGGAAGATCGAGACACGACTGGATTGTGCGCTCCAGTATTGGATGCATGCACCTGTTGGTCAACAACCACTGCCCAACGGGCCAAGAGGGAGAATCCGGTCGATGATGCCAGAGTGAAATCGGCCAGGTCGAGGTGCGGGTGAAATTCCGGATCGTGATCACAAAGCGTCGTTTGCCGCCCGGATGGTTGAGGCACTCTGGAAGCTCAGCCAAGGCGCGATGATCTCCGGTCATTCTAAAGGCACTGACTTGGGCTTTTCTTCATCTCCTTCCAGATCCGCTTGGCGCAGTTGCGGTCGAGACGGACGAGTTGCATTCGTCGCGTGTCGAGCGTTTCGATCATCCCGCCCGGCGCGCGAACGTACACGAACGGCAGGCAGGCGGCGACCACCTTCAGCGGGGTTCCTGCATCGCAGGGGATGAGCGTGAGCTGCACAGGCTGGCCGGGGGGCGTGCCGTTGCCGCAGCTGTCCCACAGGTAGGAGGGGACTTCGAAGGTCTGACGGAGAATGGCCACGTAGTCGCCGCACACGATGTCCTCGCCAGCGACGGTCGTCGCCAGGCTTGTTTGCCGTAGTGTGTTCGATGTGGTCTTCATGGTTGTATCCTCCTGCTGGCCTTCGGGCCGTGTCTGCTGGACCGCTGACGAAGCGTGCGGGTTCGGCAGGAATTGGCGAACCGGACTCAGTGCCGGCATTTTTCGGCCAAATTCGCTGTGGAGTCACGAGCATTAGGCTGTCAGTGTCTGTGAGCCCACAATTCCGCATTTCCGTTGCATCGCATTCGACTATGATTAGAGGGACACCGCCGACACACACCAGGACACTCCATGCTGCCGCTTCAGGACAACATCCCCTCCCGCACGGTTCCGTATGTCAACTACGCTGTGATTGCGTGTTGTGCCCTCGTGTTTCTGATGCAGCTGGGAGATCAGCCGGGCAAGCCGTCGATGGTGGAGCGATTTGGAATGATTCCCAAGCGGGTCATTCAGCCGGATGCCCGCATCGAAGTGCAGTCGCTGGAGGAAGAGGAAACCCCGTTTGGTGTGCGGCAGGTGGTGGTGACGCACGAAGCCGCTCCTGCAGCCGTTCCGCCGATCATGACCCTGCTGACCTGTGTCTTCCTGCACGGCGGTTGGATGCACATCATCGGCAATATGTGGTTCCTATTCATTTTTGGCGACAACGTCGAAGACCGCTTCGGACACGTTGGTTATGCCATTTTCTACCTTGCCAGCGGCATCGGCGCGAGTCTGGTGCATCTCGTCAGCGAACCCTCATCAACGATTCCCACCATCGGAGCCAGTGGAGCCATCGCCGGAGTGATGGGAGCGTATTTCCTGTGGTATCGCCATGCGCAGGTCAAGGCTCTGGTGCCGCTGGGAATCTTCATTCAGATCATGGTTCTGCCCGCGTGGTTCTTTCTCGGCTTCTGGTTCGTGATCCAGTTCCTGCAGGGAACCATGTCGAGTGCCGCTGCGGAATCAGCCGGAGTGGCCTGGTGGGCACACATCGGTGGCTTCGGCGTTGGTTTTGGTCTGGCGTTGCTGGCCGAGAAATGGGGACTGGTTCAGCCTCTCAATCTGCAGCGAGACAATTCCCGGGCCGTGCGTTACCGAATGCAGCCTCGTTACCGTGACTATTATTAGCTCAACGTCACCGGGCTAGGCGATGGTCACCGACTCATCCAGATAGACATCCTGAATTCGGTTGAGCAGTTCGACACCATCTTTGAGTGGACGCTGAAAGGCCTTGCGGCCGCTGATCAGGCCCATCCCTCCGGCCCGCTTGTTGATGATCGCTGTCCGCACCGCCTGCGACAGGTCCGAGGCCCCTGCTGAGGCGCCGCCTGAATTGATCATTCCCACGCGACCCATGTAGCAGTTCGCAACCTGATACCGGCAGAGGTCGATCGGATGATCCGAGGTCAGTTTCTCGTATACAAGGTCGGAGGTCTTGCCGAACTTGATGGCGCGAAAGCCGCCGTTGTTCTCGGCCTGCTTCTGTTTGATGATGTCGGCCTGCAGTGTTGCGCCAAGATGGTTGGCCTGGCCCGTCAAGTCGGCACTGACGTGGTAGTCCTTGTCGGCCTTGAAAGCGGAGTTCCGCAGGTAGCACCACAACACACAGGCCAGTCCCAGTTCATGAGCCGCTTCGAAGGCTTCGGAGATCTCCTGAATCTGCCGGCGCGACTCAGCAGAGCCAAAGTAGATGGTCGCTCCCACCGCTACCGCACCCAGGTCATATGCTCGGCGAACACTTGCAAACAGCACCTGATTGTATGAGTTCGGGTACGTCAGCAGTTCGTTGTGATTCAGCTTCACCAGGAATGGAATCTTGTGCGCGTACTTGCGGGAAACGGCACCAAGGACACCAATCGTGGATGCAACGGCATTGCAACCTCCTTCGATGGCGAGGCGGACAATATTCTCGGGATCGAAGTAGTCCGGATTCACCGCGAACGATGCTCCGCCGGTGTGTTCCACACCTTGATCCACCGGCAGAATGGAGACGTAGCCAGTGTTCGCCAGTCGGCCATGCCCAAAGATCGTCTGCAGACTTCGTAGCGTGCGGGGATTTCGATCCCCCGGGCCACAGACGCGATCGACAAAGTCGCTGCCCGGCAGCGACAATCGAGTCCGCTCAATCGTCTGGCACTGATGACTCAGCAGGCCCTCGGCCTCTTCTGGAAGCAGATCATAAATCCATTGCGACATGACTCTCTCCGGCAGGAACACACATCAGCCGTGTTGATTGTGTCGCAACCGTTGTGCCATGTCGGGATGTGGGGACTATTGGGCGATCCCGCATGAATCAACCTGCCAGAAGATGTGCCAGAATGACCGCGCTGCGCGACATCGTGTCACAACGTGACGCATTCGATCAGCTCAGCACCTGGTGGATCACATCCCCTTCCACATTGGTCAGGCGGCGTTGAACTCCATTGTGCTGGTATGTCAGCCGCTCGTGATTGAGCCCCAGCAGATGCAGAATGGTGGCGTTAAAGTCGTACAGTGGATGAATGTCCTGCACGGCCCGTTGTCCGAAGTCGTCTGTCATTCCATGGCTGACGCCTCCTTTCACGCCCGCGCCGGTCAACCAGCAGGTAAACCCATCGGGATTGTGGTCACGTCCTTTGGCCCCTTTCTGGAAAAAGGGCATCCGTCCGAACTCCGTGCACCACACAACGAGTGTGTCTTCCAGGAGACCACGCTGCCGCAGGTCCCGTATGAGAGCTGCGGCAGGCTGATCGAGGATGTTGGCGTGATTGTCGTACTGGTCTTTGAGTGCGCTGTGCCCATCCCAGTTCAAGTTTCCGCCGCTGGCGTAGGCTCCGTTGAACAGCTGCACAAAGCGAACGCCTTTTTCGATCAACCGCCGGGCCAGAATGCAGTTGCGGGCAAAGGCGGCCTTGTTCGCATCCTGCGTGTCGTCGGCGCCATACATCTTCAGAATGTGTTCCGGCTCACTGTTGAGGTCGCTGATCTCCGGCACGCTAAGTTGCATGCGGGCGGCGAGTTCGTAACTGGCAATTCGCCCCGCCAGCTTGCTGTCGCCAGGATGCTGTTCCAGATGCCGGGCATTCATTCGCTGCAAGAAGTCTCTCGCAGCCATATCTGCATCGCGCGAGATACCCGAGGCCGTCAGATGACGAATTGGCTCCTTGGAACTCATCGTCGTCCCCTGGAACGCGGCGGGCAGGAATCCCGGCCCCCAGTTGTTGGAACCGTTTTGCGGAACACCACGCGGATCGGGAATAGCCACGTAGGCCGGCAGATTCTGATTCTCGCTGCCCAGGGCATAGGTGACCCACGACCCCAAGCTGGGGAAGCCGTCGAGCACGAATCCCGTAGAGAGAAAGTTTTCTGCCGGTCCATGCGTGTTCGACTTGCTCGTGAGCGAGTGCACAAACGCGAGGTCATCCGTCAACTCGGCGAGATGTGGAATCATGTCGCTGACGTACTTGCCCGTCTCGCCGCGAGGTCGAAACTCGTACTGCGGCCGAGCCAGATTGCCTGCCGGTCCCTGGAATGTCACCGCGGGACCGCCTGGCAATGGCTTGTCGTCCCACTTGATCAACTCGGGTTTGTAGTCCCAGGTTTCCAGCTGACTGACAGCCCCGGCGCAGAAAATGACAACGACATTCTTTGCCTTGGCCTCCGCGTGTGGTTGACGCGGCGCATACGGCCGGGCCGGATCAATGACGGGTGAATCGCTTGCCAGTAAACCATCGCCGCCCAGCAGGTTTGCCAGTGCAATCGATCCCAGTGCCGTTGCAC
>JAGQPW010000141.1:2071-12869 GCA_020426515.1 Planctomycetaceae bacterium | reverse complement strand
CAGTTCCCCAGTATCGAACATGCCGCTGTGGATGCAAACAACGGCCGACGCTGGTTGGTTACCAACGTGAAGAAAAACATCCCGCCGGGAATATAGGCACGACGATAGCTGGGCATTCGGGGAGCTTACGCGACCATTGGCGTCAGGCACAGCCTGACCTACCCAACTCAGCGCCGCTACTTTGCCTGCATCTGCCCCAGCGTGGTGCGGTGTTGCAGGACGACTTTTCCGTCGATGTCGCGGACCTGGGAGCGGATGACGGGATCTTCCTGAGACCAGTCGATGAGGATGGTGCCGAAGTTCTCATCGAGGTACTTGGTCCCCTGCCGGTAGGGGTTGAATTCCGTGTGCCACTTCGCCGGGCGGTTCAGGCTGCTGGAGGTGACGTCCAGCACCGGGTAGCCGAGACCAATGTCGATGGCCGAAATCTCGGCGGAGTGGCGATCGCCGCTGATGAAAATGACGCCGCTGGCTTTCGTCTGCTTGAGCAGGCCAAGCATGCGCTGGCGTTCAAGCGGGAACGTTCCCCAGCCTTCCCAGCGATGCCCATCGGCCAGCAGTTGGATGCTGGTGGCAATGATGCGGAGGTCGGCCGGCTGCCGGAGTTGTTCGGCCAGCCAGGCCCATTGTTCTTCGCCGAGGACCGTGGCCTGGGGATCAAGATTCGGAGCGTACGGGCCACGGTCTCCTTCGCCCGGTTCACGCGGTTCGTTGTGTCGGATCAGTCTGGTTCGGAAGTAGCGAGTGTCGAGCAGGATGAGCTGCACACGTTGTCCTTCCGGGCCGACAATCCGGGCATCGTAGAGACCCTTGCGGGTGCGTCGGGGCGACGATGCGGGTTCTTCAAAGAAGTCGAGGAAGACCTGCTGAGAGGCATCCTTGGCTGCGAACTCCACGCCGCCGTCGTTCAGGCCAAAGTCGTGATCATCCCACACGGCATAGATGGGGCAGTGGGCCTTCAATTTCTGGTAGCCGGGCTGAGCCCCCAGTTGTGCCCATTTGGCTCGCAGGACATCCATGTCAGCGCTATCGCCGTAGATGTTGTCGCCGATGAACAGAAAGATCTGCGGATCGGTGTCGACCACCGCATCCCAGATGGGCTGAGGCAGGTCCTGCTTGGCACACGAGCCGAACGCGATGCGCGAAAGCGGCGTTTCTTCGGCCAGCACGCCCCCGGGCAGGGCAAAAGCCAGCCACAGCAGCAGGTACGCCCAGCGTGATGTGGCCATTATTCGGCTTCCTTGACGATTCCCAGTCGACGCAATTTTCCGAGACATTCATCCCGCTCTCGGCTGCGATTGAGGGACTTCCATTCCGAGTGCTGGTGTTCGAGAAAGAACTGTTCCGAGAAGGGAGGAACAACTCCCCCGGCGGCAGCCTGCTGCTGCAAGGACTGAATCACTTCAACATCCAGCCTCGTCAGGAACATGGCCTGTCGACGGTAATCCTCGAAGGCTTCCCACACCATGGGGAACAGCGGCTTGACGATCTGCTCGCCAAGCGTGGTGGCGTACTGCCGGATTTCCCACTGGGCGTGCGAATCCATTCGCAGGGCGAGGAAGTGCAACAGGTTGTGCAGGTCGATTTTCCAGTAGGCCTCGGTGTAGGTGCACAGGGGCAAATCCTTGCGGGCCTGTTCGCGGGCGATGCCCGCATCGATGCGTTCCTGATACAGCTTGCGTGCGGCTGTCTGGAATTCGAGTTCGGTTTGCGTGAACGCCTCGCCCATTTCCGGGGTGAGCGGATCGCCGCTTCCCTGGCGGTTGTTCGCGGCCTGCGTACGCCATTCGTCGGGCGTCGTTGTCTGAGCAGAATCGATCGCGACGGAATAGCGGGTACTGTACTCATTGACGTTTGCGGTGCGGTGACGAATCCACTGTCGCCAGCAATCCATCGGCACCCGGACGAGGAACTTCACCTCGGCCATTTCGAAGGGAGTGGTGTGACGATGCCGCAGCAGGTAACGGATGAGAGAACGGTCGTCGGAGACCTTCTTCGTTCCGGCCCCGTAACTGACGCGGGCAGCCTGCACGACGGCGGCATCGTCTCCCATGCAGTCGACGAGGCACACAAACCCGTCGTCCAGAACGGGAAACTTCTGCCAGCGCAGTTGTTCAACAGCAGCGTGATTCGACGACATTGATTTCGGGAGTTGAGAGGAGCAGGCCATCCATTGGCGGTCGAGCCGGGCCGACCGAAACAGACTTCGCATTATGGGGGGACGGTGGCGGGATGTCGACCATCTGGTGGGCGTGTCGTTGAACGTCGTAGATCGTTGAAGCGTTCAGGGACCGCAGGCCCTTAGTTGAGTGTCGAAGCTGGAACGCGCGTCAGGAGGTGACGTTGCCTTGAGCAACCCCACTTTTCCGCCCGGCCAGCAACGTGAGGCGAGGCCCACTCAACGTTCAACGCCTCAACGATCCCCGCTCGTTTGACGAGATTCCTTGCCAGCATTAGACTTCGGGAATTCCCGTATCCCGGCTGATCGTGCGCTGGGAGGGCTTCAACTCAACCTCAGATAAAACAGTCACCGTAACCCTCGTCATCAGTAAGGGTTGCACACTCACTGGAGAACTCTACGTGTCGGATATCGTCGTTAAGGAAATTCTGGAAGCTGGTGTTCACTTTGGTCACAAGACCAGCAAGTGGAACCCCAAGATGCGTCCGTACATCTACGGTCGCCGCAACAACATTCACATTATCGACCTCAAGGAAACCATCCGGGGTCTCGTTCGGGCTCAGAAGTACCTGTACCGCGTTGCGGCTCAGGGGAGCCTGATTCTGTTCGTCGGCACCAAGCGTCAGGCGGTGGACACTGTCCGTCAGGTTGCCGAGAGCTGTGGAATGCCTTACTGCACCGAGCGTTGGCTGGGGGGCATGCTGACCAACTTCCGGACCATTCGTAATCGTCTGCGTCGTCTGGAAGAACTCGAAGCACTGGAACAGAGCGGCGAACTGGCCACCTATTCCAAGAAGCGTCAGTCGACCCTGCTGCGTGAACTGAAGAAGATCCGCCGCAACCTGGGTGGGATTCGCGAGATGAACCGCCTGCCGGAAACGATCGTCGTTGTCGATCCAACCCGCGAACGGAACTGCATCCGTGAGTGCCAGAGCCTGGGCATCAAGACCGTGGCTCTGATCGACACCGACTCCGATCCCGATCACGTCGACCTGCCGATTCCCGGCAACGACGACTCGATCCGCTCGATCCGGATCATCATGACTCACCTCGGCAAGGCCATTGCTCAGGGCAAGGCCACACTGCCGCAGAAGAAAGAACAGCTCACCGAAGACGGCCCCAAGGCTGTGCCTTCTGTGAAGTAACTCAACGCTCAGCAATGCAGCGAATGGAAAACACCACCTGGCAACAGGTGGTGTTTTTTTGTGTCCACAATGCGGGCGACCAGACTACTGGGAGGGTGACGGGTTGTCAGTAAGCATGAGTTGTCCATCATGCAAGGCTGAAGAAACCAGCACACCATCCAGTTCAGCACGGCGAACGTCTTCGACATCCGTTGCATTGCGAATGCCGCCTCCCGTGATGAGATGGGCGTCCGGATCGCGTTCGCGGATTGTGCGGCACAACGGGAGTGTGGGGACGCCGCATCCTGTTCCGACGGAGGCCAGGTCGAGCACGATGAACCGTCGAACACCGCAGTTCCGGGCTTGCGTGATCACATCAAGAGGCTGTTGCCGGTGGCCCAGTGGCCCCAGCGGTGTGCCGGACTTCAGATCGAGACTGAAGGTGAGGCGGCTTGGAGTGAGCAATTGCAGCAGCAGCTCCAGTGTGGACCAGTCGGGAAGTGTTTCCAGGCCGACGATGATCTGTTCGATGCCCAGGTCCATATACGTCCGGGCCTGTTCGACCTGCTGGATGCCGGCATCGAGCAGCAGCGAGAAACCATGGGTGTGCAGCCTCCGCAGGTCGTCACGATGTGTGCCTCGTCCCAGAATCGCGTCGAGATCGGCGATGTACAGGCGGGACAGGCCAAACTGGTCTCGGATTGCAACCGCAGTCTCCAGCGGATCGGTGGAGGATGTCCAGAGGCTGTGGTTGGGTTGGTACCGGTCCCTCTGCCCAGCCACTCCCCGAACGACAATGCCATGTTGCAGGTCGAGTACCGGGATGATGTCGAAGGCACGCATCAGGCGGTTTTACGACCGGGGTGATGGGCTGCCGGGATGCGTTCAAAGGGGCGGATGAGCGGCATCGGAAAAACGTCTGCGTTAGCGACTTCGGCCCAGGGACTGAGGTAGCGGAAGTAGATCTGTACCAGTTCCCATGGTGCGCGGGCAAAATCTCGCAGTCTCAGTTTGGACCCGGCGACTTCGTACCACTCGTCCAGTGGTTGTTCGAACACAACCTCGTCGAGCGGGCGGTCGCCTTGTGACTGACGCAACTGTTTCATGCGGGCCAACAGCTCGACATCGAAAATCCAGCGAGCCAGGAATGGACGGGAGAGAGCAGTCCGGAGGAGCGAGGAGTTGCGAAACATCTTGGCTCCGCATTGAGTGTCGCGAACCGGAGTCCACAGGACCTGAGAGGCGACACTGGCAAACAGGCGGCCCAGAATCTGACGTTTGGCATTGCGGTGAATGTGTCGACCCAGCAATGGCAGCCTCGATCCAATGACGACATCAATGTCCGGACGACGCTGGAATACATCGAGGAACAGGGGGATGGATTCCAGCGGTGAAGCGAGGTCGGCATCCAGAAAACCGAGGCACTCCGCGTCGGTTGTCAATGCGGCCAACAGTCCCTGCCGCACGGCTTCGGCCTTGCCGCCGTTCTGAGGCAGGTCGCAGACGTCAATCGCCTGAGGAGCCTGTTCTGCCAGGTGGCGCAGAACATCTGAGGTCCCGTCGGTACTGCCGTCGTTCACAAACAGCAGCCGAGTCGATTGGGAACTGGCCACGTAGCGCAGGAATGTCTCGCCTTGCAGACGCTGCTCTTCGTTATAGCAGGGGATGACGATGATTGATGACAACATGGCGAATCCATTCGCCCGTCAGAACTGCCCGTCTCAGGCAGCGCGGGTTTCGAGAGGCTGGGGGGCAGCTGCATCGACGGGGGTGTCGCGGCGGGAAGTGAACACGATCGGTTCGGAGCTGTCGGGAAGTTCGCCTCTGGCATATGCCTCAGCGCGGGCGTTCAGCGCATCCATGCGTTGCTGAAGTTCCTCGCGGTACGGGGCAAGCTCGCTTCGGCTGAGATTGGGGGGGAGATACATGGGGTCATCAGAAACCAGCCACACAGTGGTGAATGGTTTGGGAATCAGGAGGTCGGTCCAGCTTCCTTTGATTCGCCAGCCGCTGCGACAGGCAAAGACAACTGGCACAATGCCGCGTCCCGTGATGGAGGCGAGAAACAGGATTCCATCTTTCACCTGATGTCGCGGCCCGCGCGGACCGTCGGTGGCGATGGCAATGTGATTGTGTGCCGCTGACTCTGACATCTCTCGCATGGCAATCGTGCCGCTGGAGCCGCTGGAGCCACGGATGGGGACGATCTTCAGGACATTGAGTGCCTCGGCCACATAGCCACCATCGGCATGTCGGCTGACCAGTGCCGCGAGATTGTCGGAGCGACCGCCGAAAATGGTCCCGGCGATGGCATCGTGCCACATGCACATCAGAAATCGTTCGGAACCCCAGTCGCCATAAGGGACTGGTCCCTGCTGTCCGCACCGGAGGCGAACCTTGGTTGTGGCAAACAGCAGTCGAAACATAGCGGCCAGAATTTTGGCGCAGAGTCGAATTACCTTTCGATTGCGAATCTTCATGACGCGTTCTCGATCTCCGAATCCAGTCCTTTCTGTGACGACCCTTGGTCTTTCGCACGGGAGACTACTGGAAAATCGCGGTTCAGGCCTAGGTCAGTCCCGGCCGTCGACGATCGGCTGCCCGGATAAGGCCGATTGTGTCGTTTGGGAGGCCTATTCCGCCTGTGCTGCCCTCGCAGTCCGGCTGCTCCGGATTTTCGGCGAACGGAGGAGCTCCCGTTGACCATGGTAGGCGGGCTAAGTGAGAACATGGGAAAGGTCTCAATGACATGGCTGTTTCGGTGGTTGCAACACGGTCAGACACATGAATGAAGTTCAATACGCGGCAGAAAGTGCTCAGCAGGCGCCCTCCAAGAGCAAGAAGGGGCAGCGAAGCGTACTGGTTCTGGTACTTGGCGTGGTGATTGCTGTGGGGTTGGCCTGGGGAGGGCTGACGATGGCTCGTCAGATTCGGACTGAGCGCAGCCGCGAATTCCTGCTCCAAGCCATTCAGCAGCACCTGCAGGAGCAAAGGCCCGTGCTCGAAGCATTGGGAACGCTCGAATCGGTTGCGGTCAACGATGCCGCGACCAGTCAGTCGGCAGCCAGCGGACTGGTCGTCTTTGATGTCGTCGGCAGCCGCGGACAGGCTCAACTGCTTGGAACACAGCAGCCGAACGGACTGGCGTTTGAGATGAAGTTGTCCAGCGGCCAGACGGTGGAAGTCACTCCGCTCGTGTCGCGTTAGACGCCGGTCTCGATCGTCACTGCCGACGGCGCCTCGGAATAGACGCACGGTTTTGCACCGAAACGCCTGTAGCCAAACGTGTTGCGCCTTCGCGAGAGAATTCTTTCAGCAAAGTTGGACCGGGTCTACTGCGACAGCATTGCCTGCAGGTGAGCCGCGATTTCGCTTCCGGTCACCTGGGCCTGATCACCGGAGGTCAGGTCCTTCACGGTCCACACGCCAGTGCTGAATTCGTCTTCACCGGCAATCACAACGGCCCGAAAACCCTTGCGGTTGGCGTACTTCATCTGCTTGTTGAATTTGGCTGCCTGCGGATAGACCTCCGTCGCGATGCCTGCAGCCCGCAGATCGCGGCCCAGCTTGAGATAGTCGCCAAGTCGAGTGGCATCGAACTGCGTAATCAGGACTGGGGCCGGGGTGGACGTACTGGCGATGAGTCCGAGTTCTTCCATTGCCGCCAGCAGTCGATCCAGGCCGAGGCTGGCCCCCACGCCTGGGAGCGGTTCCTTGGTGAAGAGTCCGGCGAGGTTATCGTACCGACCGCCGGAGCAGACGCTGCCGATTCCTGGCAGATCGGTCAGGAATGTTTCGTAAATGGTGCCGGTGTAGTAATCCAGGCCACGGGCAATCGAGACATCGAGTTGCAGCCGGTCGGAGGGAATGCCTGCGGCGGAACTCACGGCAAACAGCTCGCGGAGTTTGGCCAGGCCATCTCGCCCTCGTTCGCTGTCCGCGACGAGCGGCTCCACCTGATTGAGAATCTCTTCCGGTGTTCCAGTCAGGGCGGCAAAGTCGAGCACTCCGGCCGCAGCGTCGGCAGAAATCCCTGCGGCGCCCATTTCGGTGATGACATTGTCGCGGCCAATCTTGGGGAGCTTGTCGAGAGCTCGCAGCACGGTCACGGAATGTTCCGCCAGTCCCAGCTGATCGAGCAGCCCGTTGAGCAGCTGGCGGTGATTGACGCGAATGGTGAATCGCTCGAAGCCGATGGCCTCCAGCAGATCGTGAATGACCAGCAGCGTTTCAATGTCCGAACCATTGGCATCGGTACCGATGGTGTCGAAGTCACACTGCATGAACTCGCGGTAGCGCCCTTTTTGCGGCTTCTCGGCCCGCCACACGTTGGCGATGTGATACCGCTTGAACGGCGTTCCCAGCACGCCGATGTTCTGGGCAGCGAAGCGCGCGAGCGGGACGGTCAGGTCGAACCGCATGGCGACATCGCGCTCTCCCTGATCCGTAAAGCGAAACAGCTGCTTGTCCGACTCTTCGCCCCCCTTACCGAGAAGAATCTCGCTGTATTCCAGGGCCGGGGTGTCAATCGGGCTGAATCCATAACTGCGATAGACGCGCCGGGCCGTTTCCATCAGTTGCTCGCGGGCAATCATCGCCTCGGGCAGATAGTCGCGAAAACCCTTGAGAACGCGGGGAGAGATCAGTTTTTCAGACACAGATTCAGCAGTGGGTCAGAGATCAGACGGACAGTTGGCCGGAGCTGGAAAACGGGAGCGATTTTCGAACGTGTTATGCCAGTGGAAGCGACAGTTCGCCGGGTTGAACAGGTTCGGCGGAAAACTTGCGCTGCTGTTCCGGAGGCAGGATGGCCTGAGCGAACTCCCACAATTGTTCGGGAGTTTCGAAGTACATGTCGTACAGAGCGTCGTCGTCGAACTCGCAATTGTCGGTCGAATAGTCCCGACAAATCTGCGGCCGGGTTTCGTAGATGCCGCACATGTGGTCAGGCTGCAGGTGCTTGCAGTCGGCATACACCATCAGGAACCAGGTGCCATCTTCCACGAAAAACGCGACTCGGCCATGCAGCATGTACCAGCGGAAGTTGTCGAAGTCCTTGCGATTCTTGGGGGTGTCGACCGGCAGGGCAAAGTAGCGGCAGCACTTGGCGGTGCAGTACTCGCACAGAACCTCACCGGCTTTGAGGTCTTCGCGCTGGAACTTCTTTTTGGTTGCGGTGACCATGGGAACGGACCTTCAGACTGGCAACTGGGTTCGAGTTTCACCCGGGATTCGTTGGGCGAACGGACTGAATCCGCAGTGTAGTCGGGGAAGGACCGGGCCTCAATCAGGCGGCAACAGCAGTCAGTCGACCAGTCGACGGCGTTTCCTGGAGGACTTACGGACGATCTTCAAAACCGACCGGCTGAATGGCTGGTGTTTCGTCGGGCACCGGGATCAGCGAGGCACTTCGCGTAGGATTGAGCCGGTTGGCCTTGCGAACCAGGAGCAACTCACCTGGCTTGGGGAAGTTCGGCCGCGATGCCACCACTTCCAGATCCAGCGGAATGGTTCCTTCGGCATCGAGGGCAGCCTTCCCCTGTGACGTCATGATCAGGGTTCGCCCCGGCTGTGACAGGAATTCGTCGACGTCCTGTTCCGTCGCCAGTCGGCTAATGGATGCTTCTGAATAGAAGACCATACTGGGCTGGAAATACCCGAACACGCCGAGTTGGTCACCCGCCTGATTGGCCAGCTGCACCATATTCTCGGTGAACTGGTGCTGGCCTACGCGAATGGCCCCGCCTGCCAGCAGGGCGACGCTAAATGCGATGCTTCCCAATCCGAGGGATACAGCCGACCGGGATGGATTTCGAGCGATCCACAACCACAAACAGATCCCGCCGCAGAGCAGGGGAATGGTGCCGATCAACATCAGGGGCAGGGTCTCTGCCAGTACGTTTTCATTCAGGTTGACGAGGTGGGCCAGTTTGTTGCCGTTCACTTCCCAGCCGAGGGCGGGAATCGCGGTCAGCATTCCGACGCCGACCAGCATCAAAGCGCCAAAGGCAATGGTTGGCCAGCCGCTCCAGCTTGTGGCGGTCCCTTTGATCCAGCGCGACACCCAACTGGCTGTCAACAAAGCCAGCGCGGGATAGGCGGGGAGTACGTAGCTGGGCAGTTTGGTGCTGGCCAGCGAGAAGAAGCCAATCACCACGATCAGCCAGCTTGCCAGAAACAGCTGCACGCGATCAACACGTCGCCGCGCGACCAACTGCTGCAATGAGTCGAGCATGACCGGAATCCAGAAGATGGACCACGGGAAGAAGCCAACGAGCGTCATCGGGATGTAGTAGAGGATTGAGCCTCGATGGTTGTCCATGGGCTGCATGAAGCGGCCAAAATTGTGTGTGCCGAAGAACTCAGCCAGAAACTGGCCATTGGTTTTCCAGCCGACCAGAGCGAACCAGGGACCGGCCACCGCCAGCACAACTGCAATGGCCAGAAACGGATGCATGGCCCACGCTGTTCGCCAGGGCAATGTGGTGAACAAGCCACGCAGCCAGTGCGTTACACGCTGCATTCCAGTGGGAGCCGCATCGGTGGAGTTGGCTTCCTGTTGATTGCTCAACGTCGCGAGAATCACGAACAGGCCAATGGTTGCACCGGGCAGCAGAATGCCGATTGGTCCTTTCACGAGCACAGCTACGCCCATCGCCCCGTAGATTCCGAGCCACCCGCTCCATGTCCGGGGGAGCAGCTGTTGTGTGCCAGGCGTTGCTGTGTCAGTCGATTTCCAGACGTCGGGCACGCTGCGGATGTAGGCCAGCAAGGCGATACTGATCCAGAAGACGAGATAGCTGTCGGGAGTTGCAGCGCGGGAGACGACGCCGAACATCAGGCAACTGACCATTACCAGTCCCGCCCACAGCGAAGGACGCTCCAGCTGGCTGCGGGAATCCTGCTCAACCGGCGCGAACAGTCCGCGGGCCAGCAGGAACGTGATTATGGCGGCCCCCAGTCCAAACACAGCAGAAAAGAGGCGGGCTCCCAGTTCGTTCTCGCCACACAACATGTAACCGAGCCGCATCATCCAGAACATGAACGGGGGCTTGTGACCAAACATTTCCCCGTTGAACGTAGGGACAATCCAGTCGCTGCGGTGATGCATCTCCAATGCCGCTGCGGCGAAAAAGCCTTCGTCCTGATCCCACAGAGCCGGAATTCCCAGGCCCGTGAAGAAGGTGATTCCACCTGCAATCAGGACCCACATCAGGCCGGAGAGATGACGACGAGGCGAAGGTTCGGCGGAAGAAGACGTCATCGTTGAGTGGGCTTTCCAGTCAGCAGCCAGAGGTCACATTTCGCGAGTGCGGCGGCAGTGCGGAACATTAAGGCGCAGTCAGTGTTCGGCGACATCCCCGGCAAGGCAATGGAATCAGAACGGAAACAGCGGGGCTGTTTGCGGTGCGGGTTGCGGTTTCGGTTGTGGTGCCGCTGGCTTGGCTGCGGGAATGGTGGATGTCTTGTTGCCCGAGGCCCAGTTGGGCAGCGG
>JAGQPW010000141.1:0-1973 GCA_020426515.1 Planctomycetaceae bacterium | reverse complement strand
CAATGGGCAGTGAAATCTGGGGATTCGTCAACTGGGTCAGGAATTGTTCTTCCGCAGCCGAGGGAGCCGCGGTCGCGTCCAGAATGACGATGCCGCCGGATTCTTCCAGCTTGTGTTTGTCACGCACCGAGTTTTCCCGGCTGTCGAGGTCGCCATACACCGTGGGACGATCCGACGAGTACCACGCGGCATTTTCGGCCAGCCACCATGGGCCACCGACTGCGGGGAGTTTCTGGTCGGGATACTTCTCCTTCCAGGTCTTGTTCACGGCGGCAGCCAGCGACCGACCGGGGAAGTGCACTTCCTGCCCTTTTTCAAGCGAGGGAGGGAACAGCACATAGGTGGCAAACAAAGATGCCGCAATGATGCCGCTGGCGGTTCCAGTCCAGGTGAGGGCCTGTCGCCAGCTGAAGCGGCTCTCTTCCAGCCGGCTCCACATCAAAAACAGTACGCCGCCGTAAATCCACAACGGACTGGCCCACAACGCATCAATGTGAAATCCATTCATCACCGCCAGCACAATGGTTGTGGCGGGCGGCAGAATGGAAATCCACACGAGGTACTGCTTCATGAAGTCGCGGTCTTCGTCGGTTTCCTCTTCCGGAGGGTTGAACCAGTTGACCAGTGGAGCCAGCACAACCAGCACCGGAATCAGGGCCGCCAGTTGAATGAACCAGCGGTCGGTTGTTTGAGCGACCTGTTCGGTTGCGACGAGATAATCCAGCATCGAACTGCCGATTTCTCTTACGTGCGATGTCAGCCACCAGCCGTGTGGCAGGAAGACAGCGGCAATCACCCCGGCGGCCAGGAACGGACGCGAGGTGTCCCAGCAGCGTCGAGCCCGATCGCTCCACAGTGTGAATGCGAACAGCGCGGCGAACAGCAGGAAGGTGTCGTAGCGGCACAGCAGTCCGAGTCCCAGGCAAACCGCCATCTGAACCCAGTGTGTGCGGCGGTTCTTGTTGATGGCCCAGTAAAACGTCAAGACAGCCAGCGCCCAGAAGGTGCGGGCCAGAGTTTCGCTGGTGAGCGTGGGGGCGGTGTAGTTGAAGTAGAAGCAGGCCTCCATCGCGATGGCTCCGCAGACAGCGGTCCACGGACGCAGGAATTCCCGTCCCATCCGCCAGGCGGCCCACAGGCAAACGGCCCCGGCTACGGCACTCAGCAGGTATGTTGGCCAGACAGCGGTTCCGGTGAGAGCGCACGAGGCAATCGCCAGCCATGCCGGGAGTGGAGGCTGCTGATGGTAGCCCCACTCCCATTGTCGACCGAGTGTGAGCAGATGCAGCGTCTCCCGCGAGGGGTTGTGATGCATCAGGATGGGCAGCAGGGTCCACAGGACGACGTGTGCGATCAACAGTCCCCAGAAGAACTGAACCGTGGGGTCCGTTCCTTCCGGCAGTCTGGCTGCAGGCAGCGAATCCAGTGGCAGCTCCGAAGCAGCGGTAGAACGCTTCCTCGTGAGCGGGCGGAGGTGATCCTGTGCCGATGCATCCGCATCGGCTGACGGTAACTGGGGTCCATCCCAACTCATGCTTGCTCTCCCTGGCTCGCACGCCAAACGAAAGCGCAACGTCCGCTCCCTCGGCGATTTGTGCCGCAAGGTACCGCAAGCCGCAAAAACAGGTCAACGGGGGTTTTACAAGCGGCTGGAGTCGACAGGGCCAAGTGGCCGACAGATCTTCAGAGGTGACTTTATGTTCACTGTGGGGTTCACAGAGACCAGCAGAGGTCGAAGGACGCGAGGGGAGCAGGTGCGTCGGTTGATGCACATTGGGATTGCCGCCAGCTTCCGGCGGATTGAACGCCGAAGTCGGCCAGGTTCAGCGGATTGGTGCGGTTGGCTTTTCACCAACAGATCGTGACCGGGCTGAGCGCTTGCGCCGTAAATGCAGAAGCCAGTCGTCTCTTTGTGACAGGGAAATGCGCCGAATTGCTGGACACTTGCAGATAAGTCAGATAATATCGATTTG
>JAGQPW010000140.1 GCA_020426515.1 Planctomycetaceae bacterium | reverse complement strand
CGCCACCCGCAATCCCTGCTCAATGTTCCACGTCGCCAGCTGCCAGTCCTCCTGTTGGCACAACTGGGCCAGCGCCACGAGTGCATCCTGCTGCTCGTGGCTCTCAATCCAAATCCCGGTAAAGCACGCTCGCACGTACTCACCGAGCCGCTCAGTCAATGTCATACACAGTCTCCTGTTCAAATGAAGGAACTTGATTCAGCAGCCGTTCAACTACTCCTGCTGCCGCACCTGCCGCACCTGCTGCTCCGTTGCAGCGGTCTGATAGAACTCCGCCGTCAACTGTTCGCCGGTCATACACCCCAATGCTTGCTCAATGAACCGGCTGGAGTCACGACACGCACTCCCCACGAATCCACGTGTCTCCACGCGTGCCTGGCCATCGGGAGCCACAATGATGTCGATCGTCTTCGATATGGTGGTTGTCACGCAGCACCTCCCACACTGATGGTTAACTTGATGGCCCCATTTGGAAGAGGCTGCTCGATCACGGAGTGTCCCTGGTTGCGGGCGACGATCTTAGCCCGTTCGACTGCGTAGCCCTGCAGGAAACGATCCAGTTCCTGCTGCTTGCCCCAGCGTCCGCCAAAGTTGTCGTAAGCGATGTTGGCGGTGTTCACATCACACACCACCGGATACCGCCACTCCGGCAACCTCACGGCCCAGCCGGTGGCGGAGGTTGTGAACAGCTTCGCCTTCCCAAACACCGGTTCGGGCAGACGAAGTCGATCACACGCCGCATGAATGGCCACGGGATCACGAATCTCAGTTTGAATCGAAACAATATGCGACACAGTTCCTCCGTTCAGGTAAGAGACAACAAACATCAGGGCCGACCACCGGCCCAAGGAAACGAAATCAGCCCCGTGCGGACCGTGAAATTCGGTCGACACAGGGCTGAAACAGCTCTTATTGGCTTACTACCAGAGCTATGCCAGATTCCTCATCTTATATGACGCGAAAATCGCTTGATTTTAGCAGTCAGAGAGTTTGAGGAGCGCGAACGCTTGGGGTCGGTGTGGTCACGATCGGATCGTGTGACCGCAATGGAGCTCTCCAGTCGGAGAACGACCAGCCCCATTGGATTCACTTCGACCGCGGTCTCAGTTGATGACTGATTCAGAATGCCGTCTCGGTAAGAGCGATCAACTGCCCCACAACAATACGTTTCCCACAGCGACAACAGCATCTCGCTCGAATTGCATTTGCCACTAACCACCATCACCGGCCAAAGGACCAGCTTGCCAGCCGGTATTCAGAGATCGGCTCCGCAGGCTGCGGTGCTCACAGAGCCATACGGAATTGCCATGTCCTCGGCGCTCACAATCATTGCGGAGTTCGGCGACGTCGAATGCTTTCGCCGAGCGGAGCAAGCCGCCGACTGCACGGGCCCACTGGCACGTGTGCATCAGTCCGGAGGTCATTGTACCGCGGCCAAGTATCGAAACAGGGGGCGCCCTGCCTCCGTCAGATCTTGATCGTAGCCACACTGAAGGCGATCCACAAAGATGTCACTCTGAAAAAATCTACCAACGATTTCTGAAGCGTTCGAGTGGCAAGATTACCCGCGTAGTCACGGGCTGACAGATGGCAGCAATCAGCTGAAAGCGGTTGATGCGATGGCACCGAGGACATAAAGACAACAAGGTCGGCAGGCTGAATCGAAGGAAGAGCATCACTGCGGCGCGCAGAAGGTGGAGACCGACTCCCAAAACTGCGTCTGGTGGAGTTCTCCCGACTTGCACCGTGTCTATGAATTGGATGGCTCTCTCCGGTGAACTGTACGCTGTGCGACCGCTGTGGCTGGACGGCACGAAAAGGTGACGACAACATGCGAGTTTGTCCCAGATGATCGGAGTCAGCGTGGTGCCGATAGCTATTGACGTCCTTCAATTCACATGTCGCGAAAATGGCCCCAACTTAGCTCGGCGACCACGTCGCAAAGCAACTCATCCTCTTAACGCTACTTCCGAAGCACAATTGAGCGCCTGACGAGCACGGCAGCGGCCGGTTGAGGCATCGGCCATTACTGACTTCGATCTTGGCCCTTGGTGCGACGCTCAGGTCGCGTCCCCCCCTATCCTCCGCCCAAATCGAATTGCATGGTGCCACAAGTCCTCTCGCCAGAATCTGTAACGCCCAATGAGAAAAGTAATTGCAATCCACAGCTTGACGCGGCGGTTAACCGACAGAGGTGGATGGCGCTGAGTCAACGCTGCTTACTTCGATGAAGGCCGTTGAGGTTCGGCGGACTTTTTTTGACTCTTCGGGCACGATTTGCCGAAACGCAATCTTCTACAGCTTCGGGGAATCCCGACCTCTCCTGCCAAGTCGCCACTGACACGGCGTACGCATCATCAAGATGTATCTGGATCTACGATGCGAGTCCTTCGAAGTGGAGAACGAGTTCCAGGAACTCCGTTCAACCCCTTGCATTCGCTACATCCCGTACGACTGATCGACTCGTCGAGAGCAGTGGCATTGAATGTGGTGAGAGCTGCGGTAGTCCGAGCCAGTTCGCCGATACTCAGAGTCGGGAACCGTGCTGACATTTGCTGAATGCGATCATTGCGCGCCAATGCGGCGCACAGACTTTTGAATTGATACTTGGCACGGATGCTGCTCATGTTCCCGCAATCACAATTCGAGCCGATGGTTCGTTGTGGCCTGGCGACGGTCCTCATTCCCGTCGCGTTCCTCATGTGCTGTGTCACCGGTTGCCGGTCGACTAGTCATGCCCTGAGCAGAATTCGCGACAACCAACCTGCAGTCGCCAACACCGAGCCATACGCTGAACGCGGTGAGTTTGAAACAGCTGAGTCACCGGTTCGTCTGGTGGCGTTCGAAGCCGGCCTCCAAGAACGACAGCTTGAGGCAAATATTCATCAACCCGCCGAATGGCTTGTGACCAGTGATCTCGCCGAGTTGGAAGTGGCCGCACAATCTGGAAATCGGGACTTAAGACGTATCAACCAAGAGGCCGCAGCAGCGTGGGCTAAGGTCCGCTACGTCGACAAGCTGCCAGATCCGATGGTCGGAGCCAACGTGTTCGGCAATCCAATCGAGACTGCCGCGGGATCGCAGCGAGCGAACCTGACCGTGTCGCAAATGATTCCGTGGTTGGAACGCCTCGATGCCCAGTCACAGCAGGCTTGCTACGAAGCGATGGCCATGCAGCAGAATTACCAGGCCGAACGACTGAAGGTGATTGGAGAGCTGCGTACCAATTGGGCGAAGCTGTACGTGCTGGGACGCCAACTGGAAACGGTCAAGGCGAACCAGCAATTGCTGCAATCGCTCGGAGACCTCGTCACGGCCCGACTCGGTCAGAACCGTGGTTCTGTGGGAGATGTCACGCTGCTGACCGTGGAACTCGGGCGGCTTGAGGAACAGCTCGTCATCACGACTCAGCAGATTCGATCCACAACTGCAGAAATGAATCGACTCATCGGCAGGCCAGCAGAGACACCGATCGGAATCCCGCAAGTGCTTCCGTCTGAGTTGCCCCCCTGGTCGCACGATATGTTGCGTCAATGGGCGTGGGAACGGCAACCTGCAATTGCAGCTGCCCAGCTGCGGACAAGTGCGTCTCGCTGGGGGATCGAAGTTGCTGAACTGCGTCGCCGCCCGGATGTCTCGATAGGAGCCTCGTGGTTCCTCATCGACGACAATCGGCCTCCATCGACAGTAGTGGATGTGGGGCAGGACGCCTGGTCCATCGGTGCGCAGGTCAGTGTTCCATTGTGGGCCGAAAAGTACGATGCGATGCAAGACGAAGCGACCTGGAAGCATTTCGCCGCACAATCCTCAGTTCAAGATCTGAGACTCAAATACGATGCGACGTTGCGTGATCTTTGGGAACAGGCGAAGGCTGCCCATGAGACGGCGACGTTGTACCAGTCGACGATCATCCCTCAAGCACGACAAACTCTCGACGCCGATCAACAAGCGTTGGCCAACGGAACTGTCGACTTTGATCGAGTGATTCAAGACATTCGCAATCTGCTAATGCTGCAACTGGGACACGACCGGGCACTTGGCCAACTAGCAATGTCCATCGCCCGGATTCGGCAATCGGTCGGTGTCGACTTGAGTACAACATCGAATGCGAGTGCTGACACAGCGCCACTGCCGCTGATGCCTCCTGCTATTGAATAGCCTGAGGGCGACCGTTTTCCATTGCGTTCTCGCCACTTGCCTCTTGACGAGACCACTAGGACGTTCGACACTGGAAGGCATGAGTTTTTGGTCAACCCACTTCCGGATCGCACTTGTTCTCCTGACATCGTCAGGAGTCCTCGTCGGAGGATTGACCACGGGATTTGAGGAGCCGTGTCAGCCAGGGATCGCTTCGGCCAAATCCATCGACCGAGAATGTTGCCAGCAATCTAGTTCGCAAGTGAGTACTGCTGGGCAGTGCTGCGGGTGTTGTGGCGGAAAGTCGCCGCATCCAGAAACTCGCAGCCGTCTCAAGTGTGACTGCCGAATCAGTCCGCCGACTCCCGATCTTCCCCAACGTGGAGCTGAATCGGAACGAAGCATCGAACTGACTGAGACTTGTTTCGGCTACGTGGTAGTGCCATCGATTGGTGCGGCAGGCGCCTCGGCCTCGCGTTCCAGCGAAACCAGTCAATTTTGCTTGCTCCCCCGCGATCTCCGTTCGCGGCTGTGTGTCTGGATCGTTTAGATCGATCGACACGTGTCGCTGCGCGCTGTTCACATCGCGCCTGAGAATGGTCCGCTTGACCAATATCGTTCCGGCATCCTTGTAGCAACTCTTGTTTGCAGGGATCTCGAATCTCGATCGCTGAGCACAACGCAAAGCGGCTGTTCAAGAATGTTGTTCCTCGCATGAACGGCGAGCGGCTGGTCGCGTGATCAGCCAAGCACGGTTCCCACCGTTTGGCGAGACCGTGGCCAGTCCGCTCGCTTCATCGCGACTCTGCACACAAGGATTGAAGGGCATTCCGATGGCCACGACAATAGAATCACAGACCACTCCACCAGCGAATGGCCCTCCCAATCCAATCCGCCCCCGCTCTCTGTCTTGGTGGCTCAAGAAGGTGGTGACTGCTGGGCTGGTGTTCGCATTGGGACTGCTGCTGATCGTCGCCATCGGGGCCGCTCAACGGTTGGGATGGATTCGCTCCGGAGGGGGCGGAGCGGTGTCCAACGCTGCAGCAGCGGGCAATCAGGTCTTTACTTGCTCGATGCATCCCCAGATTCGCCAGCCAGCTCCTGGCCGTTGTCCGATTTGTGGTATGGAACTGGTGGTTGCTGCTGGAGGTTCAGCCAATCTAGACGAGCTCTCGGTGAAGATCGATACGGCTCAGCGGAGGCTGGCGAACATCGAAACGAAAGTCGTTCAAAGCGCGCCGGTCACCGCGCAGATCCAGTCGATCGGGGCCATCGCCATTGATGAAAGCCGAATGGCGACCATCTCGTCCTACATCTCCGGTCGCATTGAGCGACTGTTTGCCGACTACACGGGAGTCGAGGTCGCGAAAGGTGACCATCTGGCGGTCGTCTACAGTCCTCAACTGTACTCAGTGCAAGTCGAGTATTTGGAAGCCCGCAAGTCGCTGACATCCATGACATCGAACGCACTCGAAATTGTCCGTCAGACGCAGGTCAAACTCGTCGACAGCGCTCGTCACCGCCTCGTGGAACTCGGCATGACGCCAGATCAAATTGAGGCTTTGCATGATTCCAGCGAGGCTCAGTCTCGTCTCACCATCTACGCCGCGATGGGTGGGACTGTAACCGACAAACTGCTGGTCGAGGGCGACTACGTGACCGCTGGGCAGCCGATCTACAGGATTGCCAACCTGAGCACGGTCTGGCTGATGCTGGAACTATTTCCGGAAGATGCGTCCCGCATTCGGTTCGGCCAGCGTGTTCGAGCGGAAATTCAATCCTTGCCCGGTGAACCATTCGAAGGACGGGTGGCCTTTATTGATCCGACTGTCGATCCGAAAAAAAGGACCGTCGGTGTGCGTGTCGAATTCCTGAACGATGACCGAAGGTTACGGCCCGGAGACTACGCAGCAGCAACCATTTCCATCGCTGTCGGGCCGCTTGGTGAGAGTTACGACGAAGGGTTGGCCGGGAAGTGGATCAGCCCGATGCACCCTCAAGTCATTCGTGACGCCCCCGGTGAATGTCCCATCTGTGGAATGCAGTTGGTGCCGACGAGTCGCTACGGATACTCCGAGCATCCCGTAGAGCAGCCAGCATCTCTCTTTGTCCCGCGTTCCGCCGTCCTGCTGGCCGGGAACAACAGCGTCGTCTATGTGGAGGATGAACCCGGACGGTTTGAGATTCGAGCCGTCACATTGGGCCCCATCCTGCGGGACCGAGCCATCATTCTCAACGGGCTGAAAGAAGGAGAACTCGTAGCCACGGCGGGCAACTTCCTGATTGATTCACAAATGCAGTTGGCCGGAAAACCAAGTCTCATCGATCCGACGCGTGCGATCGCAGCTCAAGGGGCACGAAACACGCCTCTGACCTTTCCGCGCATTCATGTCACTCCCATTGCTGGTCAGACCGGCGAACAACTAGAGCAGTTGTTCGCCGCGTACATTGCAATCCAGAAAGCCCTTGCCGATGACAAACAACCGTCCGAAACAGATGCCAAGACGTTGCACACGTTGGCGACCGATCTCGCCCAGGCAGCGGAGTTGGATGATGTAGCTCGAAACCAATTGACGGTGATCGCCACCCACAGCGAGCACCTGCATCATCTCTCGCTGTCGAAGGTTCGACTCGAAGCATTCCGGCCAATCAGTCACGCCATACTGACACTTGCGACGCAGGTTCGCGGCACCAACGCTTCGTCGACGCTGTACCACATGTTCTGCCCGATGGTGAAAGGGGGAGCCGGTGACTGGCTACAGGACGCAGACACACTCCGCAATCCGTACTGGGGCAACGAAATGCTGACATGCGGAGAACTCATACAACGTTTTCCACTTCAGGGACACACTCAACCAACGCGGCCCGTTCCTCCTGCGAAAGAGGAGAACTGACCGATGCTGCACAGCCTCGTACGATTCTGCATTCGAGAACGTCTCGTCGTTTTTATCATCGTTGCTGCAACGGCCGCGTATGGAATTTACTGCGCGCAGACTGTTCCCATCGATGCCATTCCAAACGTGGGTGAAAACCAGGTCATTGTTTTCACTGCGTGGCCCGGGCGTTCGCCAAAGGACATTGAGGATCAGGTTACCTACCCCCTTTCGGTGCGTCTGCTCGCGGTGCCCAAAGCCAAGAACGTGCGCGGGCGAAGCATGTTTGGTTACAGCTTCGTCCAAGTGACGTTCGATGATGACACGGATTTCTACTGGGCGCGATCACGCGTCGCCGAACAACTGGGCACGGTCACTTCGGTCTTGCCGGAAGGAGTTGTCCCAACGCTCGGTCCAGATGCGACCGGACTGGGACAGATTTTCTACTACGTCTTGGAACCGCCGCCGGGGATGAATCTGGCTGAACTAAGAAGTCTTCAGGACTTCGTAGTGAAGTACGACCTGCAATCGGTTGAAGGTGTGAGCGAGGTTGCCAGCGTCGGCGGATATGTCCGGCAGTACCAGATTGAAGTCGATCCCGACAAACTGCGATTCCACAACGTCCCACTCGACCAATTGATCAAGGCCATTCGTGACTCCAACATCGACGTGGGGGCCAAGACCGTTGAATCCGGCGGAATGGAGTTCATCGTTCGAGGCCGGGGATTCATCGGCGCGAATCAGGATACCGCTAAAGCGGTACAGGACATTGAAGGGACCGTTGTCCTGTCTCGCGACAGCGTCCCGGTGCGGGTTCGCGATCTGGCCCGAGTTCAGTTGGGCCCGGACTTTCGGCGCGGTGCAATTGACCTCAATGGCTCCGAAGCGGTGGGCGGAGTCGCCGTCATGCGATTCGGCGAGAATCCACGCGATGTCATCGCGAGAATTCGTGAGAAGATCAAGCAGATCGAGCCTAGTCTAAAGGGAGTGCGCGTGCATGCCATCTACGACCGCACGGGGCTCATTGACGAAACCGTCGGCACATTGACGGAAGCGTTGCAACAGGAACTGGCGATTACGCTCGTTGTGATCGTTCTCTTCCTGCTTCATGTTCGAGCAAGCATCGTGGTCGCAATCACGATGCCTCTGGCTGTACTGATGTCCTTCATCGGAATGAAACTCTTTGGCATTGATGCGAACATCATGTCGCTGGCAGGCATTGCCATCGCGATTGGCGAAATTGCCGACCTGGGGATCATTATTTCGGAGAATATTTATCAACATCTCGTCGAATGGGAACGCGCGCCGGAGCCGCGTCCGGCCCGAGAACAGGTGGTCATTGATGCGACCGAAGAAGTCGCTTCCGCTGTGCTAACCGGAGTTTCGACCACCATCATCAGTTTCCTGCCGATCTTCTTTCTGACCGGACGTGACTACCGTCTGTTTGCGCCGCTCGCATGGACCAAAACGTTTGCGATGATCGCGGCCATTCTGGTCGCGTTGTTCGTCGTCCCGTTGCTATGCCGGCTGCTGCTTCGAACATCACGCTGGAAAATGTGGCTGCGTATTGTGTCCACTGGCCTGGCCATCACAGGAGGCTTGGTTGCGGTTCTCATCGGCTGGGAATTCGGAATTGGTGACCATCTCCCACTGGGTAAATGGACTGCGGCTGGCCTTTCCGCTGCGCTCGTCGGAGGATTGGTCTGGTTGCTGACGGGTGAGCGTTTGCGCCCCATCGAAGACAACCCGACCAGCCGACTGATCCTCTTCTTCTACACTCCGTTTCTGCGGTTCTTTCTGAACCACAAGTTCGCCTTCATGTCGGTCCCTGTTCTCATCATGTTTCTCGGACTGGGAGCATGGATCGGACTTCCTCAAGTGCTCCGTCCCTTCGAATCGTTGTCGCGTACTCTGGGGGCCGAACCGCATGAGTTTCCGGGCTATGTCGAATTCAAGCATACCCTTCCCGGCCTGCGTACGGACGACTGGATCGCACTCGATGAGGGGAGTTGGTTCTACATGCCGACGCTCTATCCGGCTGCGAGCTTCACTCAAGCGATGCAAGTCCTGCAGACGCAGGATGCACTGATCAAGGAGATCCCAGAGGTTGAGAACGTCCTTGGAAAGATCGGACGTGTGGAATCAGCGCTGGACCCAGCGCCTGCGGCAATGATCGAAACATACGTCTTGCTCAAGCCGACCGATCAGTGGCGACCGGGAGTGACGGTCGAAGACGTTTGGGCGGAGATCAACGCCGTCGCCACGCTTCCTGGAGTGACACCAGCGTCCCCGTTGCAGCCGATCGAAGGGCGTGTCGTAATGCTGCAAAGCGGGATCAAAGCGCCGATGGCTGTACGAATTTATGGCGACAGCCTAGAAGGTCTTGCTACTGCTGCTCTCCAGGTTGCGGAACAACTGAGGAAGAATCCATACGTCAACGCCTCGACGGTCAATCCGGACATCGTCATGGGAAAGCCGTATGTGGAATTCGACGTTGATCGGGAAACATCGGCCCGGTTCGGTATGTCGACAATGATGGTCAACCAGATTGTCGAAACCGCACTGGGGGGGATGAATCTGACGAACACGGTTGAAGGCCGCGAACGTTACCCAATTCGGCTGCGATACCAGCGGGATCTCCGAGAACGAATCGACGAGCTGGCCCGCCTCCCTGTTGTGACGCCAACTGGAGAAGTCGTTCCACTGGAGATGCTCACCAAAATGCAAACGACTTGGGGCCCTGGGATGATCAACAGTGAGGATGCTCGACTGGTGGCCCACGTCTCCTTTTCGCCATCGGGAGTGACGGGTGACTTGGAATCGGTTCAAAGTGTGGAGGAGGCCCTGCGGTCGGCTCAGGCCAGCGGTGCACTCAGTTTGCCTGCCGGTTATTCGCTGCTGCCCGTCGGTTCGTTCCAGAACCAGATCGAGGCCAACCAGCGTCTGATGCTGATTGTTCCCATGGTCGTGCTGACAAACTTGTTGCTGATCTATTTGGAATTCCGCAATCTGACCATCGCCCTGATCATCTTCCTGCAGATTCCCGTGGCATTTGCTGGAGGAATGTTTGGGTTGGGAATCCTCAGCATCGAAATGAACACAGCCATTTGGGTGGGCTTCATCGCCTTGTTCGGGATCTCGGTGGATGATGGAATCGTCATCGCAACCTACCTGCAACAGATATTCAAACGCCGGGCTCTCAGCACTGTTCAAGATCTACGTGATGCAACAGTCGAGGCGGGCCAGCGTCGAATTCGTCCCTGCCTGATGACCGCGTTCACCACATTCGCCGCTCTGATACCAGTGATGGCAGCCACAGGCCGCGGTGCAGACGTCGCCCGCGCCATGGCCATCCCCGTGTTCTTCGGAATGATGATCGAACTCGTCTCACTTTTCATCGTCCCTGTGCTGTTCTGCTGGTACATGGAGTCCCGCATGAATCTGGGCCTACACGACGAACGCTGGGCCGCTCACGATGTCGATGTGCCTCAAGGGTGACGGAACCTTGCCGAACGGGACACCACGAACGTGAGTTTAAGTACGAAGCCGAAAGCCACGACTCACTTCGAACGCCGAGTAAACGATCTGGCACTTGTCTCTGCCATGTGAGTCCTCTGGTGGTACAACCGGCCTGGTTGTTGGTCTGTAGATCCTAGTAATTGGCAATGTGGTCTGGCTGATCCACACCCGTTTCTGATGTGGTCTACCCTCCAGATACAAGTGATCTTCGTACAGAAAAAGGCTCCGCAGCCTCTGCCATCCCCTGCCGTTCTCAATCCACTACGTTCTTGCCCACAGCAACTTTAATGTTGTCGTAGCTGATCCGAGTCGGCACTCCGCAATAGAAGGCGAATTCCAGCACATGGCTTTTCTGGAACGATTCGGTGCGTTCCTTGGGGAAAGTCTGAATTCAGATCGCGTTCGAGTAGGGCAGCATCATCAGGAACAACGCCACCTTGGTCACCTCCATCGGCAAAACTGAAGTCGACCTGAGCCTGCCCCAGCGGATGTGAGAACGGCAGGAAGACTTCTTTGCTTCGGCTCCGGATCTCCCGCACCGCGTTGCGAACCAACGCCAGACAGCCTGAGTACCCATACTCATCTCGCAGTTGCCCAAAGATCCGCTCGCGGTGTGACGCTGCTTGTGATACCACTCCTTGTCCGCCGCCAGGATCTCGTTGATCACCGGCAGGAATGGATCCAGCTTCGGGGCTCGACAGGTCGTTCTCCGGTCACCCCTGTGGCTCGATACACTGCAGCGTCTGGCAGTGCAGGCCATACTCGGCATAGACCTTGCGTTTACGGATCTGGCCCTCCAGCGTGCGACGGCGAATCTCTGCTCAATGTTCGTAAACGCAAGTCCCTCGCTGCCAGAGATGCAGAACTGTTGATCTATCCGGCCAAACAGTCTGGATTTCCGACAATAAGTGATCATCTGAGCGATACGCAATTACTCTGCTCATCCCACTGCCCGCCCCTACGTTTTTCCCCTGTCAACTACAATTCCCAGCTACATCGACACCCCGAAGCAGACATCAACGGGCTCAAGCAGGCATTGGCATTCGCGATCATCGGGAGAAATCATGCCTCTTTCGAGTTCGGCCGCCGAAGTTTCGAGGCTGCTGTAGATATCATCGTCGCAGTCACGCCTCCTGCTCGCCGAGTACATTGAGGAACTGACGGGGTTTCGGCCTGACTCATCGAGCGAACTAAAGGAGGGAATTGGTAAGGTTCGCTCTTCCGGCTTCAGGCAACCTTTCGGGAATCTAGGCAGCGTTGACGCAAGCGACTTGTGGGGGACGGCTTACAAAACATTGACGCCAAGTTTCCGTGGAGGCATCTTTCGGCGTAGTCGTATCTGCAACAACGCCGATGTGTGAGTTCCCGCGAAATTTCCGTCAGAGTTTTCCCAGGACTTTGGCAAGGCAGTTGCCATCAACTTTTGCCCGCTTGTGCGTCGGACCATGCACTACTCTCCCCCCTTTGGAGGGCAGCAAGGTGAGCGGGTTCCTACAACTCGTGCAATGGCCATCAACTGGCAAGCTGCCCTCGACGAACAGCTGCCGGCTCCGACTTCATCGACAGGCTGGCGTGATGGACGATTCGTCATCAGCTACACCGGCCCGAAGCGCTCGAGAGATCCCGTCCGGGGCCAACTGAGAGTCCCGCTTCCGGCCCCAAAGCCAGGTAACACTGGATCGAAGCCGGGAAACACTGGACAATCCTCTCTGCATATGAAGCGCGAAGACAACCGCCCAACTGAATCGTCTTCCCCCTCCCCCGTGATCGGCAACGGTCCGATCGTCGAGCTCCGCAGCGGGCCGGCTGGTCGGAGGTGGAAGAGGAATTGACGCAAGCTGGAGTGAATTCGCTGACCTGCCTGCAGCAAGCCCGCCGGCACGTGAGCCCCGAGCATGTCCTGGAGCTCATCCACTGGTGGCTCGATCGTCGGGAGATTTGGCATCCCGACCATCAACCGGGCGTGCTGTACGTTCGCATTCAGCGAGCCCGGAAGTATCTGGCGGTCGAAGATGGCTGGCGAGATCCCAACCCGGAGCGTCTCGCCCGCTGGAAACGTCGCCAGACAACTCCAGAGAGCGTCTGGCGCGATGCCACGTGAAACGGCCCCACACCTTCCGTTGACCTCAAAATGCAGTACGGCGTAATTCTGGACGAGTTATCGGACGCAGATGTGCGAAAGCTGGTGAGCCATCTCTGCCCCTACCTGCAGGCCCACTGGCGGACGAAGGGGTTCAGGTCGCGAGCCGTGCAGGGCGCAATGCTGGTCGCCTTACAAAGCCAAGCAGTCGAGGCGAACGAGGGACAATGAAAACGGCTGGTGCAATTCCCTTTACATCCGTAACGCTTCCTGTTGTTTAGAACTAGTTGCAAAACGTCCTGAGGACGATGAGCAGGCAGCCGAGGTGGAGGAAGCCTTCGAATAGCTCGGGGTA
>JAGQPW010000013.1:51969-58731 GCA_020426515.1 Planctomycetaceae bacterium | reverse complement strand
CCCGTCCGTTGTCAACATTCCCGAACGGTTTGCCATCGCACTTTGCCAAACTCAAAAGGGGGGGGGGGCGGCTGCGATTGCCTCGTGCTATCTCGCGCGAGAGTGGTTTGGTTTCACATTGCAGGGCCCCTCACCCCGACCCTCTCCCCCACAGTCGAGTCAGGCAACGTGGCGAGGTCGATTGTGGGGGAGAGGGAGAACGACCCGACTCGAACGGGGGCGTGAGGTATTGCCGTTTGCAAGCCGCGTCCGCAGCCGGATCTCCTCGGATTGGCTACTTCGTCTCATCGCCCCCGCCACTCGACGCCGCCCGAACGAGCATCAGCGTCCCCAAAACGAAACCACCCCGAGCGAGCACGGGCTCGTCCGGGGTGGGGTTGGAATTAGGAAACAGTTGGCCGTAGCGGCTCGACTTCAGCAGCAGGCGGGTTGCATGTCGCCGAGGACCACCTTCAGGCGGTTTCGGGCGGTGTGCAGACGACGCTTGATGGTGCCGATCGGGCTCGAAAAGCGATCACTCATTTCGCGGAGGCTTTGGCCTTCGAAGTAGAAGGCTTCCAGCGTTTCGCGATCGAGTTTTCGCAGCTGTGAGATGCCATCACGGACCTGATGAGCTTCTTCGAACCGCAGTGTTTCTGTGACGGGATTCTCGGGACCATCATCAGCGAATCCGCCGAAGAACTCCGGGTCCTGCATCGCTTCGCGCGGTCGCCTGACGGCTCGGTTGATGGAGAGTCGAATGGCAATCCGCTTCAACCAGCCAGCGAACCGTTCGGGTTCGCGGAGTTGTGGCAATTTGCGGAAGGCTCGCAGGAACACGTCCTGAGTGATTTCCGCAGCTTCTGCCGAGTTCCGCAACCGACGCATGACGACGGCGAAGATGATGTTTTCGAAGTAGTCGACGAGTTGGCCGAAGGCCCCGTTATTTCCAGCCTGTGCCTGGCGAACCAGTTGGGCAATTCGAGTGTCAGTCATTGGTGCTCCTTCCATCCATGGGAAGAATTCAGTCACCGGCCACGAGCCTTCGCAAGAAGTGTTGTGCCGTGCCGGCGGGAGGATTTGTGAGGGAACACGGTGTTCCACACTGGGAAACTTCCAAAGCAACGTCCCGGAGTCATCCTGCTTCAGTCCGGAGATGGTTCATGCCGGGCAAGGCGTGGACCGATCACGAGAACGTTGCAGAGTCGTCCGTGGTCACGTGAGACGGAGAAACAGGCAAAAACGCAAACTCGATGGAGTTGGCGGTTGTCCTGTCCAGCAGTCGTCTGAATTGTCGGCCGCCCGATTGATGAGGGCGGGGACGTCGGCCTGTTGAGTGTCACACCGTCTTATGCGGAGCGATTCGAACAGGCCTGGGGCGTTCAGACTGTGACCGCGTGATTAACAACCAGAGCCGCCCATGCTGCGGGCGGGACTACGGACGCGGATACCGGTACCGGCAATACAGGTTCGTTTACACGAATCATGCGTTGCCAGCGGGCCGAGGCCATAATCTCCTGGGAGTCTTCACGCGATGCCGACCGGTCGGAGCAATATGGTCGACAACTTTGGGATAGAGATTTTCCCGGATGCAGGCGCATCTTTTTCCCCAAAGTCATACCACATGCGACGACGGTGGCGCGGACGGCTGTGCCGTTACCGAAAGTGCCAAACTGGGTCGTGCTGTTCTTCGTGGTCAACTGGAGCATTGATGCACCTATTCGATGTCCGGCGTTGTGTGTAGTGCCAACCTGGCACGCTTCCGTGGCGGACTTCACGGAAACTTGGCCCGTCCTCGCGGGCTCAGGGTCATCTTAGAGAGACGGAGCGTTTCGTCCATCTCCTCTGGTTACGGATGATGACCATATTCGGCTCAAATTGGTTCGGCAATTTTCAAGAAATTTCCGGAAGATTCCAGAAATCCCGCACCGCCCCAACCTTTTCGGAATCTGCCGAGCTGCACATAAGAATCGTGAAGGATGATGGTTACGGAAAAAGTCCTGCCGGGAATCGCCAGTTCAGGAAATCGGGTGAACCGCCTCGCTCCAGCCGACAACGGATTCGCTTAACTAGATTTTCAATGCTCATCCCGGGCGGATGGTCGGGCTCGCATCTTCCGAATGAATCGACAACAATCTCTGTTTGAACCAGAAACCGCCCATAACCCATTACTCGACGTGAACTTATCTCACGAATCCGGTTCCGCACTTCGCCCTGAGACACCGGCGGACGTGCAGGAGATTCTCCAGGAGAACGCCCGACACCCTGGCCAGAAAATGGCTCCGGTGGGGGGAGGGACCTCTCTTTGTCTTCCAGGCGATGTGATTCCCCTGTCGACCAGCCGGCTGACGCGGGTCGTCGACTACCCGCATCGCGACTTGACCATCACAGTCGAAGCGGGGCTCACGCTGGCTGAACTTCGCCGGATTCTGGCTGAGCACGGACAGCGGCTGCCCCTTGATGCTCCGCACGCCGATCAGGCGACACTGGGGGGGCTGCTCGCGACAAACACCAGCGGCCCCGGGCGATTTGGCTACGGAACATTTCGGGACTACGTCATCGGAATTTCCGCCGTCGACGGACTGGGGCGTTCGTTTTCCGCGGGGGGGCGTGTGGTCAAGAATGTCGCAGGCTATGACCTGTGCAAGCTGTTAATTGGATCGCAGGGTTCGTTGGCCGTCATTACTCAACTGACGCTGAAACTTCGCCCACTCGCCCGTTCGCGGCAGTTCGTATGCGCTTCGTTCAATGCGATTGCTGATTTGGCGGCGGCTCTCGATGCGTTGAACACCTCACAGACGCGTCCAGCAGTCCTCGAGTCGATTCGCACGTACTCGGACGACTGGCGAAACGAACTCCGGGCGGGAGCCATCACTCCCGGAGCAGCGACCGAAAGCAACGCGACTTTCGTGTTGTGCATCGCCTTCGAAGGAACGGACACAGAGACGGACTGGCAAGTTCAAACGGTGTTGCAGGAGTTGGCGCCGCATCAGCCGGCGAGTCTGGAGCAATTCGAGGGCGCGGATGCGGCATCACTTTGGGATGACCTGACCACAGCCATGTCGCGTCGGGCGGGCCTGTCGGTTCACGTTGCGTTTCCTCCTTCGCAAACCGCAGCTTTTCTGGAACGGGTGCCACACGAAGCTCCAGTGCAGTGGCATGCAGGAGATGGCGTTGCGACCTGCTTGATTTCCGCAGATGATGCACTGGAACAGGTGCGGACACTGCGCGGGAGTCTGATTGAAATGGGGGCCCGGCTGTGGGTTCCCGATGCGCCATTGGATTGGGCTCTCTCGGACCGGCTGGCGCTGGAACCGGGAGTGCTGGAGATTCACCGGCGGATTAAGTCTGTTCTCGATCCTGGTCATCACCTGTATGCGAATTGGCTGGGAGAGTAGCCTATGTTTCGGGTTGGACTTGGCCACGATACGCATCGTCTGGAGTCTGGACGGTCTCTGGTGATTGGCGGAATTGAAATTCCCCATGAACGCGGCGCCGTGGCTCACAGCGATGGCGATGTGCTGCTGCACGCGATTACTGATGCGCTGCTCGGGGCTTTGGGCTGGGGCGATATTGGAGAGTGGTTTCCCGACACCGATCCAGAGCACGCCGGGGCAGATTCTGCCGTGTTGCTCCAGAAGGTGGTGAGCAAAGTGCACGAGAATGGCTGGGAAGTCGTCAATGTGGACAGCATTGTCTTTGCGCAGCGCCCGAAACTGGTCCCCTTCAAACCGCGCATGCGGCAACGGATCGCCGAACTCCTCGGTATTGCTGAGAGTTGCGTCAGCGTGAAGGCCAAGACTGGTGAAAAGGTTGGGCCAGTGGGACGCGAAGAAGCTCTCTGTGCCGAGTCGGTCATTCTTCTTCAGAAGTCGACCTGACTCCCGATTTTGGGACTTTGACGCATCAGAGTTCTTTTGTGTCAATCAGCCATTTCCCGACCTGCACTCCCGACTAAAATGTGAAGGCTCTGCGCCAAATACGGTTCCCTCCATGAAAGTGCACGCGATCGTGCGTGACGAGCAGCCTCGCCCGCCTCAAGAGAAGGACTCCCCAAAACAATGATTCAGTCGACCTATACGCCCTCGGGCGAGTATTCCGGGAGCGTCCGCTCGTCTTACGATGTGATCGTGATTGGTGGCGGCCCTGCCGGGGCCACGGTTTCGGCTCTGCTTGCCGAATATGGACACGATGTATTGGTATTGGAACGTCACTCCATTCCGCGATTTCACGTCGGCGAATCACTGATCCCGGAGACCTACTGGACGCTTCAGCGGCTGGGATTGATTGACGAGTTGAAGGCGAGTGCGTTCCCGAAGAAGTTTAGTGTGCAGTTCGTTTCGGATGGTTGGAAGGAATCGGCCCCGTTCTATTTCGACATGCACAACTCTCACGAGAGTGCGCAGACGTGGCAGGTGGAGCGGGCCGACTTCGACAAGATGCTGATTGAGAACGCCGTTCGCAAAGGGGCAAACATCCGGACGGGGGCACAGGTCCTGGAGGTGTTGTTCGAAGGCGACCGGGCCGTTGGCGTCCGCGTGAAGCTGACTGGTGCTGGAGATGCAGAAACGGTCACTCAAGAAATCAAAGCTCCGGTCGTCATCGATGCCAGTGGAACATCTGCATTCCTCGCGAATCGCTTGAAGCTGAAAGTCTCTGACCCTTGCCTGCAGAAGGGGACCATCTGGACCTACTTCAAAGGAGCTCAGCGTGATCCCGGCAAGGATGAGGGAGCTACGTTGATCCTGCAGACGGAAGGCAAGCGAAGCTGGTTCTGGTACATCCCTCTGCGCGATGACGTTGTCAGTATCGGCTGTACGGGAGCGATGAACTACATGTTCTCCAAGGGGACGACGCCCGAGGCGACGTACCAGCGTGAACTGGCGCGATGTCCGTACCTGCAGAAACGACTGGTGAACGCGACTCGCTGCATGGACTACTTTACCACCAGGGACTACTCCTACCGCTCCACGCAGGCGGCAGGCAATGGCTGGGTGCTCTGCGGGGATGCGTTTGGCTTTGTTGACCCGGTCTACTCGTCCGGCGTTTATCTGGCACTCAAGGGGGGGGAGATTGTGGCGGACACCGTTCACGAAGCCCTTGAATCCAAAGACTTCTCCGGCGCGAAACTGGGGGCCTGGCACGATGGTTACGTTGAAGGACTGGACAACTTCAAGAAGCTCGTCTACGCGTTTTACACGCCCGGATTCAGCTTTGGCAATTTCATGCGGGAACATCCGCAATATCGTTCCAACCTGATCGACATTCTGGTTGGGGCCGTCTTCAAGCCCGGGGTATCGGACATCTTCAAGGCGATGGGAGACGTGATGCCACCATCTGACCGCGAAGAGCCCGTCGCGATGTGAGCTGGCACGGGAACAAGGCCGCGGCAGGTTGATTCTTGTGCTAGGGTTGAGGGTTCGCCTCGCCCAAAACACTGAGAATCCAACATGAATCAAGACCCCGCACTGCGAAACGCGGCCATCGTTGGTGGGCTGTTATTGGCCCTTGGAGTGGGGCTGCTGCGTCACCAGCAGTTCAACACGCCCCCTGATGACCCGTGGTTTCAGGCCAGGGTGATTGATCATCCCGGCGTGGTGATGGTGAAGTTCGGAGCCGAATGGTGCCCCCCCTGCCGATCAATGCATTCGTCGCTAAAGCAGCTCAAATCGCGACATGGCAGTGGACTGAGCATCGTGGAAATTGACGTCGACAAGATGCCGCATCTTGCACAACACTACGGGATCAGCGGTATCCCACGGACACTGCTCTTTGTGGACGGGGAGTATCGTGCAGGCCGAGTGGGTGCATCCTCGGCCGATGACCTGGACCAATGGGTACAGCCCTTCCTCACTCAGACGTATTCTGCGGCACACTAATGTCGAAAGCATCAATCATGAAGAAACGTGTTGGAGGAGCGATCGTCGTCGCCGCTGTTCTGGTGGGCATGTACATTGGGCAGTTTCTGAAACTGCCGGGACTGGGGCCCAACGAAACAACCGCCCCTCAACAAGCCAGCACAACACCTAAGGAAACTTCTGAGACGACAGCCGATGTTTCGGTCAGTGTGCCTGCCGGGCAAGTCATGCCTGCACAACCGGTCATCGAGGCTCCGGAACTGGTCACCGTCGTGATCGTCGCCAACGGTTACCGATTGACTTCAGACGGACATCCGGAAACAGGCCTCGACATGCCGTTGAGTGACATTGTGGCCCGCGCGGAGCGCACCACGGGGGATCAGTCTGGAACCCGGGTCAAGATCCTGCTGCATCAGTCGGCTCAGGAAGGCGCCCGCAGCAGCCTCTACGAAGCCCTGTCACAGGCGGGACTGAAGCCGGGCGAGATTCAAGAGAACTCGGAGTTCTTGAAGTAGGCATCGCTTTCGATGCTATTTGGGAAGCCCCAGCCCGCGTGTCTCCGGGGCAAGCCAGATCACACCGACACCAATCAGGTAGATAAAGGCCATAATGCTGCAGGCCTCCGGGTAGCTGCCATCGAACTGGGCCATCAGTGCTCCCGTCTGCAGCGATCCGGCGGCAGCCAGAATCCGTCCGAAGTTGAAGCTGAATCCCTGCCCTGTGGCCCGAACCTTCGTTGGGAACAACTCCGGCAGGTAAAGCGGCAGCCAGCCATAGAACGATGCTGTCGTGGCGCCGGCGATAAATGCGGTCATCAGAAACATGGTCCCGTAAGCATCATTCAGCTGGTAGAACGCCAGGATTGATGCCAGCGACAGGATGCACATGGCAACATAAGTGAGCCGACGCCCGTACAGATGACCGG
>JAGQPW010000013.1:29147-51873 GCA_020426515.1 Planctomycetaceae bacterium | reverse complement strand
CTGCCAGAATCGTCCCGACGATCGCACCAATTCCGATGACAATCTGCGTCCACTCCCTGGCGTGGATGACACCGCCCTGCTGCTCGGCCAGTTGCCCGGCCCATGGAGCGGCCCATTGCAATGAGCCCCAGCTGCCCATCAGTGCGATGCCACTGAGCGCGGCACCAATCAGCATCATCCGAATGACAGAGGTTCCGCCAACTGCCTGCAGACTGGTGTCGCCGGCGGCAGCCTGCAGCCCGGCTCGCTGCAAGTATCGCCGGACCGGATAAATGTACCCCGCAATCGCCAGTCCGAGCAGCGGCACCGAGGCACCGAACCGGATCAGCCAACTGACTTCCGGAGTGGCCCACAGGTAAATCATGCCGAGTGGTCCCATCGATCCGATGAGCACTCCCAGCAGATCACTTGTCGCCCAATGGCTTGTGCTCCCCTTGGTCTGCTCTTCCAGCCAGCGTTCTGACTCCGGGACAAAAACGCGGATGAAGAATGTCAGCAGTGCGGGGGCGGCACCAAACAGCATCAGCAGACGCCAGCCATGATTGGCCGTCAGCTTCAGAGTGTACGACTCAGAGACGCCGATTGTGAGCAGCAGACTTTCCAGGCTGCCGACAAACTCGTTCAGTCCCATGCTGACAATGGCAATCAGCACGAAGCCGACATTCGCCGCTGCGCCGATCAAACCGGCCAGCCAGCCACGTGAATTTGCTGGCCAGAGTTCCATCACCAGCGCGACTCCCAATGCCCATTCCCCTCCCATTCCAAGCGAGGCAATAAACCTCCACAGGAACAGCATCGACGCCGAGTTCGCAAAGCCACACAGCCCGCTGAACAGTGCGTACACAAGCACGCTGAGGGCCATGGCACGTACACGTCCCAGACGGTCGCCCAGCCAGCCGAACAGCACCCCGCCGGTCGCCGCTCCAACGAGGAACCCGGCAGTCATGATTCCGAACCAGCTGCCCACGAGTCCTTCACGTCGAGACTTCTCTTCCGCGCTGATCGTGGTCGCATCGATGTTGTTTTCGGCGTCGCTTGCTGCAAACAGCACTTCCTGCAATGCAGGGCGAGCGGCCAGTGGAAACAGTCCCATCTCAAGGCCGTCGAACATCCATCCCAACATTGCAGCGCTCAGGGCCAGCCAGCGGCCGGTCGTCGTCAGTTTCGTTTCCATGCACTTCACTTCAAGGATGTTCAGCGGGAAAGGGTGGCATCAATTCGCGCTGATGCCACGGGAGTTTGCAGGGTAGCGAGGCATCTCAATGGAAAACAGCGAAGCCAACGCGACTCCCTGGTCTCCGGAGGCGTTCTCGCTTGGAGTGTGCCGCCCTGGGCGTGACTGGCTGGCCTAACCGTCACGGTTTAGCAGGTCGACGAGGAACCGTGCTGTCTCTTGCAGCACTGGATAGGGAACCTCATGTCCGCCGTTGAACGGTAGCCACTGATGGTTGATTCCGGCGGAGATGGCCAGCGAACGCAGCCATTGGGCCGCCTGAAACGGCAGGACCATGTCGCGCTGCCCATGACTTTGCAGCATGGGCATGTGTTCCCGTCTGGGGGCCGATTTCAGCCACTCCGCCTCGTTGATCAGAGTTCCGGACCAGACCACCAGGCCCGCCGGGGACTCCTCCAGGCTGAATGCGACTTCCGTCGACAGCATTCCTCCCTGGGAGAAACCAAGGAGCGCCACTCTGTCCCATGGTAGACTGGTCTCTTCGCGGATGGCCTCGATCGTTTCCACCAGCTGATTGCGTGAGTCAATCAGGCCCGGAGGCTGACTCTGTCTCAAGTCCCGGAACTCTCCGTGACTGATCGCCTGCTGAAGTTCCTCCATGTCGAGCATCCACCAGGCCCGTCCCCCCGGAATTCCGTGTTCGGACAGATTCAATGGAGCTGCCGGAAACACCATCAGAACGCGGTCGAGCAATTCCGGGGCGAATCGCAAAAGATGAGCCCCCAGTGGGACGAGATCATCCCCTGGTGCGCCGAATCCGTGGGAAATGACGGCGACGAGGTCGGGGGAATTGGAGGTGGTGTACACCAGGCAATTCAGGTTGCCGATCGTTCGCTGTTCAAGTCCGGGCATAATCACTTCAGGGATTTGGGTGGTCTTATGGCTCGAAGATATCTCTCTCAATAGGACCGAATGCGTCAGAATCCTCAGCCCAATTCGTCCCCCACTGCGGGGAGCGGGAGGAGCGAATGCACATCTGGCTCGCGTGCAAAGTAGGGCCGGCAGGACTCGAACCTGCGACCAAGCGATTATGAGTCGCCTGCTCTAACCGACTGAGCTACGGCCCCAGTGGGACTTGCAACAGCACGAAACGCAACGGAGTTCGTTTAACCATAGGCTACTCCGGTAGGGCGCGTCAAACCGAATCAGTGCATCAGCAAATGAAGGAAATCCCCGCTCCCAAAGCGTTTCCACCTTCGGAAACCGAATTGCCTTGCTCTTCTCCTGTCGTATGATGCGAGCCGAGAACAGAATGGTTACCTTACGTGGAGACCGGCCTCTTCCGGAACTCAGTATTTACGGATTTGCAGCACATATCCCCAGTTGGAAGCCTCGTCATGCAATGGATTGGTCAATCAACCGCGGCCCTGTTAAACGCCCTGTCGACCGGCGCCGTGACGGCCACGGAACTGACCGAACAGCATCTGTCGCGGATCGAACAAACCAACGGAAAGATTGGCGCGTTTCTTGAAGTTTTTTCCGGGAAGGCCCTACAAACCGCACGAAGCGTTGACCAGAGACGAGACGCTGGCGAACCGTTGGGCGTTCTCGCGGGAATCCCGGTTGCCATCAAAGACAATCTCTGCCTGCAGGGAACGACAACGAGCTGTGCCAGCCGCATGCTGGAGACGTTCTCCGCTCCATACGATGCACACGTCATTCAGCAGCTACAGGCGGCCGATGCAGTCATCCTGGGGCGAACAAACATGGATGAATTCGCCATGGGCTCCAGCTGCGAGTCTTCGGCGTATCAGAAGACGTACAATCCCTGGAACACCTCCACATCGCCCGGCGGCAGCAGTGGAGGCTCCGCAGCGGCGGTTGCGGCGGGCATGGTTCCATTGGCTCTCGGTTCTGACACCGGCGGTTCCATCCGTCAACCCGCCTCGTTCTGCGGTGTTGTCGGATTGAAGCCCACCTATGGTCGGGTTTCGCGGTATGGACTCGTGGCGTTTGCCAGTTCACTCGACCAGATTGGTCCCTTTGCCAGCGATGTGACTGGCGCCGCCCATTTGCTGAACGTTATCGCCGGACACGATTCACGTGATGCCACGTCCGCACAAGTTCCCACTGCGGATTACACCGCACGTCTGGACGAACCGCTCGCCGGGATGAAGATCGGCATTGTGCCCGAGCACTTTGGCGATGGGTTGCATTCCGATGTCCGTGAATCCGTTCAGCAGACGATCGAGACGTACCGCCAATTGGGAGCGGAAATCTGCGAGGTCGAACTGCCACACGCCCGTTACGGCGTGGCTGTGTACTACGTAATTGCTCCGTCGGAAGCCTCCAGCAACCTCGCCCGCTACGACGGTGTACACTACGGACATCGCGAAACACCGGAGAGCGGCAAGTTTGAAAACCTCGTTGAGCTGTACGAGCTCTCACGCTCAGCCGGATTTGGCGACGAAGTCAAACGCCGCATCATGCTTGGCACCTACGCCCTCTCCTCGGGCTACTACGATGCCTATTACAAGAAGGCTCTGCAGGTCCGCCGGCTGATCCGTCAAGACTTTGATCAGGCGTTTTCCAATGTCGATTTCGTGCTCACCCCAGCTGCACCAACGCCAGCGTTTTCCGTTGGCGAGTTGAACAACGATCCGCTGGCGATGTATCTGAACGACATCTTCACGATTGGCGCGAATCTGGCTGGAATTCCCGGCGTTTCGCTGCCGTGTGGAAAGTCCCAGGATGGTCGCCCGATCGGTGTCCAGCTACTAGCTCCCGCCTTTGAGGAAGCAAAGCTGCTGCGTGCCGCGCGCATGCTGGAGCAGCAGCTGAGCTGGAGCGATGAGCGCACAGCCTGCCTTGCTGCCCTGAGCTGATTTCTGACCCGGACTTTACGGTGCTCCCTCTCCTCGCGACCAGGCGACGGAGACGCTGCGCAGCGTCTGCGCCACCACGCAGTACCGCTCAGCCAGTTGAGCCGCTTTCTCCAGCGTGGCATCGGGAGCTTCGCTGTTGAACGTGAAGTGGACGTTCACACGTGTGAAACCGACGGGCGCTGCGCGATCAACCCCCAGCGTCCCGCGAAAGTCGACATCTCCTTCCACACGCACATCGGCCCGGGTCACCGGAATCGACATCGCCGTGCAAACGGCAGCCAGCGTAACGCCTGCGCATCCCGCAAGCGCTTCGAGCAGCATCTCCGCTGCACAGGCAAACGTCCCGTCCCCCCCGGCCATGGGATGCATCCCCGGCGTGCAGCTCGCCCCTTCCGGCCGCTCGATATCAACCGCCAACTTGTCGAGATCAATCCGCCCTCGCGCCACCAGCGTCGCCTGCGCTGCCTCGGGCTGTTCCCGATAGCGATCCTTGAGCGGAGCCTGTACGGCCTTCAAATCTGCTGCCTGCATGTTCCGTTTCCGTTCTGAGCTGACCATTTCACATCTCGTGGCCGCCACAGCCTATCGCGAAACCGACCCCAGTTCGACCCGCAACGGGGTTAACCGATCAGACATCTCGGCGATTTGCTGGTGACCTGCCCCGTCAGATGGAACGTCGCGTGAAGGAGAGTCGATCGGTCGTCACTTCGTATGCGTCTTCGACGCCCCACGCCAGCCGCCCAGGGGCAGCACATCGGATCGGGCGGCCCAGTTGTCCCATTGCTGACTGAGTTGCTGGACCAGTTCGGGATGTTCGCTGGCGAGATCATGCATCTCGGTACGGTCGGCCTGCATGTCGTAGAGTTCCCAAGGCCGGTTCTCTTTCGCAACCAGCTTCCACTGGCGGGTCCGGATGGCGCGGTTGCCTTCGTGCTCAAAGTAGATGGCGTCCCGCTGGAGTTGTTCTCCCGTAAATGCAGGCCGCAGACTGGTTCCGGCCAGCGGCTTGATGGAATGGCCGTCGACTTCCTGCGGATACGCGGCCCCAGCCATATCAACGCAAGTCGCCATGATGTCAACCAGATGGCCCGGCTCCGGTTCGAATTCACCTCGCCGAGTGATCCCCTGCGGCCAGTGAGCAATCAGCGGCGTGGAAATGCCTCCCTCGTGAACCCAGTGCTTGTATTCACGGAACGGGGTATTGGAAACGTTGGCCCAGCCTCGACCGTAGGCGATGTATGTATCGGCAGGGCCCGGCATCACGCCCGGTCCCATCAGCACTGGGTAGCCATCGCGGCTCTGGTCCGGAATCATCTTTGTCTCAAATGCAGTGGATGCGGTGGGAGCGAGCGTGGCCTGTCTGGCTCGCTCAGTGAGGCCATTGCGAGGTTTGCGGCCCAGCGTTTCCGCACAGCCTCCGTTGTCCTGCAGGAAGAAGATCAGTGTATTGTCGAGTTGCTGACGGTCTTCCAAGGTGGAAACAATTTTCCCGATCCCCTGGTCCATCCGGTCGATCATGGCGGCATAGACCTCCATGCAGCGGCTTTCCCACTCCCGATGTCGGACCTTGTTCCAGTCTTCGGCCTGCGGTGAGAGTTCCCAGTTCAGCGGGATGAGCCCCAACTCCCGCATACGTGCGAGTCGTTCGGTCCGGATTGGCTCATACCCCTCATCGTAGCGGCCCTTGTACCTGGCGATGTCTTCGGGCAGTGCATGCATGGGCCAGTGGGCCGCGGTGTAGGCGACGTACAGGAAGAAGGGCTGCTGGGCATCGTGCTCCTGAATGAATCGCACGGCATGGTCACTAATCGCATCGGTGTAGTAATACGTCTCCGGCTGGTACTCCTCATCGGCATACGGGGAGATCATTGTGTTGTCACGGGTCAGTGAGTTGGGATCATAGAAGCTCCCCGCTCCGTGAATCGTGCCGTAGAATCGATCGAATCCACGCTGCAGCGGCCAGTTGTCGAAGGGGCCATCAGGATCGACATGCGGCGTGACATGATACTTCCCGGCCATGTATGTGGAGTAACCGGCCGGCTGCAGAACTTCGGCAATCGTGCGACAACTGCGATTCAGGTCACCGCGATAGCCCGGTAGCCCCCGGTCCGTCATCATCCAGCCGACTCCGGCCTGATGAGGATAAAGTCCCGTCAGCAGGGATGCGCGAGTCGGGCAACAACGGGCGGTGTTGTAGAACTGTGTGAAGCGAAGCCCGTCTGCGGCCAACCGGCTGAGCGTTGGTGTTCGAATCTCTCCCCCATACGGAGCCGTATCGGAGTAGCCCATATCATCCGACAAAATGAGAACGATGTTGGGACGCGGTGCCTGTTCGGCGGCAAACAATCCGTAATTCGGCCATTGCGAGATGAGGGCAACCGATGTGAGAACTGCGTATCGGAACATGCATTGCCTCATCAGCGACCAGTGAATGGTTTGCGCAATCGACACTCTGATCAGCGGGCGTTCCAGATGTGGACATCATCGAACAGAACGCCGGGGCCGTTGACGGTGAAGTGAAAACTCGTTTTCGTCTCGTGGGCGATACCCGGAGACTTCAAATACCCAATGGCCTGGCCATCAATGCTGACACGCATCTGATCACCAACGATTTCGATGGCGACGGAATGCCACTTGCCGGGAGTGATGGCGACTTTCCCGATCGCAGAACGGCCCGACAGCAATTTACTGGCCTCGGCCTTACGGTTCGGATCCTTGCGCATTTCGAATATGTCATTCCGCATGATCCCTTCGCGATCATCTCCCAATCGAATCTGATTCGGGGCGAAGGCAATTCGGCAAATGTGTCCCGCGTGGGAGCCCTTGTACTTCTGATCGTCGAAGACCGCGTTGAATCCTGTTGAGCCAGCCAGCTTGAAGCGAAACTCGACGACGACATCCTTCATCGGACGGTAGACTCGCCCCACGGCTCCGTGATCATCGCGTGCCTGCATTCCTTTCAATACGCCGCCTTCCACCGTGAATGCGGGGATCAGCGACTTCCAGTCGCCGAGGTCTGTTCGATCGAAGTTGTCGGCCAGAAGTTGCTCACCCTTTTCGCACAAGGGGGCGGAGGGGACATCCGCCGCGATGCACTGTCCGGCGACGAGTTGACTCAGGACAGCCAGGAGGCACGAGACAAGCTTGCGAGAACGCATCACACACCGACGGTAGAGGGTGAAAATGTCAATTACGACAAATGGTTCGCCACCTGGGCCGTTTGCTACTGGTCGGCATCCGGCGCAGCGATGTATCCGAGGGACTCCAGAAACTCATCGAGTTGAGCGAGAGTCTGATAGTAGCGGCGAGTGGCTTCTACCCGAGGAGCCCCCTGACCGCGGCCGGGATTGAAGAAGCCGTGAGGTTGACCTTCATAGGCCTTCAATTCACAGCGGTTGCCAGCCTTCTGCATCTCACTGGCGAACAGTTCGACGGTCCCAAACGGAACCGCTTCGTCGTTCGTGCCGTGAAAGATGATTGCGGGTGGCAGTTCAGACCGGATGAAGTGATACGGGGAAATCTCCTGTGGGCGACCCTCGCAGCGATTGGCAATGTCGGTCACTTTGCCTTCCGGAAGCAGTTCGGGATGTCCGTCAACGGCGGCCAGCACAACCGCTGGATTGAACAGCAGCATCGCATTCGGAGCCGAACTCACGCTGAGGTGGTCTCCCTCTTCGAATTCCGGCACCAGTGACACGGCCGCGGCAAGATGACCACCAGCCGAACCGCCGCCGGAAGCAATGCGGTCGGGATCGATGCCCAGTCGGTCGGCATTGGCCCGGACCCAGCGGATGGCCGCCTTGGCATCGCGAACACAGTCTTGAGGCAGCACGCCTTGTCGACTTTTGACGCGGTAGTCGACTGAGATCGCGACCATTCCACGCTCGGCCAGATGCTGGCATTGTGGCAGAAACTGTCCCGGCGTCCCCCCATTCCAGCCTCCGCCGAAGAAGAAGACTGCCGCAGCGCGGCGATCATTGGCGGTGTGCCCTTGAGGCTCGAAAATCCAGGCATTTAACGTGACATCCCCCACCTTGCGGTAGGCTTCCACGCGGGCGCCAGGCATTTCGGGAGGATATTTCCAACTGGTTACAGGTTCGGACTGCAACTCGCGCAACACCGAATTGACGACCATCTGACCGAGCATTTCATAGGCGGGGCTGGTCCAGTGGAAACGGTCGCCGCGCGCGAGATCCATTCGATCGACCAGCAGTGAATAGAAGTCGTTGACCGGCACGTGCAGTTCCTGCATGACATGGGCAGCCATGCGATTGTGCTCGATGATGACCGGATTGATTTCCGGTTCCAGTTGCAGGGGCTTCTCCGTGGTTGTCACGGGCGTGCTGTTGGCCCAGATGATCTTGGCGTTCGGAAGTTTCTCGCGGATCACCTCGACATAGGCTTTGGTGAGCGGTTCAAACGTCCCCGGCTTAATGCGGCCTTCCTGCCAGCCGTGCAGCCCCATGTTGAAGTGCACAACATCGTACGGTCCCTTTTCCAGTACTTCGGCCAACAGCTTGTTGACATGTTCCGACTGGTGGTACGGATTGACCCAACCATCGACGTAGGCCTTCCCTTCCAGTCCTTTGACCGCGTATCTCAGGTACCCATTGAGAATGGAATCGCCAATCAGCAGGACTCGAGGCCGCGTGGTGTCGACGATTTTGGCCTGATCGAGTCGCCAGCCCTTGCCGTCTGAATGCAGGCGGGCATCGGACTCGGCGGGCGATTTCGTGGGTTCCTGTGCGCAGATGACGCCGCAAGAGAACACCACTGCCAGCAACAACAGGGTTTGGTGTCGCATCGTGTTCGACCTCGTTGGAGATGTGTGTTCGTGCAGTACCGATCATCCCGAATTCGGAGTGGTTCCGAACCGGGATGGTGATCCATCGCTCTCCGCAACGACAGTTTAGTCGTCCATCGAGCCGGAGGGTTCCGGCAGGAAGAACGAGAGAATGAAGTTCAGCAGGTACAACCCGGCGGCAATTCCGGCGGCAGCGTAGGCGGCCTGCTTTGCCGGGGAAAGATCGGCGGGCATCATTGGCATCACCACCAGCTGGTGAATGGCCGCAAAGGACGTTCCCAGCATGCGGCCGCCGATATTGGCGGCAAAGCTTTCGCCCGTCCCCCGCAGGTGGACGGGGTACACGGTTGGCAGGTAGTTGCCCCAGAAGCTGAACTGGGCCACCGTAAAGAATCCAGCCGCAAACACGCACAACCCAAGGAACGAAATGCTGCCTTCGTGGAAGCCGGGAATGAAGCTCAGATCGAATGTGATGAACGTCGTCTCTTTCCCTTGAGCAATCAGGTAGAAGACCAGCGGAACCAGAATCAGGCCCGGGCCGAGGAAGACACGCATCAGGGTCCGGCGGCTGACGATCACGACGACCAGCAGAGCCAGAACAAATCGACCGAGCAGACCACCAACTTCCTGAGACTTGGTGTACTCAGCATTCTTGAGCGTCTTGATGCCTCCTTCTGCGGCGGCTTTCTTTGGCCCCTTCTTGTCGGCAGGGACCTTGTCGTCGGCATCAACAGCGGCCTGCGCGGCTGTAATCTGTGCCTGCACTTCATCAATCCCCCCCACCATCTGCTGGAACTGCTGCAGTGCCCCGAAGGCGACACCGTAGGAGCACATGAACATCAGCGTGGTCACGATGGTGGTCTTGCGGAATTGAGGAGAAAAGAGTTCCGCAATGCTGGGCCGACGCAACGTTCCCTCCGCCCGCTTCTTCGCCCAGACGGGTGATTCGGGCAGGAATGGGCGAATGATGATCAGCGGCAATGCGGGAAGCAGCCCGGACATCAGCGTGTATCGCCATGCGGCGTGTGAGTTCTGAATCTCACCGAGTCCCAGGAATTCCGGGAGATGCACCGCCGGCAGATTGGCGGCATACGTTGCAAGAACCGCATTGACGATGGCTACCAGCAATCCGCCGATGGAAGAGAACGCCTGCGTGTAGCCAAGGACCTTTTCACGCTGATGTGGATCTTCGAACAACTCGGCCAGCCACGCGACCGCAGCAACGAACTCGACGCAGACACCCACAAATGTGAGCGTGCGGAAGATGAGCAGCATCGTCAGACTGGTCGAAAATCCAGCCGCAAACGCGGAAATCGCGTAGCACAGAATACTCCAGGTGAGCACCCGACGTCGGCCGAGCTTGTCCGTCAGGTAGCCTCCCCACAGGCCCACAATACCACCGCACATCGCGGGCACGTAGAACAGCATGGCGACCCAGGTCCGAAACTCATCTGATCCCGGACGCACGCCCCCGAGTTCGAACAGGGCATCGCGTGCCACGAGTGGCAGCATCAGCAGTTCGTAGATGTCAAAGGCAAAACCAATGGCGGCCATCACGCAGATGAGCCATTGAACCGTCGTCAGACGTAACGCACGTGGTGAAGATGGATCGGACATTTGCTCTCAACGGCAGGAATCACAGTGGGTGGGAGTTTCCGCATCTCGCGGGGCAAGTCCAAAACAGTCTAGCGAGTCCAGTCCAAGAGATTGAAGCGATACGTCAACGAATCTGGATGCTTTTCGATCTGAACTGCATGAAACGTCAGCGTTCAGTCGGAAAGGCGGTAATCACATCGACGCCTTCCACCACGATTCGCAGTTTCGAGCACGCGGGATGTTTTCGGCGCTGGCCCACTTCTCCGCCCGTGTACCCGATCTTGCGTTTGAGGTCGATCGTATACACCGTGCGGTCACCTTCGTCTTCGGTGGTCACTTGCGGGCTCTTTTGCTTCACAAGCAGCCAGGCTTCATCGAGCAGGGCCAGAATTTCGTCCTTGGTCCCTTCAAAGACTCCGTGAATGGGTTTGTCCAGATCGTCCTGCGCGTGCTTCATGAGATGCAGCAGCCGATGCCCTTCGGCACTGCCTGTTCCGTAACGCAGACCGGCGGTGGACTCATAGAGCTTGTTTCCAACCTGCTTGAGCTTGCCGAGTGCTGGCGCTGCAGACTCAGGGCTGGTGGGCTGCTCCAGGCCAGATGATTCAGCACGACCAGCGGGACTGGATGTCGCGGTCGCAGGCAGCTCGAGAGTGCCCCTTCCGGGGCCCGATTCGTTACCGCGATTCTGTGCCTCACCGGCGCTCGTGAACTCCTCCAATCCGGGCGGGGAGGTGGGGGACGAAGGGGCAAGCTCATCACCGTTTGGCTCGACGACCGCATTCTCATTCCCGAACCCCGGGAGCGAGATATTGAACTGCTGTTCCAGTGTCGGACGTGCCAGCACATACAGAAACAGCAAGGTAAAGGCGATTGCGGCCCACTTACGCTGCATCGAATTCTGCTTTGGGGCGTTGCTGGTCATCGGTCACTCCCGTCGATTACGGCGAGCGGGGCGCGACGATCGAACGACATCGCCCCGTATACACATACTTCCGCAACGCCATTGCAGCGTCGACGTTTGGACGTCCCGGTCAGGCTGTCCCGACGTTCACATAGACTTTGAGATTCGCCCGGTTCTCCAGCTCATGCAGAATTCCCTGCGGGTCATCGAGCCCATCAATTGGCGTTGTGAGAATGCGTTCGGTTACGCCGGGATAGGTAACTTCCCCCAACGCCAGGTCATTAATTCCCTGAGCGAAGTGCTTGCGGTTTCCATTCACGGTGCCGACCAGCAACTTGTTTCCGAGTACCCATTCCAGATTCACCTTGTCGGCGGGGAAGTTCTGAATTTTGTGATCGCCCCCGGTCACGCTGGTCCAGACGAGTGCTCCGTTCAAGTTCAAGACCTGCATCGCCTCGAAAGCCACGTGGCTGGCTCCTGTCGCTTCAATAATCAGGTCCGGACGTCCCACCTTGCTGGCGAGTTCTTCCATGGGGGTGTCGAGCGTACTGATGTAGTGACCGCCGTACGCTTCGACGATTTCCTGCTTGAGCCCTGGATTGCGTGAGCGCGCGAGCGTGTAGACTTCCAATCCCCGCAGACGCAGCATCATGGTCGTCAACAGACCAATCTGCCCGGCTCCGGTCACGAATGCGAGTCGTGGTTCCCACACCTGCAGTCGCTGCTGGGCCAGGTATGCCTGCTCAATCCCCTTGGCGCATACGCTCACAGGTTCCGACAGCACCCCCAGGTGCTTCAGCCCCTGAGGCACCTTGACGACGAATTCGGCGTCGTCGACAAACGCTTCGGTCATGAACCCATGCAGCAGGTTGATGCCTCGCTCGTAGTATTCGTGGTGGCTGGTGATGTCATTGCGGCCGATCTGGTCGTAGATCGTCGGCCCCGGACGGCGCACAGTGCAGGTGCAGTAATCGCCCACAGTCACGTGCGTGACGTTGGGGCCAACCGCTTCCACGATGCCAAAGACCTCGTGACCCAGCACGAGCTTATCGTCCCCCTTGGGGGCCGCTCCGTACAGCCCTTCGTTGATTTCGCCGTCCGTTGCATCAACCCCGACCTGCAAGGTACGCACCAGCACTCCCCGGCCATTGGGAATACTTTCAAGGCGGGGGTCGGGGAGGTCGGCCACAAAGGCGCTCTGCTTAACACCCGGACGGACAGCGACAGCTTTCATATCGATTTACGCAAAATGGAAGGTGGAGACGTGACTGAAGAGGCCCCAGACAAGACGGGTACGACCTGAGGGCGACACGTTCAAAATCTGTTGACAAACGATACAGGATGGCGAGCGAAGTCACCGAATGTCAATCACACGTGTTGGAATGGCCGGCTGAACGCCACTCAGAACTGCCGGGAACACCTGTGGGCGACTGAAACGCTATTCCTCCGAATCTTCCGGCTCGGAATGTTTGAGCCGTACCGGAGAAATACTGCGACGCAGGGTATCCCGCATGAAATCCAACGGGGCTTCGCGCCCGGAAAATCGCTTGAACTGTGCCGCCGCCTGCCGCACGAACATTTCCAGACCACTGACCACATGGCAGCCATGCTCGCGGGCTTCCTTGATCAACAGGGTGTTCTCCGGATTGTACACGGTGTCAAACACCACCATGCCATCCCGCAACCAATGCTGCTGGAATGGCGTTTCGTCAAAGTTCGGCGACATCCCCATGGGAGTGCAGTTCACCAGCACATCGCAATCAGAGGACCCGCGATTCTCCCAGGTAACGTAAGTGCACCCCAGCTGGTCGGCCAGGGCCTTTCCGCGGGCCTTGGTTCGATTCGTGACAGTGAGGACTCCGCCGGACTTCATCACGGCACAACCGATGGCGCGGGCCACCCCTCCTGCCCCCAGCATCAGAACGCGTTGACCACTCAATGAGCCGATGCCTTTGGCTTCCAGCCCCAGCAGGATAGATTCCAGCGCGGCATTATAGTCGGTGTTGGTGGCCCGCCATTTCCCTTTGGCATCCTTGAACAGCGTGTTCGCGGCTCCGATTTCCTGTGATGCTTCGTCTGCCAGATCGGCAAACTTCAACGCCGCCTCTTTGTGTGGAATGGTGACGCTGTAACCACGGGTTTCGAGAAACTCGTAATCCTTGAGAGACTCCTCGAACTCTTCAGCCGGTACCCGCATTGGCACGTAGCAGGCCTTGAGCTTCTCGTGACGAAACGCCCGATTGTGCAGCAGCGGACTCAGACTGTGACCAATGGGATCTCCGAGCACGCCAAACACCGGTGTCTCCGGTCCAATCTTCTCGAACCGGTAAATATCCTTCATGTCTTCAAAAGAAAGCTGCCCGGGAGCCAGAACGCGGTCGCGACTGAACGTGGCGTAAGTAAAGGGCGAACCAAACTTGCCGCACAAAATGCGACTGACGACCCCGTAATCGCCCATGCAGAACCCGATAGTGGGAACCGTGGCATTCTTGACGAGCTGCAGCATTCGCACGTTGTCACGCGGCGAGTTCGCCATCGTTACCAGTTTGACGATATCCGGATCCAGCTTGCACAGATTTGCGTGGATTTCTTCCAGGTTGTCGGGGGTCTGATTGAAATCGTGGTGGCTGACGATCCGCCTGGTTTTCCCAAAGCGTCGAACCTGCCCGGCGATATCGTCCTCTAAATCGACATATTCGACTCCGGAGACGATCGCCTGCCGCAGCAACGTCATGCGGTCGGCGTCTCCGGAGTGCCAGCGGCCTCCATCATCGGGTCGGCGACAGGTCACAACCACCGGTGTGGGGCGATTGGCGAGCAGGCGGGTCAAATCGGGCGTCCGCGAGATCCAGTCCAAACGCAGTTCGACCAAAGTCGCTCCACGCTCCGCCAGGGCCTTGTGTTCGGCCACAACCATTTTGTGGCGAGTTCGTCCAATGGTGACGCAAATTTCCGGCATGATGTGTTCAGTCGCCCTTCAATCCGACTCTGATTGCAACGCAGCCCGTTACCGTGTCCACGGCCTTCACGGCGAGTTGCGGAGTCTACTGTTCCTGACGGCCAGTCGTCACCTGTTCGGCCCGCGCGGACTTGGGAATTGGAGCACGGCATAGACAAACTTGAGGAATTCTCCGATTTCGAGCGCTTGACGGCCTCTGTGGCCTGCTGTACAGTGCTCGATTCCCCGATTTTACCGGAAAAGCTCCCCTGTTGGTGAGCCTGCCTTGTGGTACTTCCGGACGGGAATTCACTGGACCGCAGGTCACGTCCCTAAGTCATGATGAATACGGGATTTGGCCGCGAATTGACCGACCGTTTCGAGTTATGCCGACAATCAATCAACTGATTCGTAAACCACGGAAGAAGCAAAGCTCCAAGACCAAGACCCCGCTTTTGGACGGATGTCCACAGAAGCGCGGTGTGTGTCTTCAGGTGCGGACAATGACACCGAAGAAGCCGAACTCGGCTCTTCGTAAGATCTGCCGTGTCCGCCTCTCGAACGGTAAGGAACTGACCGCTTACATCCCCGGCGAAGGCCACAACCTTCAGGAACACTCCATCGTGCTGGTGCGTGGCGGTCGTGTTCGCGACCTTCCCGGTGTGCGATACAAAGTCATCCGCGGGGTGCTGGATACGCTCGGTGTGCCGAAGCGTCGTCAGGCACGCAGCCGTTACGGGGCAAAGCGTCCCAAGTAGTTTCCGCCAATTCCTCGTGGAACTCGCAGCAAGTTGGAGCCAGGGTAGGCATCACGAGTTTCATCGAGCCCCACAAGCCACTTGTCTAAGTAACTTAATAACATGGCCAAGCGTTTTACTGCCAGTCGTGATCAGCTCACCGGCGACCCTCGCTACGGGTCCAAGCTGGTGTCCAAGTTCGTCAACTGCCTGATGTATGATGGCAAGAAGAGCATTGCTCTGGGTGCCTTCTACGAAGCCATGGACATCGTGCAGAAGAAACTGCCCGAAGAAAGCCCTGTGACGGTGTTCACCGCGGCCGTCGAAAACGTGAAGCCACACATCGAAGTTCGCTCCAAGCGAGTCGGTGGGGCCACTTATCAGGTGCCAACGCAGGTGGGCTACAAGCGACAGCAGACTCTGGCCATTCGCTGGATTCTGGCCGCGATTCGCGGTCGCAAGGGACGCCCGATTGCCAGCTCTCTGGCTGATGAAATCATTGCCGCCTTCAAGAAGGAAGGCACCGCCATTACGACTCGCGAAAACGTGCACCGTATGGCCGATGCGAACAAGGCATTCGCTCACTTCGCCTGGTAGTTTGCCAGTACGAAATGCCCGGATCCAAAGCCAGCCCCTGCTCTGCAGCGGCTGGCTTTTTCGTTTCCCGGTGAAGTCTCCCTTAACGTGCTTTCCTGCGTTTCGGGCCTATGTGCCGAGGCTGCACGAATCGAGCCGTTGAGGACATCTCGATGACCGGCTCGCTGAATGAAACACCCCACGTCCGAAGATCCTCGGACGTGGGGTGTTTCATTTTCAGTTTGGAACTGCGGCTATGCCGATGCCGGGCCCGTTCCGAGGACTTCAATCTCGGGCGCCCCTTCGCTGTTCAGCTCGATGACCGCGGGTTGCAGTCCCCCGCTGGTCACTTCCGCAGAGAGTCCCGAAGTTGTTGGATCACGAAACTGCTTGGGGACGATGAGCTTGTAGCGGACTCGGCTCAGCTCGGGCTGCTCAGAATCGAACCCTTTGGGCAAGTCGCCCACCAGTTCTTTCTTTTCGATGCCGAGTTGATACTTGCCGATCGCCAGCCCATCTCCGGTTGTGTAGGTACTGGCGACGAACTTGCCCTGGGCGTCGGTGACGGCCGTTGAAGGCCGCTGAAAATCTGCTGACCCTGCGTCGACGGGCATGAACATGATTGTGGCCCCCTCAAGCGGGGCTCCATTGAGTGTCACAGTCCCTTCCACGGCAACCAGCTTCGGCCGGCCAGCACCTCCACAGCCCAGCGGGAACAACATGAGTGTGGCCAGCGAACACGCGGCCAATGAACGAAATCCGAACATGCGTGCTCTCAACTTGTCATTGAAGGATGGAAATGTGGTTGTCGTTGCATCGGCGACCTAGAACTCGCCGACAGTGTTACCGTCGTCGAGGCCAAACAGATTTTGGAACAGATAGTTCCCGGATGTCTGACCTGGCACGGGATTGGTCGAGATGTTCTCACTGACAAACCGGACGGAACCATCGCACATCAGCATGTGTGCTCCACCGACGTGAGGACTGGCCAATGTGATTCGGGAGACGTTGGAGGTCGCATTCTCCGAATAACAGTTGGTTGACGTGAGTGTGCCGTCAAACGGAGTGTTGATGGGACGATGCGGGCCCACGATTCCGATTCGGGCTCCGCAGGCGCGGCCAGTGCCCCAGACGGCCCCGATGCTCACAATCGGGGCCTTCATCAGGGCTTTCTCTCCCATCATCAGCACGTTGGATGTTCCGTCGGTGATGTCGGCAATCTTCTTGGACTGCGGAGGGCTGGGGACTGGCATCAGAAACAGGTTGACGCCGTACATCAGCGCCCCCATCTTCTTCTGGTAGGGATTTACCGAACCACCGTTTGCCGAAGGACACAGGTAAACGGGAAGCGGCGTCGTATAGAGTGCCTCGGGTGTCCCGGGGGTGGCTGTCGTATAGTCGTCCGTGCTGGTCATGTTGCTGGAACTTCGCGGTACGAGGTTCGACTGGCCGACCGCCAACTGATTGTACAGTGGCGCCTGATCCAGATACGGCAGCAGCATTTGAGCATAGGACCAGTTGCGGTCCGTATCCTGAGTTGCCCCAACACCTCCAGCCAGCGCGTAGGGCGAGAAGAGCGTGAATGTGTCATGGTAGTTGTGCATAGCCAGGCCAATCTGCTTGAGATTGTTCTTACACTGGCTGCGGCGAGCCGCTTCACGGGCCTGTTGCACCGCTGGCAGCAGCAATGCGATCAGGATCGCGATGATGGCGATCACGACCAGCAGTTCGATCAATGTGAACGCGGAGCGACGATGCGACATGGAAGCCTCCTCGAATGAAGACAAAAAGAGGATCAGAAACAGCTTCTCCAACCACGGTCCCCGCGGGACGTGCTGGAGATGACATGCTCAGAACTTGCATTCAACTTCGGCAGCGTCCCTGCGTTCGCGAGCCCTCGCAAACGCGGGGCGGACTGTCACTTGGATTCCAGTGCAAAGTCGAAGGTGTTGGAACCGGCTTTGACCTCGGCTGTCAAAGTGCCGGGTTGCAGGTACTTGGCAGGCACCAGTTCAGGTGCCCCTTCGGTCCACTCACCATCGTCGTCGCCGGGAACGGTTTTCAGCGTGCCTTCCGTGGCCGTGGTGATGAAGACATCGTTTGGTCCCACCTTGGCTCCCGACAGGCCGATGTTGTACTGCAGGGTATACTCGCCGCTGGCATTGGTGACCCCCTCGGACGAACGACCATCGGGTGGCTGAAAACGCACTTTCGCGTTGGGGAGTGGTTCTCCATCCAGGGTCACCTTGCCAGCAACCTGCCCCAGATCAGGGACGTCGGATGCTCCGCCTCCACAACCTGAGAGCGAAACAACAAGAGCGACTGCGGCTACCGCAGCCATCGAATTCAGAATCTTGAGCATTGAACGAACCATGCGTAGATGACAGTGAAATAAACGGCGCAGTGAACCGACATTTTGATCGACTGACTGCGCCGCAACGCTGCACGTCCTCAGACGCCTCGAAGTGGGCTAGAACTCACCGATCACGTAGCCGTCGCTGATCCCCACCAGACCTTCCAGAATGCTGTTGATGGTGTAGGGGCTGGCGGATTCCTGAACATTCTGGATGTTCTCGCTGATGAAGCGGACCGCACCGTCTCCCATCAGGAAGTGGGCCCCCCCCACATGCTGGCTGCTGTAATTGGCTTTGATGCTCGAAGCGCCAGAACTGGTCAGTACTGGATTGATCCCATCTCGAACCGTGCCCGTAATGGTCATCAAGCCCTGATTGACATTGGTGTCGTACCCCGGACTGGAATTCGACGGGCCGGTTCCCAAGTTGTCACGTACGGCCAGCAGGGTGCCGGCTGTCATGCGGTAAATGCCCCGCTTGTAGGCCCGTTCCCCCACGAGGAACGTGTTGCTGCTCCCATCAGTGAAGTCGCGGAAGCGGATTGAACTGTCCCGGAAGAAAGGGCCCACGGCTCCCTGTGTTCCATCCGTCCCTGAACCGGTATTCCCTGCGGCACGTACGTTGACGGTGTTGTTGGAAGCGACGTAGTTCGTGATAGGCAAGCCAGTATTCGTCCCATCGGTCCGGTCAATGCAATAGCCGGGTTCATCGGCCGTGCTGTGCACAACGCCAGGAGCCCCGGCATCGGACGGACAACGAAACAAGGGAATGACCGTACTGAACAGCGTTCGGCCGGCAGCCGTATCAATCACGTCGGTCGGAAGTCGACCGTTCACATCGAGCGAATTGAACAGCGGGGCCTGATCCACGTATGGCAGAATGAAGGCCGACCATGCCCAGTACCCTTGGTCATCGAGAACCTGTGGCGGTTGCACGTATGCAGGAGGAAACATACCAAACACATCATGGTAGTTGTGCATCGCCAGACCAATCTGCTTGAGATTGTTCTTGCATTGACTGCGGCGAGCGGCCTCGCGGGCCTGCTGAACTGCGGGCAAAAGCAGTGCGATGAGAATTGCAATGATGGCAATGACCACCAGCAACTCGATCAGGGTAAAGCCTTGGCGACGCCGTGACATGTGAGACTCCTGTAGATAGAGACAAATAAAAACAAGGCGATATGTGCCACTCGGACTGTTTGTGAGAACAGTGCGACCGAGTTACAGACAGACCGACAGACGCGGCGTGCCGGTGCCGACTTTATGTAGTCCGTCTGTCTCCATTCTACACAAGGCGTTGCTGATGGGTCAATCGGGGAAAAGTCCGCGACACGCATGATTTACGCTATCACGGTCCCATTCAGCAGTAGCGCAACTCTGTCTCGCTGTGACCGACGACCTGGCCAGTTTGACCGGCCGTGTGCTTACATCCGATGCGTCTGTGCGCCATCAGGAACCACTGAGGCACCAGCTACCGTTGCTCTTGTGCTCTCAAACCTCTCGCCAGAAACGAGAACAGGCCGCCCGAAGAAGATTCGGGCGGCCTGTTCGGCGGACGTGGTGGACACGGTTGGGTTATTTGCGACTCTTCTTGACCCTCAACTTGTACTCGGGATTCTCTGGATCGAAGTCGATATCGGAGAATCCGCGGCGGGTCTGAATATCGGTATATGCGTACAGCTCGACGAGTGTTTCGTCATCCATCCGTTCGGGATCGACATCAACCCCCCATGTGTAGTTTCGGACGCAGATTGGCAGAGACAGCTCTTTGTCGATGTACAGTACCGATTTCCGGTACACGCTGTTCACTTTTTCGGAATCGTATTCGACGATGAACAGAAAACAGGGGCGACCATTGAATGCCTGGTCATCCCGCAGCTCACAGCGGAATCCGGTTCCCCGCTTGACATCACCGAGCTGATTTTCGAGCACAGTCTCAGCCAGTGCGACGAGTCCGACCTTGGTGACCGGATAACGGCACTCGGCCATCGCCAATGCTCCGGTGGGTTCGAGGGACAGCACTCCAGTCAAACGCCCCTTGATGCCGCCCGGTTGAACCAGCAGGTGGCCATCGTTCTGTCCTTCAACGTAGATCAGCTGGCGGCCAGCGTCGCCGGTGAGCCATTTCATGTAGGCACTGAACGCATCGTGCCGGACTTTCAATTCAATTGTCTGTGAGTCGCCCAGGGAACCGCCAATGCGTTCCTGCTTTGTCATCACGGCCGAGTAATCGGGGTGTTGACGAAAGGCCAGGCAACCGCGGCGGAGCATTTCCGTGCTCAATCGCATTGCCCAGATGCCACTGAGGTGCTTCGACTCTGCCGGAGCGGTGGACTGTCCGTTCTCCGAGGCCGACTGGGGCATTGGCGGCGAGGGAGGCAGCGAGAGAGATGCCGGTGTCAGCGATGCCGCATTCAACGCTCCGGGACTTCCGCCCGTGTTGATGGGATCAAAGTTCGAAGCTGCCAGCGTGATTGCTGTGCAAGCCACGAGCAGAGCCAGAACGTTCGGACCTCCCGTTGACACGATGCGAGAGCGGCTCATGCAAAAAATCCTTCCTGTTGATGGCCCGGCGCTGAGGGGGGGGACGCAGCCTGGGAGCACAATCGAGAGCAGATGGCGAGGGGCTTACCGCCGCCGGTTCCTTCAAGATCGGCGGGCCATTCTCGTCAATCACAATATTTCGCCCCGGTTCCGGGCATTCGCTGCATCAGTGTGAGATGTTCCCGCCCGCAAATATCCCTGGGGGCCACCAAGTCGCCCAGATTGCCTCGTGTTCCCTTTTGACATCTTCATTCCGCTGAAATGTTGATCATTGGCAACACCAACCGGTGGGACTTCCTCCAGAACCCGCCCCGCCGAATAGAGCATAAGTGGCTACTGGCAATATCGTTGCGGTAATCGTGGAGAAATGCGGGTGGAGAACTCTTGACAGCGGTCCGGTGGTTGCATTGTTCAGAGTTGACGAATTGTTCAATTCTCCTCAAACGGGCGGGACACTGATGGCCGAGCGAAAATACACCCATGGACTTCAGCTGTCGCGGAATCAGAATGCAACGATCGTGAGCATTGGAGAAATGGAAATCTGGGATGGAGCCGATCTGTCCCTGCTGCGCGACACCCTGAATGAGCTGGCCAATCGCAGGGGCCGTCGCACAATTGCGGTCGACATGCAATACGTGCAGTATGTCCCCAGCGGCTTCTTCGGAATGCTCTTCGACTGGTTTGAAGCTGGGATCGAGGTCAGGCTGGTACGGCCCCGGGAACGGGTCCGCAACATGCTCTGGTTCCGAAAATTCTTCCGGCTGATGGACTCAGGGATGTACGGCCTGCACGAGGGGTGTGGTGTCAACGAAGCCGCAGGCGAAGAACTGTGGCCGCGCGACATCCCGACTGGCGACAAGGAACCGGTCGCCTCGCTGGTCGGTTAGTCAGCTGCAACGAATACCCCTGGATCGAGCCAGTGGCCGCGGGGACTCTAATCCCGGCCCCACAGACACTCCGCAATCCAATCCAGGTCGTCCTGCTGTGTCTGCCTCGCCGGTGAGGCAATGGATGCTCCCACAGCATTGAGCGAATTGACCACCAGCAGACGCAGGACACTGGAAAGTGGTGTCCCGGGGCGCTGTGACAGTGTCCGCTGCACCATCGGATGACGGCGATTGAGGATGACTTCATTCTCCATCGCAGGAGCATCTCGGAAGTGCGAATCGATCAGCCGCTGAAACCCTCCCGGAATCTCGCCGCGCTGTTTCAAATCTTCAAACGACCGCGCCAGTTCGTAGCGTTCGTTGAGGAATGCCATGACCGGCTGTTTCGCGTCGAATGAGCCGACGAGAATGCGTGCTTCGGTTGCGGCCAGGAATTCCTGCCACTCGGTCGGCGCATCCTCCAGGTCCTGCACGCCGAGAATGGCCGTCGCAAAGTTCGGGGCACTGGGGCTGGCAATCCGCAGGTCCGTCGCCAGCCCGGCCTCAACATCGTCAGCGATCACATGGGCCAGCAGCGACTCTTCAAAGCTGCGGAAAGTGTGCACACAGGGGGTCTTCTGGGCGGAAAACAGCTGGTTGACCCAACGTTCCTGCCGGCGGTCCGTGTTGTACCAGACCACGCGATCAGCCTCCTCTTCGAACAGTGGATCGGCTTCGCTGGCTTCGAGAATTTCATCAATCGTCAGCAACCCCTGCGAAGTTGGCATTCGATAGCAGCGTCGCAGCAGTTCGCGGAGTCGTCGGTTCTCCAAAGCCGCCCCGGCAAACGTATACCGATGCCAGGTCAGAATTGCTTCCATCCGCTGGGGCGACTTGTCAATCAGCTGTTCGAAATGTTCGTACAGCAGCATTTCCAGCGTATTCTTCACGCGGTCAAAATGCTCTCCGCGAACAAGATCTTCCCGGCTGGCCGTGGGCGCGCAGTCATGCAGTTCCAGGCAGCCTCGCAGGAACGACGCCCAGCCGGGCAACAGGCCTTGAATGCGTCGGGAGATGACCATCTTCCGAACGGTGACCATCACGGTTGCCAGATCGCTGAAACCGGGAATTCGCTGCGGAGTGACATACAACGCCCCGGCGATCGAAGCGGGATGCTCAACGCGAATGGGAATGACATCGAGCGGGGCTTCGTCAAAGTAACTGGCGAGCGCCAATTCAATGGCTTCCTCATCTGGTGAGGGCTCGAACCAGGCCACATTGATCACGTTGACCCGATCGGCGCGATCATTGAGATAGATGGGAATCGGCAGGAAGTCCGCGTACTCCCG
>JAGQPW010000013.1:16314-29049 GCA_020426515.1 Planctomycetaceae bacterium | reverse complement strand
GTATGGCCTTCTCAACCACTTCAGGGTCACTTGCCAGCGAGGCAAATTCATCTTTGAGGTGCAGGGTGACGGTCGTGCCCGGCGTTCCCCGGTCACTGGACGACAACTCGATGTCCGTTCCAGCTCCCGCCGACCAGCAGACTCCCTGCTCGTCTTCGTCGCGGCGACTTTCCACCGAAAGCCGATCGGCCAGCATGAATGCACTGAACAGACCGACACCAAACTGGCCAATCAGATCGCTGCGTTCTCCACCGGAGGTTCCGTTGGGGAGAGGTTGCCCGCGTTTGATCAATCCGGTGATGCCGATGCCGAGCGTCCCCAGGTAACTCTCGGCCTCCTGGGCGGAGAGACCAATCCCGTCGTCGGAAAAGGAAATCGTCCTGGCCTCGGGATCGAGCCGGACGTCGATACGTCCCTGGAAGCTGATGTCACGGCGACGACGGCGCGCAATCGCATCATGTGCGTTCTGCAACAACTCGCGGATCGGCGTATCGACCCGGCTGTACAGAGACGAGCCCATGATGTCGATGATCCCGGCGATATCGACCTTGAACGGAATCCGACGTTGCCAGACGGACATGGCGCTTTCACTTCACTGGCCCAGTATACATTAGACCACCACACGGCAGTCGACGGGATTCGGGATGGTATTGGAAAGGCGCGCTCCTGTCATGGACCGGCCCTGAATCGCTCCCGGACGAACGTCGGAGCAAGCCTGGCACCCTGCAAAGATTCCATGCCGCCCTCGATCTTCGAGACGGATCCGCCCGCAATTGTTCACGAAAACTTCATCTTCACGCCGTCTTAACGCAAATCTCCCTCAATCCTGTTGGGGAAATCATATTCACTCGCTCACGGAGGTCATCAGAGATTCAGGATGCCGGACACCACATCAGTCCGCCTCCCGTTGCTCTGCCCGCAGTCCTTCCGGCTTTAACCAATGTTGTCCCTTGGCGGGCGATCCGATTTCCAAAGTCGTTTGAACAACCATGCGCTCTCCCCTCCATTACACGGCCTTCTGTACAGTAGCTTTCATCGCAACCGCCTCTTCAGGCATCGCCCAGCAGCCTCGGCTGATTGGTGTTGCCGAAGTGGCCAGCTCCGCATCGGACCGATGCGAGTCAATGAAATCGCTCGCCGCCGACCCGACACACAGTCACTTCGGTGGCATCTCGGCTCTTGAATACACTGGCGTGGGCAATCAATACCTGGCCCTGCCCGACCGCGGACCAGCGGATGGTGAAACCGGGTACCTGTGCCGCATTGGCAAGCTGGAGATCTCGATTGTCCCTGATGATGAATCCCCTGTTCGGGTTGAAGTTGTTCAGGCGATACCGTTGACCGACCGCGACGGACGTTGCTTCACGGGAGATCCGAGGCAGTTGGCCCCATCAGATCAACGTGCGGGTCGACTCGACCCTGAAGGAATTCGGCTGACATCCGAGGGTACGTTCTGGGTTGCGGATGAATACGGCCCATCGCTGATTGAGTTTAACGCCCAGGGACAGGCCATCCGCGAACTCGCGCTCCCGGGCCACCTGAAAGTTCCGCACCCCTCGGCATCCAAGTCGGACGAAATTCGTCTCAATCAAACGGGGCGAATCTGCAATCGCGGCCTGGAGGGGCTGGCCATCTCGCCGGACGGAACCACACTGCTTGCGGTGATGCAGCACATCCTCCTGCAGGATGGAGAACGCGAAGGAGACGCTGCCCCGAACGGACGCAACTGCCGGATGATTCAGGCCGATATTGCCACCGGTCAGATTCGCGAATATGTCTATCGCACCGAACACAACCACAACGGCCTGCATGAGATCCTTGCTCTCAGCAACAGCGAATTTCTCGTGATCGAGCACGACTTCCAGCCCGGCGAGAAGGCTCGGTTCAAGAAGGTCATGCGGATCAATCTGGCCGGTGCCACAGAAGTGCAGTCTCTCGATCAACTGCCGACTGGCGACCTGCCCGAGTCGATTGTCCCGGTGCAGAAGCGCGAATTCCTCGACTTACTCAATCCGGTTTATGGTCTCGCTGGTCCGAACCTGCCCGAGAAGTTCGAGAGCCTGACGTTCGGACCGGCACTTCCCGGTGGACAGCGCACACTCGTGATCGCCTCGGACAACGACTTCGCTCCGGAGGCATCGACAAAGTTCTATGCATTTGCGGTTGAACTTCCCGGTTGGGAAACGCTGCAAGTGAACCGCGACTAACTCGATCGCTCGATCAACGCATGGCTAAGGTCTTGGGCGATGCTTCTGTATTGGCTTCCCAGCTGCGCTGTGACGCCTTGAGTTCATCTACGTTCAGCGATCCTCAAACCACAGATTGCGGCACTTGCGAAGATCGGAACTCGCATCCGCATCGACCATGTCGGGTATCCGGGACGGAGACACTTTTTTGGGGGGCTCAGCAGTTCTGGCTTATTGGCTTCGCGATCCAGCGTGGCTAGGCAAAACGCATCCCGCGCTGGATCGGCATCAACGACTTGAGCATTCCCCTCCTGGCAGATGATCTCACCGCAAGTGGGGCCGTCCAGATACAAAAACATCCCGCCGATCAGAGCACTTGACCGACAGGATGCAAAACATGTTCAGCGTGGGAAGCGAGGTCAGGCCTCGACGCCCGGCACCACGTAACCTTCGCGATAGTTGCGAGTCAGCAGGGCATTGGCCGCATCATTGTTCTTGAATGTTTCCGAAGCCGGGTCCATTTCGAGCCACGGTCCCACGCTCACGGAAGGTCCGCTGATGTCGACTCCATTGGCATCGAGGTGAGCAGCCATTCGCTGGAACGAATCGGCCCACAGCGGGTCGCTGGAGACTGCGGCTTCGATGTCGCTCTTGGCTTGTGGTTTGCCCAGCATGTGGCTGATGGCACCCGTGTGACACAGTGCACTCGACAGGTGACCTTCGAGCACTTCGGCATTCAGGTCATCGCGGTTGCCGGAGCGTACGGCGTCCAGGAAGTTGCCGAAGTGATCTCCCCCGCCCGACCACTTCTTGACCACGTTGCCATCGTTGTCAAAAGCGGTTGCCGACGTGTAAGACGGAACCACCACGTAACCCTGTTCGCACTGAACAATCACGCCGATCTGCGACCCACGGTAGTTATCCATGCCGTTCTTCCAGTCGAGGTCTTTCGAAGGGAGACCGCGAGTTTCGAACAGCAGCGGAGCCTTTTCGTAGGCGTGGTAGACGATCTGCGTATTGGGAGTGTTGCCCGCATCGTCGTAACCGAGGCGGCCACCAATGCTCATGATGCGTGGCGACAGTTCCTGCTCGCCGAGAAACCAGCGGGAGATATCCATCTGATGGATGCCCTGATTTCCCATGTCACCGTTGCCGGTATTGAAATCCCAGTGCCAGTCGTAATGCAGCTTGGGGCGATACAGGTCGACTTTGGCTGCAGGTCCGCACCACAGGTCGTAGTCGATGCTGTCCGGAATCACGAGCGGCTTGTCCAGCTTGCCGATGCTCTTGCGAGGCTTGTAGCAGGTTCCGATCACATGCTGGATCTTTCCGAGCTTGCCTTCGCGCACGAACTGGACCGCTTCCTTCAGCGAGGGGCTCGACCGGGACTGCGTACCGCACTGCACGATCAAATTCTGCTTGCGGGCCCAGTTGGTCAACTGGCGACCTTCCCACACATTGTGAGAAACCGGCTTTTCCACGTAGACATGCTTGCCAGCCTGCAAAGCCCAGATGGAGATCAGGGAGTGCCAGTGGTTCGGCGTCGCTGTGCTGATGCAGTCGACGCGTGGATCGTCGAGTACACGGCGCATGTCCTGTTCAAACTTGGGAGCAAAGCCCTGCTTCTTCTCGACGCCAGCAATCTTGCCCTGCTGATTCTTGTCGACATCCACGATGTACAGCACATCGGAATCAGAACCGCCAGCGAAGGCCGATAGGTGGCTGCTGCCGCGTCCACCAGCTCCCACAACCGCAACGCCCAGCTTTTCGTTCGGGCTCTTGACCTGAGCGCGGGCTTCGGAATGGAAGACTTCGGTTTGGCTGGCCGTGATGGCTGCGGATGCTGCAGCACACTTGAGGAGATAGCGGCGGGTCAACTGCATGGGGAATACTCTCTCGCGAAATGAAAACGCACGTCACATCAACGCATTAACGTTACGATATGTGACCCGTTCCTGAGTGTCCAGCCACTCGTTCGCATACACCGCCGGTCCCATCGCCCAAGTGACAGTGAATTGCGAGAAGGGCCATCTCGACAACCGAAGACGATTATGCGATTGTTGGGAAACAACGGTCCCCGATGGAGGCGTCATGACCTACTTCCAATGTTGCGTTCTGAGCACCGCTCTTGTTCTGGCCTCGCTGCAGAGTCTCCCCGCTCGCGCTGATCTTCCCAGCCCGCAGGTGGAAAAGGCGGTCCACCAGGCTCTGGAATACCTGGCACGGCAACAACGTCGGCAAGGCTACTGGGAAGCCAACGGCGGGCAGTATCGTATCGCGATGACCGCACTGGGAGGAATCGCTCTCGCTGCGGAAGGTTCGACGACCACGCGCGGCAAGTACGCGAAAAACGTCAGCCGGGCCGTAGACTTTCTGCTGGATGCCGCACAGCCCAATGGCCTGATTGGCTACCCGGACGATTACCACTACACCTACGGACACGGGTTTTCGATGCTGTTTCTCTCCGAAATTTTCGGGGAGGAGGAAGACCCGGAACGTCGGCGGCAGATTCAGCGCGTTCTGGAACGGGCGGTTCGATTCAGTGCCGAAGCACAGACCAGCAAAGGTGGCTGGGGCTACGTTTCGGCTCGCGATGGCAACGACTTCGACGAAGGGTCCACGTGTATTACGCAGGTACAGGGCTTGCGTGCCTGCCGCAATGCGGGCATCGTCGTTCCCAAGGAAATCATTGACCGGGCGAAAAAATACATTCACGACTGCATGACCCCGGACGGCGGCGTGCAATACAGCATCAAGGGGGGCGGAGCCCGCGCTCCGATTACGGCTGCAGCCGTTGCCGCCATGTTCAGCGCCGGCGAGTACGGCGACTCCGATGACGTGGGCAAGATGCTGAAATATTGCGAGACCAACATCTGGCCGGGCGGCGGCGGCGTGAACTCACAAGGTTTTGGCCACTGGCACTACATGCACTATTACTTCGCTCAGGTGATGTACCGGGACGAAGAAAAGTGGCCCAAATATTCCAAAGAACTGACGCAGGTGATCCTCAATTCTCAGGCACCTGATGGTTCCTGGCAGGAAGGGCATGTCGGTTCAGTGTACGTCACCGCGATCAACGCTACGATTCTGCAATTGGACAAAGCCGTACTGCCAATTTTTCAGCGTTGATCTGTGCCCGCTTCTGCTACCGACAATTCCTCGAACGAACTCCCCCGGTCCAGCCGCTATGTCGTCGGCATCGATCTGGGGACAACAAACTCTGCCGTCTGCTACGTCGACACCGACGATTCTCAGCGCCGCGCGACGACCTTTCGTGTGCCTCAGCTGGTCGCTCCGGGCCAGATCGAGCCTCGGGACACGCTCCCCTCGTTTCTGTATCAGGCGGCAGCGGGCGAGTTTCCCCGGCACTCGCTCCAACTTCCCTGGCAGGAATACGAGTCTCGCAGCATCGTGGGCGTCATGGCCCGCGAACAAGGCAAGCTGGTTCCTGGGCGGTCCATCGAATCGGCCAAATCCTGGCTGTGCCACACCGGCGTCGACCGCACGGCTCACCTGCTCCCCTGGCAGGGGGCCGAAGATGTCGACCGTCTCTCGCCTGTGGCGGTCAGCTCCGCCTATCTGGCTCAGATTCGACTGGCCTGGAATCATGCTCATCCGGACCAGCCACTCGAAGATCAGGACGTCGTGGTCACGCTCCCCGCTTCGTTCGACGAAGTTGCACGCGAACTGACGATTCAGGCGGCTCAGCAGGCCGGACTGCCGCGGCTGTATCTCATTGAAGAACCGCAGGCGGCATTTTACGCCTGGATCGATGCCCACCGTGACAGTTGGGAGCAGCAAGTCACTCCCGGTCAGACAATTCTCGTGTGCGATGTCGGCGGAGGAACCTCGGACTTCACGCTGATACGCGTCCGACGTCTGGATGATGGAACGGTTCAGTTTCAGCGAATCGCCGTAGGGGAACACTTGATTCTGGGGGGAGACAACATTGACCTCGCCCTGGCAAAACAGCTCGAACCCAAACTGGCTCAACAGAGGGCGCTCGACAGTCGACAGTGGGGGAGTCTCGTCAAGCTCTGCCGCCACATGAAGGAAGTGCTCCTGGGTGATGATGCAGATGAACGTCGGGATACCTACACACTCTCCATTCCGGGTGGAGGCTCAAAGCTCATCGGCGGCGGACTGCAAGCCGAAGTGACTCGAAAGGAAGTCCAGGACTTTGTGCTGGAAGGATTCCTGCCTCTCGTTGAGCGGTCCGCACGGCCGACTCCCCGTCGGTCTGGCTTTCAGGAGTTCGGGCTTCCCTACGCCGCTGATGCCGGTATCACCCGCTATCTCGCTGCATTCCTGGCTGAACATCAAACGCTGAGGCAGGCCGGTGGCGAGGATGTTTCGATTCGTCCCGACGTTCTGTTGTTCAATGGAGGTGTCTTCGATTCGCCTCTGCTGCGGCAGCGCATCGTCGACCAGCTCAGCACATGGTATCGCGACGATCTTGGTTCGGACTGGCAGCCTCAGCTGCTGAAAAACGAGCGTCACGATCTGGCCGTTGCACGCGGTGCCGCCTATTACGGGCTGGTCCGGCGCGGCGAAGGTGTCCGCATTTCCGCTGGCCTGCCTCGCACCTATTATCTCGGCATCGACACGGGAGACCAGACGGAGTCGGAGAGGACAGTGGTCTGTCTGGTTCCGGCCGGAATGGAACCCGGGGAAGAAGTGCACCTCGATTCGCAGACTTTCGAACTCACTGTTGCCGCACCGGTCGAGTTTCCTTTATTGCACTCCAGTGTCAGGCTGACGGATCAACCCGGAGACATCCTCCACGCCGATCGGGAACAACTGACGCCGCTGCCTCCCATTCGCACCGTATTGCGGTCGCGTAAGGCGAAAGAGACGGCTCATATTCCGGTCCAGCTTCACACGCGACTCACCGAACTGGGGACGCTCGCAATGTGGTGCAGCGAGGTGGGAGGGAATCGAACGTGGCAAATTCAGTTCGATGTCCGTTCAGCAACACAAACCGATCGCCAGGGGCACTCCGGAAGTGGCGAATCGCAAGGTCTGCTGGATGAAGAAACGCTTCGCCTGGGGCAGGAGCAGATCGCGAACGTCTTTGCCGATGGTGCCGAGGCGAGCCCGAAAGATCTCCCTCGGCAGCTTCAGGACGTTTTCGGTCAGCCTCGCGAAGAATGGACCCCGGCACTGCTGCGTGGACTCTGGGATACGTTGCTCGAATGCGAACCGGGCCGTCGCCGCAGCGCCGCTCACGAAGCCCGCTGGCTGAACCTGCTGGGATTCTCACTCCGGCCGGGGTTTGGCGTGGCGCTCGATGACTGGCGTGTGAACGAGACCTGGAAGTTGTTGCAGGGCAAGCTGTCCCATCCGACAACGAACTGCCTGGCGGAATGGCGCATCCTTTGGCGCCGGGTTGCCGGTGGATTGAATGCCGGCCAACAACAGGCCCTGGCCGCTCCCGTGCTCTCAGGCTGGCGAGACCAGCTTCGCAAGCTCAAAGTCGGTCGACGTCCTGGCGCCAAGGGAAAGAAAGGAGCCGGACTGACACAGGCCGATGCGGAAGTGTGGCGAATGCTTGGTTCCCTCGAACTGCTGAATTCAGCCACGAAGACCGAGCTGGGCGATATGGCCCTCACCCTCTTGGGCCACGACGAGTACTCCCCAATCCACAGCGCCCTGATCTGGGCCGTGGGACGAATTGGGGCCCGCGTTCCCTTCTATGGTCCGCTCAATGGGGTGCTCCCCGCTGCCCGTGTCGGCGACTGGTTGACCGCGTTAATGTCGACAGGCGATGAAGCCCGTCAGTTCGCTGTGATGCAATTGGCGCGGCGCACGAACGACCGCTACCGTGACATCAGCGATTCCACGCGAGACAGTGTCCTCCGCTGGTTGAAACGGCACGACGCAGCCGTCCATCTGATCGAACTGGTGGCGGAAGGGGGCGAACTGGCCGGAGACGAGTCGGCCCAGATCTTTGGCGAATCGCTCCCCAGCGGCCTGCGTCTCAAGTCGTGACGCTCATTCAGTGGCAGTCGTTGCGGGATGAGGCGGCGCCAGATCATCCAGCTCCGCCAGAGCATTCTCAGCAGCCCGCTGCTCGGCCGACTTCTTGCTGTTCCCCCACGCCCCCGTAAATGTGCGGTCGCCAAGGACAGCGCAAATCAGGAAACACTTAGAGTGGTCCGGCCCCTTCTCATCAACAACCCGGTAGGTGGGCGTCGCGCTGAACTGCTTTTGCGTGTGCTGTTGCAACAGGCTTTTGTAGTTCACTCCGGTGGCCGACTCGGCGGCAGAGATGATGGAATCTTCCAGGACCTGCACGAGGAATCGACGTGCCACCTCGTACCCCCCATCAAGAGCAAGTCCGCCGATGATCGCCTCAAACACGGTGGCCAGTACGGACGGGGGAATCTTGCGGTTAACCGTGATGCCTCGCCCCAGCACGAGGTAAGGCATCAGCCCCAACTGCTCGAAGACATCAGCGCAGTTTTCTCGACTCACCACGACTGACTTAATGCGAGTCAGTTCCCCTTCCGGGCTCTCGGGAAACTGGGCGTATAGCGATTCACACACGACTGCCCCGAGAATCGCGTCACCCAGAAACTCCAGTCGCTCGTTCGATTCCAGCCGGGTCCGGGCCGCTGATGCATGAGTCAGGCAACGGCGCAGCAGTCCACGATCAGCAAACTGGTAGCCCAGCGTTTCTTCCAGCTGGTCCAGCGTCTCATCGGTCAGGTCGGCAGGAGCTTCGTTGAACCGCGACATAAATTGACTTACGTGGCCTCGACTCTGCGTGTCTCATCCAGACGCAGAGGGCCTTCTGAATGGATTAGCAGGGCGAACGATGAAGATGGGTATGTTTCCAGCCGTCGGCAGTCCGGCGCCAGATGCGAGTCTCGTTTGAGGCGACAGTCACTGGCCCGCATTCCGTCTCCTTCTGCACAAGACGAACGTAGCAGACCACGCCAACGTCTCCCTGCACATCGATGTGAGGAGAACTGATGGACGACAGGCGACGCTGCCCGCTTCCGGGCAGATCGAAATAGAACTTGTGGAACGCCAGGCCAACGACCAGATGGCCTTCGGCTTCAGGCTCAAAGCAGGTAATCCGCTCATCACACAAAGCGGCATAGGCATTCCAGTCTCCGGCATCAATGGCCTTCAGGAGCTGCTGGCTGACTTCGAGAAGTTCTTGCTGGGCGGTCGACATGAGTCGCAATTCTATTGCATAGCTTGAGATATGAGGAAAGAACAGACCGGGAAGTGTAGTTGGCGCAGCAGCGGCTTTCCATCGTCGGATTTCCATTTCAGCGCAGATTGCCCTGAGATCGCGAGTCGCTGGTGCCAGATTCAGCTTTCCGGGCGCATAAAAAAGACCCGGCTGGCTCTTACGAACCAGCCGGGCACATATGCTCGAGGATCTGTGATCCCGAGGGATTCCTGACGAGAGCGTCAGGAACCGAGTCAATCGATCAAGCAAGCTCGATTGACTTGCGGTGGCTGCCGACGACAGCCCGCCGACTGTCTTTAGACAGCACCACCTCGTTGTTGGCTACTCTCATATTCCACAGGACCACCTCCTTTCAGACTAAACCACCCTGCGTCTTCCGGCTCGCCATAGCTCCGGATTCATGGCAGGCTCTTGTCCCGTCGCGCTGCGTTTGGCACGACCCGTCTGCTCTTATTCTGGCGATCAGTTGAGATCTGACAAGACCAGTTCTGGCCAAATTTCTGGTCACCGACAAGTTTCGAGCGGCACGTTACAGACACTGAAACTTACCGCAGGTTCGCAGAAAAAAGGGCGTCCACCCTGCAATAGGTTGAAAGCCCTGACGTTCCGGGAGCACTCCGGAAAACACAACAACGAAGCGGCTCAGATGAGTTCCTGAATGACCCGTCGATGTTCGCCAAGATACTGTGGTCGTCCATTGGGATCGGTCAGCACCATCGTTTCAACATCGATTCCCAACTGGTGGTAGACCGTGGCGAAAACCTCCTGCAGATGCACGGGACGCTCTTCCGGACGCTCTCCAAGTCGATTGGTTGAACCAATCACCTGGCCGGTTCGCAATCCACCACCCGCCAGGAAAAAGAACGCCGCTTGCGACCAGTGGTCGCGACCGGCATTGCCATTGATTCGCGGAGTCCGGCCGAACTCACCCGACATCATGATGAGCGTGTCGTCCAGCCGGCCGCGATCATGCAGATCCTCGATCAAAGCGCTCAGTGCCTGATCCAGCACGGGCAATTTTGTTCGCATCGACTTGAAGTTGTTGCCGTGCGTATCCCAACCTCCAATGGACAGTGAGACATTCCGCACTCCGGCTTCCACCAGGCGGCGGGCCGTCAGAAAGTTTCGCGCCTCGCCGCTTCGCTTTCCGCCATACCGGTCAATCGTCTCAACACTTTCCTCCTCGATGTTCAGAGCCGCTGCGACACGACCGGAAGTGATCATCCCCACGGCTCGTGAGGTGAAACTGTCCATGGCCTCCATCATCCCACTGCCATCCACCTGCCGACGCATTCGATCAAGACCGGTCAGCAGATTCTGACGATCCGAGAACCGAGACTCATTCATTCGGCGATCCAGCGTGAGGTTCTGTCGCCCGGTCCCATCAGGTCGATAAGCGGCATGCACCTGGCCTAGAAATCCGGGACGAGTCCAACCGGTCAAATCCATGGCAGTTGGTGCAGTCCCCTCAGGCGTCGTCTGTGCCGGGCCGAACACCCTCGACATCACGGGCCCCAGTCCGGGACGTCCTCCCTGACTCTTCATGTCTCGTTCCGACCAGCCGGAATCGGATTGACAAGAGGAATGCTCGTTCCGCATGTCGGTGATCGACCGGACCAGAGCAAACTTGTCTCCACAGGACGCCAGCCGAGGCATCAGCTCGCAGATGTCCATTCCTGTGGCTTTGGTCGCAATGGGTGTGAACTCGCCGCGAAATTCTTTGGGCGCTGCCGGCTTCAGGTCGAAGGTATCCAGGTGGGTTGGCCCACCTGCGAGATAAATGTTGATAATCGAGCGACCGGTCGCTCGCGCACCGGCCATTGCTTCCGCCCGCAGCAGTTGGGGAAGCGTCAGCCCTGCGATTCCCAATGCACCGATTCGCAGGAAGTCTCTCCGTGAATAGCCGTCACAGAATCCATGTGAGTCGCCGTAGGCAGTGAACATTCGGGAAACTCCTTACCCAAGAACTCGTGGTCCACAGTGGAGACATGCCTCAGTGTTGGCAGAGCATACACGACCGAAGGGTGCCACATCAACATCTTTTGATGAATTGTGTTGGCAACCCCTCAGTGTGGCAGCGCGCAGTTGCCTGTGGGCGTTCACTCGAACGGCTCGCACAGCATGCGACCAAACCTGGCAAGTGGCTCGGACTTCTCCCGGAATGTTCGGGAAGGAGCTACAGAACTCCCTTGGAGGACGGGATCCCCGTCTGACGGTCGTCGTAGGAGACGGCGGCCCGCAGAGCGCGGGCCGTTGCCTTAAAGATCCCTTCGGCAATGTGATGGCTGTTGCGGCCGTGATGCAGCAGCAGGTGCAGATTCATCAGGGCGTTCGCGGCAACTGCCTGCCAGAAAACCTCCACCAGTTGCGAATCGAAATCGCCAATCTTCTCGGTCGGGATGGTGTATGCATCCACAAACCAGAATCGACCACTGAAGTCGACCGCACTGGTCACAAGCGTGTCTTCCATCGGCAAGGTCATCGAACCGTAGCGGAAGATACCGCGTTTGTCGCCAATGGCTTCTCTCAGTGCCTGGCCCAGGCAAATACCGGTATCTTCCACGGTGTGGTGGAAATCCACGTGGATGTCTCCAACGGCTTTTACCGTCAAGTCCATCAGCGAATGCTTGGCCAGAAGCGTGAGCATGTGATCAAAGAAGCCGATTCCGGTCTCGATGTCTGCCTGTCCGGTTCCATCCAGATTAATGGCCAGAGTAATCGAGGTTTCACCTGTCTGGCGTTCGATGCTGGCGGTACGTGGAGTCTTCATGGCTACCGGATTCGTTGAGCAATTCAGAAAAGGGACACAAACAGTCCAGCAGGGTTCGATCAGCTGGCAGAATCACAGTCTAGTGATAACGCACGGGAATGTCGGCCCTCAGGATGAAGTCGACATTCCCCCGACCCGTTCCAGTTGAGCCATCAGCCACGATCGGTAATACCACGCGGCAAATCCGGCCCCGGCCACGATGACCAGGAAGGTGCCCCAGAAAAACAGCCGTTCGGAATTGGCACCCGGCGACTTTTCGATCGCCGCAATCGCCTGCACAGCATGTTGGCGAACGACCTCATCACCGTCCCGGCTTTGAGCCTTGATCAGCTGGGGCACGTACTGACGCGCGCTGGCTCCTCCAAGAGCCAATCCCTGCACCGCCTGTTGCCGTACTGAGGAATCGGTATCTTGAAGTCCCTCGGCAAGCGTGGCCAATGCCGCGTCACTGCTTCCCGACATCTCAGAAAGGGTCTTCATCGCGGCCAGCCGCACGAACACGTTCTCGTGCCGGGCCGCATCCATCCAGTGCTTTTCCCACGCTCTTGACGAGGAGGCCTGAGACCACTGGA
>JAGQPW010000013.1:0-16214 GCA_020426515.1 Planctomycetaceae bacterium | reverse complement strand
AGCAGTCCACTCAGCCCCCAGATCAGCCAGCTCGATCGAGACGCCTTTGATGTGGTTGAGCGTTTCTGGAGTTGTAGTCCATCTTCAGTCGATACCCCGCCCCCCTTCTTCTTAAACGCGATATCGGAATCGGCGGGCTTGCGTCCCGTGTTGACGTCATGCACGAGTTGCTTGAGTGCCCGTGACAGCGCTGCGGCACTGGGAAATCGGTCGGCAGGATGCTTCTCTAACAGGCGATGAACAATCTGCTCCAGTTCCACGGGGCAATCTGCAACCCGGTCGAGAATACGAGGCGGATCTTCGTGACAGTGCTTGTGCAGCGTCGCTGCCGGGCTATTCGTTCGGAACGGCGAGTCTCCGGTGATCAGCTCAAACAGCACGCAGCCCAACGCATACAGATCCGTCTGCGGAGTGACTTCGTGCCCGCGAATCTGTTCAGGCGCCATGTACAGGAAAGTGCCCGCCGTTTTCCCAGCGGCCGTGATTTTGCGGGCAGCGGCCACACTCGCCAGCCCGAAGTCGCTGAGTTTAATCTGCCCCGATGGTGTGAGCAGGAAGTTGCTGGGCTTGATGTCGCGGTGGATCACTCCGTTGGCATGTGAACACTCCAGCGCATCGCACATCTGCAGTGCGTAAAACACGGCCTGTTCCCAAGGCAGCCTGCCTTTGTCCTGCAGTTTGTCTTCAAGGCTTCCCCCCTGCAGCAATTCCATCGCATAAAATCGACGGTTGTCTTCGCAGGAACCTCCAAAGCAACGCACAATATTGGGATGTTTGAGGTTCTTGAGGACCTCGACTTCGCGTTCGAAGCGGGCCAGCACCGTCTTGTCGGACACATCGCCGGGCAGCATTTTGAGGGCGACCTGCCGCCCATTCTGCAAATGCCGAGCCCGATAGACGACTCCCATTCCCCCTTCACCGATCTGCTCCAGCACCTCAAACGGGTAGAGCGACGGCCTGTCGGGTGAACGAGTTGGTGAGGGAGTAGACATGCGCCGAGCAAGTACAAGTGTGCGTGGATGTCCCACGACTCTAGGTTCTGAGTGTGTCATCGTCAGAACAATCCCCGTGGCAGGCGAACAATTCGCCCGTCGCCCCAACGGAACACATCTATTGTTCTAACTTTACCACTCAGGGAGAACCTGACTAGCTCAATCCTGCTATCGACGACTCACATCAGGCCAGCACGACACTCAGCTGGCAATGCGGAGCCTCATTTCATCCGACTTAATCGATACAATGCAAATGCCCAGCTTATCCGCCAAAGCGACCACTTCAGCCTCGTCCAGCAAGATCGTCATCCCGGATTCAATTGCCAGCACACGGGCTCCGGATTCACGCATGGTCTGAATCGTCTGCAGCCCGATGGTGGGGACATCGAACCGCATATCCTGGTCAGGCTTGGCCACCTTGATCACACTCATCCCACCTCGTCGACACAGCATTCCCGCACGGCGGATACATTCGTCGGTTCCTTCGATCGCCTCCACGGCAATCACTGCGGTGTCATTCACGACAATGGTCTGGCCGATGTCCAGCCGTCCCATATCTTTGGCGATTTCCCAGCCAAACAGGATGTCCTTCCACTGAGTTGCGGTCGGTTGCCGACTTGTCAGAAATCCGTGTTTCACGAGTAACTCCGGGCAGAAGGTGAGTGCGGATTCAAAATGGATTCCATCGCGGGCGAACTCGCGGATCACAGCCAGCAGCAGCGTGTCATCCTTCTTGTTCTCACGACAGTAACGAAACCACATGTGAAGTGTTCGCCAATCGGGCAGCAGGCGGAAGAGACGAAACGGATCGAACAGCACCCGCTTCTCCACCTTCCCCGCCATCACTGCCGAAGTGATGTTCCGTCGACGGAAGTAGCGAATGGCCTTGCCCAGTCGAGCCAGCGGAGCGGTTGAGAAGTGATCGCACACCTCTCCGAGTTCCGGAGAGGCCATGCCCTCAATTCCCAGACAGTGCACCGAAAAGCCTTGCTCTCGGGCCGCCTGGGCAAACACGATGGGGAATCGTCCCCAGCCCGCCAGCAATCCGATGGGCTCCGATGGACGTGTCGGCGGTCGCAGGGGAAGAGAAATTGTTTCGGTCTCTAACATGTCGTTGTCACTTTACGAAACCACCACCAGTGGTAACTGGGCCACGCACTTACGCGGCATTGGAGTCCTCGCCCTCGGCGTCCTTGGTGAGAGTCGCGAGTTGGGCCTGCAGGTCCTCCATCTGTCGACGCAGTTCCTTAACTTGTTCAAACACCTGAGGAGCCTTGCGCAAGGTGAGCACCCGCCGAATTTCTTCCTTCTCCGGACCAGCCGGGATACCGTGATACGTGGCCCCGTCCGGGACGTTCGTAATCACGCCCGCCTTTCCGCCAAAAGAGACTCCCGTTCCGATCGTGATGTGATCCGCCACACCCACCTGGCCTCCAGCCCGCACGTAGTCTCCGGTTGTCACGGAGCCCGCCAGTCCCACCTGTGATGCGAAGGCGTTGTGTCGACCGATCCGGCAGTTGTGGGCAATCATCACGAGGTTATCGAGTTTGGTCCCCTCACCAATCACCGTGGCTTCAATCATGCCGCGATCGATCGTAGCTCCGGCGCCAATTTCCACATCGTTATGGATCTGTACTGTTCCCGTATGCGGAATTCGAACAAAACGGCCCTGCCGAAAGCGATATCCGAATCCATCGGCACCAATCACGGCATGCGCGTGCAGGATAACGCGATTTTCAAGCCTGACATCGGGATACATCACGACCTGCGGATGCAGTGTGCAGTCGTCTCCGATGTGGCAGCCTTCGCGGATCACCACTCCCTGCATGATCGTGCAGTTGTTGCCGATGGTGACATCCGCCTCGATGATGGCCCCGGTCATGATGCGGGTTCCCGCGCCAATTTTCGCCGTGGGATGGACAATCGCCAGTGGCGAAATGCCCTCATCCTTTGATGTTCGTGGAGGCCGAAATTCGAGCATCAACTGAATGAATGACTCAAATGGCTCCGGCACCACCAGCAGTGCTGCGGTGCACTCCGTGGCTCGTTCGGCTACTTCAGGAGTGACCAGCACAGCTGCCGCCTGACTCTTCGCGATCGCCCCAAGCTGTTTGGGTGACTCGACAAACGTCAAATGGCCAGCAGTAGCGTGGGCCAGTGAGGCGACATCATTGACGAGCCGATCCGCGTCCCCCCGGACCTCGGCCTGCAATTTCTCTGCGAGTTCACGAACAGTGAAACCCATGGTGCGGCATCCTTTCCGCTCTGTTTTGTGATCCTGTGCCCTACCGGTTTCTGGGCTCAGCACCGAGCTTTTAGATGATTTTGAAATCTGTGGCAACATGAGTCATCCGCGATGGATGTGGCGGCCCGTTGACACTGCCGCAGTCAGCACTCAACATGCGGAATTCGCCCGCAATTGCCCCAGTAGCGCCTTCATCCATCATGAGTACGACCCGCGTCCACGTAGACCTTGGCCCCCGGAGCTACGACATCCTCGTTGGCTCGGACTTGCTCGCCAATGCCGGAGGACAGATCGGCGAGTGGCTGCAGGCCCGCCTGGGAGGTTCCAATGCCGACGCCGCCTGTGTCATTACCGATCGCAACGTCGCCCCACTGGCCGCCAAAGTTCTCGACAGCCTCCGGCAGCATGGCTGGAAGGCCCGCGAGATCACGATTGAGCCGGGCGAACCCTCCAAGCGACTGGAAGTCATATCCTCGGCGTACGATCAACTCGTTGACATGCAGGCGGACCGTCGGACCGTCGTTATCGCCGTCGGAGGCGGTGTCGTTGGAGATGCTGCCGGGTTTGTGGCCGCAACCTTTGCCCGCGGCATTCCCTTCGTTCAGGTGCCAACCACGCTGCTGGCCGATGTCGACAGCTCTGTCGGCGGAAAAGTGGGAATCAACCACCCGAAGGCCAAGAACCTGATTGGAGCGTTCCATCAGCCACTTGGCGTGCTCATCGATACTTCCGCGCTCGAGACCCTTCCGGATCGCGAATACCGAGCCGGGCTGGCCGAAGTTGTCAAATACGGCGTCATCCTGGATGCGGAATTCTTCGACTTCCTGGAACGCGAGCAGGCCGCTCTCAACGAGCGTGATCCCGCGGCTCTGCTGCATGCCATTTCACACAGCTGTCGCCTGAAGGCCGATGTCGTTGAACAGGATGAATACGAGCGAACCGGCCTCAGAGCCGTCCTCAACTACGGCCACACTTTCGGGCATGCCTTCGAAGCCTTGACGGGATATGGCGAACTTCTGCACGGCGAGGGGGTCTCCATTGGCATGGTGTACGCCAGCAAGCTGGCCGAGCGAATGGGCCGGGTGGACAACGAACTGACGCAGCGGCAGGTCAATCTGCTCACAGCACTTCACCTCCCGGTCGCCCTCCCCTCGCCTGCAAACCTCACCATTGAATCCGTCCTCGATCGTATGCGGCTCGACAAAAAGACCATTGGTGGGAAACTTCGCTTCGTCCTCCCCACTCGCATGGGACATGTCGAACTGGTCTCCAATGTGGATGAGTCCCTGGTTCGTGAGGTCCTTCGTGATGGCGGCCTGAGCTGATTCGGGACAGTCTCGTTCGCCCCTTCCACCCGAAATCTCGAGCACCGCACATGGCCTCCACTTCGCCGTCACAGCCTCCTGGTTTTTCCGTCTGCGTATTCTGCGGATCGAAAACGGGACGGCATCCCGAATTCGCGGAGACGGCCCGCGAATTGGGACACGGGCTGGCACAAGCTGGAATGCAACTCGTCTATGGAGGGGGCAACATTGGACTCATGGGGATCGTGGCCGATGCTGCACTGGATGCTGGTGGCAAAGTGATCGGAGTCATCCCGGAGAGCTTGCTCAGCCGAGAGCTGGGACACTCCGGTGTCACAGACCTGCAGGTGGTCGACTCCATGCACACCCGTAAGGCCCGCATGGCCGACCAGTCACACGCGTTTGTCGCACTACCCGGTGGATTGGGAACTTTCGAAGAACTGTTTGAGGTTGTCACCTGGGCGCAGCTTCAGCTCCATACAAAGCCGGTTGCCCTGCTCAACGTTGCCGGCTACTACGACAAGTTGATCGAGTTCCTGGAAAGTACCGTTTCCGCCGGATTTGTCAGCCCCCACCATCACCAGCTGCTGCATGTCTTTACCGACGTTCCGCAGCTGCTGGACTGGCTGCAGGACCAGCCGGCACGGTCGTCGTCTCTCCCCAGAGACCTTAGGTAACCTGAAGTACGCCGCGCCAGCACGAACTTCCAGCGACTGCAGCGCGTGCGTTTCCCTGTCCACTCACTGGCGCTTCGTGCTGGCAAGAGGGGAAGCGTCCGGGGGCAGCCAGAAAACCCGACGAGCAGTCCGGCATCGCCAAATTTCTGCAGTTGGACTGGACATCCCCTCGAGGAACGGTTTTTATATACCAATACTCCTGCATGCGTTCACGCGACTGCTCTGTCGACGTGCCGCTGCGGGCTGCCAGCTGGTCACCAACCCCACTGCAAAAGATCCCTCTCTCATGACCGCGCCCGCCCCTATTCTTGAAGTGTACGAAGTCGGCTCAACAACGGTGGTCGGTTTTGGGGGGCGAGACGTTCTCGATGACGTGAACATCGTCGCCTGCCGCGATGAAATCATTGCGCTGATCGAACATGAAAAGTGCGACGTCCTCGCCTTTGATCTCACTGGCGTCACGTTGCTCCCCAGTGGACTCCTGGGACTGCTCGCCTCCGCCAGGCAGCATGGAGCGGCCATTCATCTCTACAACCCTTCGCCTGATATCCGCGAGGTGTTGGAAACGACCCACCTAGACAAGGTGATGGAAGTTCACTTCGTCATGTAGCCTGATGCGGCTTCCACTCGTGCCACTTCATCAGAACATGCTGCATGCGGATTGCTGCCAGTCGGAAAGCACCCGTTCGTCAACATGAATTCCCAGTCCGGGTGAATTGAGTCGGGGGCCTCTGCCGCGATAGCTCCAGGTGAGATCTTCCTGTGTCAGCATCGTCTGGAACAGGAACCGATCGTTGCTCCCTTCAAGAGCCTGCAGCCCCTGCACGGCGAATGCAAAGTGGCGCCCTGCAGCAGAAAGAATTCCTGTTTCGCCCACCATGCATCCGAGTTGTACACGCAGTCCGGCATCGAGGCCCAACTGCATGATCGCCAGCGAATTGAGAATGCCGCCGCACTTCGAGAGACGGATATTGAATGCATCACAGCGCTGCTTCTCAATCGCAGCGACCGCATCGCTGACTGAGCAAAGCGACTCATCCAGCATGATCGGAACCGCTGCCTGCCCGCGAATCCAGTCCAGCGCACCAACCTCCGAGAGCGGCAATGGCTGCTCCACCGACGCCACTCCCAGCAGCTTCAAAGCCGCCAGCCGATCGGTCAACTCATCCGGCGACCATGCCCCGTTGGCATCTACTCGCAGGTCAATTCCGGTCCCCAGCGTACGTCGAACCCGCCGCACAAGGCGTTGTTCAGAATCGATTTCTCCACCGACCTTCAGCTTCACTTGCCGAAACCCGTAAGCACGTGCCGCCAAAGCCATCAATGTCAGCTTGAGATCTGAGGCACTGGTCAGCACTGCGGTGTAGCAGACCGAACTCGGCACCTCCCTCTGAAGCACCGTTTCCGGAGCGAGCTGGCGAATCGTCTCGAACAAAGGCTGTCGCTGCTCTTGCGACCAGGCATCGAGCACAGCCAGTTCCACCGCACATCGCGCACTGTTGCCGATGCAACCTCGTGAACCCGATCCGCCAGGAAATGACCACGCCTCAAGCGTCAACCGCAGTTCCTCCAGAGACCCGAACTGAACTTGCCATGCGGCAGGATCGATCTGCGGAATCCGGCTCCAGAGTTCCTCTGTTTGCTCGCCCGTCACATAGTCCCGTGGAAGGCCTTCTCCCCAGCCGACAATTCCGGTCTCTGTCACACAGCGAACGAACAGAGAATCGTTGACCGAACGCACATGAGCAGCATGCCGCACCTTCCGTCGAAGCGGAACACGCAGTCTCAGAAATTGCAGGGATCGCAAACGCATTGTCGACAATTTGACTTCTCAGGTTGACCGGGTAGGGACCGAATTCGAATAATACTATCGAGCGGTGTCACGCATCGCAGCGTGGCTCGAAAAGGCGGATGGGCCGCCACAGCCTTCTTACGACGGAAAGTGCCGAACATGGGCGTTCCCTACATCCCTCCGGGATACCACTCGGTCACGCCTTACGTCATCGTTCAGGATGCGAATTCCGCGTTGAGCTTCTACCGCCGGGCCTTCGGTGCCACGGAGAAGCTGCGACTCAATGGGCCGGGAAACACGATTGCTCACGCCGAATTCTGTATTGGCAACTCAGTCATCATGCTGGCCGATGAGCATCCCGAGATGGGGGCGGTGAGCCCATTCACACTTGGCGGGTCCCCCGTTCACTTCAACGTGTACGTTCCCGATTGCGATGCTGCAGTGGCCACGGCCGTCGCAGCCGGAGCTGTGCTTGTGCAGCCGGTGCAGGACAAGTTTTATGGCGATCGTTCCGGCACAGTCAAAGACCCGTTCGGACACCAGTGGACGCTGTCCACTCACATTGAAGACCTCACTCAGGAAGAAGTGGATCGCCGGTTCGCTGAACTCCTGAAATCAGCCCCGCCGGCCAACGAGCCGTAAACACACGTGTCAACAACATCCTCCCAACGCATTTCCTTCGTATCTGACCTGCATCTGTTCTCTCGTCGCTCAAGAGGAGAACAGTTTCGGGATCAGCTTCTCGAAGAGTCCCGCAAGAGCGACATGATCGTGCTGGGCGGAGACATTTTCGACTACCGCTGGTCCACCTTCGGCTGCGAGCATCGGACCAGTGAGGCGGCAATTCGCTGGCTGGAAGACTTCACCGATGCTGCGAATTGCGATGTCCATTTCCTAATGGGAAATCACGACGACCATCCGTACCTCATCGAGCGTCTGCCTGGCCTCGCGGACCGAAAGGCCCGCTTTTTCTGGGATCGGTACATGCTGCGAGTGGAAGACACGGTGTTCATGCACGGAGATGTTGCGGATCGCCAGATGACAGCAGCCTGCCTGGCGCAGGCCCGCTCCGGATTCTGCCATCGCCCTCGGCCCTCCTGGCGACACCATCTCTACGACTTGGCGATTCAGGCCCAGTTGCATCGTCTGACACCGCCAGCCGTCTATCCCAAGAAGCGGGTTGCTCGCCGAATTCTGGGTTATCTCGACAGCCTCAACCACGGAATCGACAGTGGGCTGAAGCACGTCTACTTTGGTCACACACACCGACCGCTCGATGGCTACATGTATCAGAATGTCGCCTTCCACAACTGTGGAGCACCTATCGGGCGAGCCCAATTCCGCATTCTGCACCGAGCACTCCCCCGCAGCCAGGGGAATTCCTGAGTCGCGTTTCGCCAGCAGATCGAAGCACGAGACTACTCTTCCAGAGCGTGGCCCAGTCCTTCGGGCCACTGGAGCTGCTCCAGCGTTTTCAGGTTGAAACGCCCCAGACCAAGTGCTTTCCAGACTTGCGGTAGAGGAGCACGAATCGTCAATCGGTCGTAGCGCACTGGATGCAGAATTGTCAGTTCGGCTCCGTGCAGCGCGATGGGCGAGGTTACGGGATCGTCCCGAAATCCCGGAAACGGCCCCTCAGCTCCATACTGCGTGTCGCCGACAATTCGGCAGTTGCGTGATCCGAATTGAACGCGAATCTGGTGCATGCGGCCCGTTCCCAGTCGCACAGCCACCAGTGCCCGACCCTGCACAACCTGAAGAGTCTGATAGTGCAGCCTTGCCTCCTTGGCGTCGGCCCGGCCCTTGTTGACCACAATCACGCGAGGCTGATCCGGGATGCGATACAGCCAGTCGACCAGCTCACCGGCAGGCTGCTCCGGCGGGTGTTCCAACACCGCCAGATAGGTCTTCTCCACCTGACGCTTTGCGAACTGCTCCGACAGTCGGGCCGCACATTTGGAGTTTCGCGAGAAGACGACAACACCCGAGACAGGACGATCAAGGCGGTGCGGCACGCCCAGATACACATTTCCCGGCTTGTTGTACTTTTCCCGCAGGTAGTCTTTCACCTGGGCGACCAGACTGTCCACACCAAGCGGCGCTCCCTGGCTGATCAGGCCACTCGGCTTGTTGACCGCAAGGACAGGTCCGTCTTCACACAACACCTGAAGATCATTCATCAGCGAACGCAAACCTGGCTCACGCGGCAAGCGAAATGCACACTCCCCACGGCGCTACGCCATGGGGAGGACATCGGCAAACAAATGGCGAAGGCGCGGACGCCTCGCCGGAATACGCCGCTAGCTGAAGTCCTTCGGATTACCGAACAGTCCACCACCGGAAGACCCACTGGTTCCGCCCTTGAGCGTTTCCGGACGGTGTCGGCGTTCGTATCCCTGGCCACCGCCAGGAGCCTGATCTTCGTCCTTTGGTTCTTCGGGCTTTTCCTTGAGTGCCTTCAGCGACAGACTGATTCGCTTCTTGCTCGGCTGAACTTCCAGCACCTGAACTTCGGCATGTTCCCCCACATTGAGGACTTCGGTGACGCGCTGCACCCGTCGGTAGTCCAGTTCGCTGATATGCACCAGCCCTTCCAGGCCGGGCTCCAGTTCCACGAAGGCGCCAAACGATTCAGTCCGCGTCACGCGGCCAGTCACCTTGGAACCGGGTGGATACTTCCCTTCGGCCAGACGCCACGGATTCACTTCCAGCTGACGCATCCCCAGGCTGATTCGCTGCTTTTCATGATCGATCGACAGCACCTTGACTTCAACTTCCTGCCCTTCCTGGAGCAGTTCGTTGGGATGGCCAATGCGAGCCCAGCTCATCTGACTGACGGGCAGGAATCCATCGGAGCCTCCCAGATCGATAAAGGCTCCGTATTCCTTGATCGTTTTCACACGACCGGTCACCACGTCTTCGGGCTTGAGGTTCTCCATCAGTTCCTTGCGAAGAACTTCTCGCTCTTCGGCCAGAATCTGCCGGCGACTGACTACGAGACGACGACGCTGCGGTTTCACTTCGGTCACAATGACCCGCAGCTTCTGTCCGACATACGGTTCCAGGTCGGCGACGAATCCAATGTCAACCTGACTGGCTGGCAGAAATCCTCGCAGATTTCCAACGGCGACATCCAGGCCCCCCTTGTTGGTCTTGCTGACCATGCACTCAATCACCTGGCCGACCTGCAGGGAATCCCAGTCGCCCTGGACTTTACTCGTCCCGCGAGGCAGGTTTGTGAAGATCAACCCTTCCTTGTCGTCAACACGATCAACCACGACATCGATCGTCGCACCAATTTCCGGGAGTTTCTGATTGAACTGTCGCGCAGGAACGCATCCTGACAGCCGCAGACCGAAATCAAGGAGCACGTTTTCTTCGTTGACCGCCTGAACCGTTCCCGAGAGTTTGGTTCCTCGGCCAATTTCGCTGAGCGAGTGGTCTACTGGAGCCGAAGCCGCTCCATCCGTGGCCCCCTGTCCGGACAGGGCGTCGTTCAACATGGCTTCCATTGAGGCGTCCAGTGTTTCCGACTCCGGAACATCCACTGGGGCCTTCTTCTCGGAAGATGCAGGAGCCGCAGCGGCTGGTGTTGAAATGCCTTCCCCAACAGCCTCGGCAACTGCGGCCGTCACTTCGTCGTCCGTCGGCACTTCCGCAGGTCCCGTTGGCATGGGGGCCGCAGGTCGTCCTTCTCCAATGGAAGGGATCGGCATTGCCGATGCGCCCGGCAGGACGGGATTCAACTGAATCTTCCGACGCGGTGCAGATTCCTCTCCCGATTCTGCCGGCGTCTCAGCTGCTGCTGCGGACTCGGTCGCAGCCTCGGTGGTCCCCGCGGAGTCCACTGGCGACGTCGCCTCCGACGTTGGCTCACCGCTCGCTTCCTGCGGAATTTTGTTCACGGGCGAGACTTCTTCCTCGGGACGCGTATTCTCTGTATTCATTCCATCAACCTGTCATGGTCATTCCCCTCAGTCATGGAGAGGAATTCGTCAATTGCAGCCATCGTGCCGCAAGTCTCTTATCGAAGGCAGTCAACCACAGTCACCACCCCTGCCTCAAGCGGTTCCGCATTCTAGTACATCGATTTCCGCTTAAGAAATCGAAAACAGCGGAAGAAATCGCGGATTTCCAGACTCCGCCCGGCACGGAGAACCGCCCCTCAGGAGCTGGGTGGGTCCTTTTCGAGCAACATTTCCAGGTATGAACGACGTTCGCTTTGCTTCAAACCCAATCGTTCCGCCAGTAGAAACGCAGACGCCCGCACCTGCTGCCAGTTGTTTTCCCCGGCCAGAGACTCGACTTCCACATACTTCCCCAGCTGTTCGACATCGTCCAGCCCCACGAGAAACTCGAGCCCTTCCCAGTGGAGCTTGAACGACCTGCGGACTTTGTTCACCCGACGGATATCGCGAAACCCGAGCGCACGCCACATTGTCCACATCCGACGCGCTGCTTCGGGCCCCTGTTCACACGCAATTTCCAGTTCCTGCCGAGTCTTGGTCTGATCGTCCAGCAGTGGGCCCTTGTAGGTGATGATATTTGCATCACCACAACTGCGAACACGCAGCGCTTCTCCCGTCGTCGAGAAGTCTCGCTGAGGGTGGGTGAAATAGGTATCTCGCTGCGATTCTGAACCGGACTCCTGAGCCCCCAGTTCCAGCAATGTGCTGGCCAGGTTCTCGGTGTCGCTGGTGACCGCAAATTTCAGTTCGACTTCGTAGTGCATCCCTGTCCTCCTGATTCCATTCCTGACACTAACGGGACATGACCTCAGGCGACTGCTGCAGCTGGTACAGACGGTCCCAAGTGTACAGACCAGTATAATGCCCGTCCGACCACATGACCTTCATGGCATAATTCCCGGACATCTCGACTGCCGTCGGCGCCACATCCTCCGGAACGGTGGCCGGGTCCAGGATACGTTCCCCGGTAAATTCGTTCACGCAAGCAGCGCAGGGGCATTCGCATCTCAAGTACTTGAATGGATACACCGCGACATGCCCATCCGGCCAGGTCACGTCAAAGGTACCTGTCGCACGGACTGCACGAATTCCAGTAGGGGCCTCGGCCATGCCAATCTTCTCCAAATCATTCCGTCAGCAAATCGTCACACAATAGACAAAGTTGACGAAACTCCGGTCCTCTGACAAGCAAGCCGACACACAATCCTGGTCTTCGAGGTCTGTGTTGTCGCGCCAATCCATTTGGGAGCCTTGTATTGGAAGTTCGCAGAAGGAAGACCACCGGATTGGTGAAGGCGTCTCGAGCAAGGTTCCGAACGCCACCAGTGGACTCGACAAATCCTCGGAGCGGCCCCGATTGGCTAACATCACTTGCTGCCCAGCTGCTTCAATCGTGCCTCACCCGCAGCAATCGCAGCGCGGGCCTGTGCTGCGAGGTCTGCCATGCTCCCCAGTTGCTTTCCGGTACTGCGGACGGCGGCCCCACCGCGACGGGACTCCCGCTCCTGTTGTCGGCGTTCCACTTCGGCAGCCAGTTCCTTGTCATGCGCGGTCACCCAGGCAGAATCCGCTTGAAACAGCTGATTCTCCATGGCGGTCAATTCACGGCAGGACTTGATGAGGGCGTCCTCCGCAGCGTGGTATTGAGGATTGCGGTGCAGCCGGTCGCGCTGCTCCTGCGACAGTCGGGACATTTCCACGAGCCGGTGGTGATCGATATCTTCGGCGTCCTGAAGGTTCTCCGGCAGTTTCAGCACGTGGTGAAACTCATGTTCCAGCTGAAGCTGAATCTGTTCGACCTCATCAACCTTCTTCGCATAGTCCGAATCATCGCCTTGCGCCTCCAGAATTCGCTCTTCGAGCTTGAGACGTTCCAGCTTGGCATCCGCATCCCGGGCAGAAGCTCCGAGGTAGGTTCGCTCTCCCGCCGCGAGTTGTGAGGACAGCCGCTCGAGTTCGGCCTGCGATGCCGCCACCTGCCCTTCGGCCCGCTTGAGCACCTCCTTGGCCTGCTCGATCGACCGGCGCGTCTCGGCAATCATCCGATTCCGCTGTGCCTGTGCGGCTGCACGGGCTCGTCGCGATGAACTGCTGCGTCCCCGGGCGGCCGTAACGGGCAGGGGCATGGCCACCAGCAATGCCCCAATCACCAGACAATGTGCCATTCGACGGAACGCCCAAGTCGAGTTGGTTGACGACCTCGGAAACGTCTCTGTCTGTCTCATCCCGTTCCTCGCAGCTCAAAGCCAGAATAGAGTCTCTGGCAAAAGTCTACGCAGCGCCCCTCGTCGTAGACAGAGGGGTTTCAGGAACGGGAAGCAACCTTACGGAAAAGCAATTTTCGAGGCGTCGCTCCGTCAACGTCCGCAACGCTTATCCGATGAATTCGAGATTCACGGGATTGGGGATCAAACCCGCTTCGTGGCCTCGCTGCAACAGCAAGGCGACCGCTTCGCGACCACGTGGACCGAAGTCGAGCGTCCAGTCATTGACGTACATGCCGACGAACTCATCCGCTTTCGCGTTGTCGAGATCGCGTCCGTACTGCAGTGCGTGGTCCAGCGCTTCCTGCCGGTGGTCCAACCCGTACTGAATGCTCTGCTTCAGAATCGCGGTCACTTCGTCCATTGTGGGCTGGCCCAGATCCTTGCGGATCGCATTTGCTCCCAGCGGCAGCGGCAATCCGGTTTCCTGCATCCACCACTTGCCCAGATCAACGACCAGATTCAGCCCCTGGCTGGCGTAGGTCAGCTGGCCTTCGTGAATGACCAGGCCGGCATCACATTTCCCGGACTCGACGACATTGAGAATCTCGTCGAAGGGGTGGACTTCGTACTTGAATGCCCCGGCGTCTCCGTGCGTGTGAGGTTCCCGGGCCGGAGTGGTCGGTTGACCTCCCAGACAGAGATTCATCGCCAGGAATGCCGTTGTCAGCGTGCCTGGCACGGCAATCGTTTTGCCCTTCAGATCGTCGATGGTCCAAGGTTCCCGGGCCACAATCATGGGCCCGTAATTGTCGCCCATGCTGGCTCCGCAGGAGCAGATGGCGTACGTGTCGGTCAGGTAGGCGTAACCATGCAGACTGACTGCAGTCAGTTCCAGATCGGCCGCAAATGCCCGACGGTTCAGGGTTTCGATGTCCACAAGTTCGTGGACGAACTTGTAGCGGCCGGTCGGAATCTTGTCATTCGCCAGCGCGTGAAACATGAAGGCATCATCTGGATCGGGGCTGTGCCCCACCTGAATTGTCATTGGACCTGTCGACATCGTCTTCCTTTGGCTCGAACCGGAACTCTCCGGCGTCAGAAAAATCAGATTGTAGTTTGCCCTTCAGGGAAACCGAAGTTTCTCAAGGGGTGTAACGGTCGGTTCGAGGAAAAATACCCGTTCCCATGAACCACTCCTGCCCCCAAAACTGGTCTCGGTCGATTTCGGGAGATGTGTTATATCGCTGTCCCGCTCGATCATTCGCCCCCATCAGTCATGACGACGATCGTTTCGCATCCGTCCGCACCGATCCCTGCTGTCCGCAGTCGTTGGGAGGGTCTGGACTGGCTTCGGGCCGGAGCGACCGTGCTGGTGGTCTGTCTTCACGCCGGAATTCCCTATCTGAAGCATCCCATGCCGGGGCTGGCCTGGCCCGCCCGGGAATCGGCCAGCATTCCGGTGGATGTCCTTTGCTGGGGCATTGATGCCTTCATCATGCCACTGTTTTTCCTGCAGAGTGGCTTTTTCGCTGCCCAGCTGATGCGTCGGCATGGCCCCGATGGATTTCTCAAGCACCGCGTGCAGCGTGTTGGAGGGCCGCTCCTGTTCGGCATGGTCGTGATCCTCCCTCTGGATCTGTATGCCTGGCTGTTGAGCTGGGTCGGACAGGGGCTGATTACCGCACGCAAACTCCGCAGCCTCAAGATCGACAGCCCGCTGGGGGAGAACCTGTGGGGCCTGTCCCATCTGTGGTTCCTGGAGTACCTGCTCGTCTTCTGCGTGATTGCCTGGGGCCTGCAGCGACTCGCGGCATTGAGAAAGCGTGATACGCTCCCGATGCACACCCCGTCACACATGGATGGATCGTCCTGGCTGGCCATGCTCGGAGCCATTGCCATTTCCGGACTCGCCTTGTGGTGGCAGCCACGAGTCGTCATCGGGTTTCGACACAGCTGGTGGCCTCTGGCCGCCAACATGCTGTACTACGCCCCCTGTTTCGGACTGGGGTGGATGTGGTCCCGATCGCGGCGGGGCAGTCGGCAATCTCAACTCAGCTTTGGGATTCGACTTGCCGTGGGCGCCCTCATGTTCGCCGGGCTGTATCCACTCCTGCAGCAACATCTCGCGGCTGAGTCGATCCCCGTGGCGAATCCCCTGCTCCCATTCATGTTTGCCGCCAGCGCCTGGATGCTTTCCACCGGCTTCTTCGGCTGGTGCCTGTACCACGTCCACGTGAGCCCGCCGAAGCCTGTGCAATACCTGGCGGAGGCCTCGTTCTGGATTTACCTGATGCATCATCCTGTGGTGGGACTGGTGCAGGGTAACCTCGTTCACTGGAACATCAGCTCGGAACTGAAGTTTGCCATTGCCACTTCCGCCGGACTGGGAATGTCACTGCTGACCTACCACGCCTTCGTGCGACGTTCGTGGATTGGCGAACTTCTGAACGGTCGCCGCATCGGAGCGCCGGTGTCACCTGCCGCGGACCCATCACGGCAGTCGGTGGCAGCATAGCCTCGATGCCCCATGGACGAAGGGCATCCTGACGTTGTGCGCCTCAAGCCAGCACGAAGCGCAGGCGTGTGAATGAGCGAACGCTCCACTTCTGCGATGCGGAATGGGAATTCGGGCCTCAGGCGTCCGGGAGTTCCACCCACACCTGATCACCCTCGACCTTGCAGCCAAACGTCTCCTGGCGAATTTGTGGTGTCAGGCAATGCTGCCCGGTGGTGACATCAAACTGCCACCCATGCCAGGGACAGGTCACGACGCAGCCTCGCAGCATTCCTTTGCCGACCGGACCTCCGGCATGGGCGCAAATTCCGTCCATGGCATGAAACTCCTCGCCAATGCGATATACAGCGACGATTCGCCCCGCGACGGTGAATTCATCACCTTTGCCATCGGAGATCTCATTCGGGGAACAGACGGCATGCCACATTGAACTCACTCCTGCCAACGATGCCTGGGTTCATCGCAATCGGTATTTGACCGCCGTCATGTAATGCCGTACTTGCGAACTTTCTTC
>JAGQPW010000139.1 GCA_020426515.1 Planctomycetaceae bacterium | reverse complement strand
CATTCGGTTGACCCATACTGGTTGATCAGTCTTGACTGCGGAAACGCCTCCTGAATGAGTGTCCGGTCGGGATCGGACAGTACTTCGCAACCGACAGTCAGTGTGACGGGATCGAACCGCACTGGCGATCCATTCAGTCGAGCACGGGCGATGGCCCGCAGGTAGGAGGGGTACAGGTAAAGGTAGTGCGGCTGAAATTTGTTGAGCCGCTCGATGGTCTCCTCCATTGGGGACATGATGGACAGCAGCAGTGTTTCCGAGAACCGGGAGTTGTGCCGCTGGCTGGTCTGACCGGACTGATAGGTCGTGCAAAAGGGGTATTCCGCGACGAGCATGGCCATCCGGAATTTTTCACCAGTCACTAGCCCAGCGAGTCGTCGGCGGGGGCTGATTCCACGAACAGTGCGCGTAAAGATTGCTGCTCGGTGGGCTTCCCACGTGTGCCGGTCAATCAGCACCACTCCACGTTCACCGGTCGTGCCGCTGGTTTGGGCCACCAGAACAGAATCGCGGATCCATTTCTCGCCTGGTGACGGATCTGCAATGACCCGCTGCACTTCGTCTTCGGTGACTGTTCCTTGCGATATCGTCTCCGCAAAGTGAGCCATCATCTCCTTCTTGTTGGTTGGCTCCAGGTCTTCCCAGTGCTTCGCTTTCTGCAGGCGACGCTGCTGGAACGGGACTTGCGTCCGGGCATGGTTCAGCAGGCGGGTCAATTGGCGATCAGCAAACTGGTTTACGGAACTGGCGGTGCCGAAACGGTCCCGCCACACGGCTCCTGCCGTCGAGGCGAGTAAATTCAACATGCCCATCAAGATACCTTCCGTGGTCGGCCGACCGGGATGTCCAGAAAAATCGGGCTGGTACGCAAACCGAATTCGCGCATCATCAGTCAGCGGATCGGCTCCGAAGGTCTGACTTCTTCAGGATAATCTGTACAGGTAGAGGGCTCGGCCTGTCTTGCCTCAACTGCCATGGACGCCAACCGGAAATCATGTGTCTCGCCACGTCGCAGAACCAGCGCTGTGGAGTTCGAACCGGGATGGCCAGCGGTACTGGTGAGGTGATCATCGTGCTGGCACGGCCGCGGCAGGCCAGATTCGAGGTCATGGTGCGGTTGACCGACGCAGCTCTTTTTACGTTGGGAGCAGACTTTGGGCTTTCGAACGGGTCCTCCGATGAAATAGCATTGATTCAGTTGGATGCGAGTCCTGCCTCCCTCTCCCGCCTCCTCCCTCCCCGGGAACCTGAGTGATGCGCCATCTGTCTGCTCGGATTGTCTCGCCGTGCCTGCTGCTCCTTTTGCAGATGTCGGCGCTGACCGCTGCGGAGCCGTCCTACGAGAAGGACGTGCGACCCATTCTCAAGGCACACTGTTTTCATTGTCATGGTGAAGCAGGCGAGAAAGAAGGCGGGCTCGACTTGAGACTGAGGCGACTGCTGGTTGCTGGCGGTGATTCCGGTCCGGCTGTCGTTCCGAGCAACACGGACGAGAGTTTGCTGCTGGAGCGTGTGATCTCTGGAGACATGCCACCGGGTGAGGATAAGCGGCTTTCGCCCGAGGATGTGGATGTTCTCACACGCTGGATCGCTGCTGGCGCACCCACGCTGGAACCGGAACCGGAGGATGTTGGTGAGGGGCCGATTTTCACGCGAGAAGAACGTAACTACTGGGCGTTTCAACCTGTCCAGCGCCCCGATGTGCCGCACGTTTCCGATGCGCGCCGCGCGCGAACTGCGATTGATGCCTTCCTGCTGGCGAAATCGGCGGAACACCCTGGCTTCGCACCCGAGGCTGACCGAGCGATGCTGTTGCGACGGGCTTCGTTTGATTTGACCGGACTCCCACCAACTCCCGACGAACTCGCCACCATTTTGAGCGACACCTCTGACGAGTGGTGGGAACTGGCAATTGACCGATTGTTGAGCTCACCGCACTATGGGGAGCGCTGGGGGCGACATTGGCTGGATGTGGCCGGGTATGCCGACTCCGAAGGATACACTGATGAGGATCGCGTTCGTCCGCATGCGTGGCGGTATCGCGACTACGTGATTCGAGCCTTCAACAACGACAAGCCGTTTGATCAGTTCATTCAGGAACAGCTGGCTGGTGACGAAATGGTGCCGCCGCCGTCGCCGAATCTCACCGAAGAGCAGATTGAGAAACTGACGGCCACCGGCTTTCTGCGCATGGCACCCGACGGTACCGCTTCCGGCGGTATCAACCAGACCGAGGCTCGCAATCAGGTTGTCGCCGACACGTTGCAGATTGTGGGGACATCGCTACTGGGACTGACCGTCAACTGCGCTCAGTGTCATGATCATCGGTATGATCCCATTCCACAGTCCGACTACTTTCGATTGCGAGCGATCTTCGAACCGGCCTTCGACTGGAAGAAATGGAAGACTCCTCCGCAGCGACAACTTTCGCTTTACACCGACGCCGACCGCAAAGTCGCCCGGGAGTTGGAACAACAGGCAGTCGAAGTTGAGAAACAACGACTGGCCAAAGTCGAAGAGTACATTACACGAACACTGGAAGAAGAACTCGAACTGGTGCCGGAGGAATTGCGTGAGTCATTGCGAACCGCATACCGCACAGCTGCCAAAGAACGCACAGAACAGCAGCAGGCCTTGCTGAAGGAGTATCCGAGCGTCGCCAGCATTAGCCCGGGCTCCCTGTACCTCTACGACCGTCGACGGGTGGAACGGGCCGGCAAGCTGGATGCAGAGCGGAAGAAGAAGGAAGTCCGATTTGTCGATGAGACGCGACAGGCCGCACTCGCACAGGTGCCCGATGATCTGCGCAGCGAGGTCGAGCAGTCGCTGAAGATCGCTGCTGAAAAAAGGTCTCCCGAACAGCAGGAACTCTTGAAGCAGTTCCCTGCGGTGCTGGTGACCCTCGCCAATCTCAAGGAGTTTAACGCCGAGGCTGCCGAGGAACTGAGTCGCGATCGGGAACTGGCGAATGAGCTGCGAGCCAGTCAGTCAGCCCCCGATCTGAAAAAGTTTGTTGATGAAGCAGCGGCCATCAGGGCGCGGAAGCCGGAGGAGGGATTTCTTCGGGCGATCCACGAGGTGCCGGGCACCATTCCCACAACGCAGGTGTTTTATCGCGGCGATCCCGAGCAGCCTCGCGAAGAAGTGCTTCCCGGCGAGTTGACTATCCTCGCCAATCGTCCGGAAATTCCTGCAAACGATGAATCGTTGCCGACCTCGGGCCGCCGTCTGGCGTTTGCGAAGGCTTTGACGAACGGAACTCATCCGCTGCTGGCGCGGGTGCTGGTCAATCGCTTTTGGATGCTGCACTTTGGAAAAGGTCTGGTGAATTCACCGGGCGACTTTGGTGTGCTGGGTGAACGGCCCACGCATCCACAATTGCTGGACTGGCTCGCCTCGGAATTTGTCGACTCAGGATGGAGTCTGAAGGCGTTGCATCGCCAGATCATGACATCAGCGGCGTATCGCCAGAGTTCTGTCACAACAGAAGATGTTCGTCGTGTTGACCCGGACAATCAGCTGTACTCGCGGTTCCCGCTGCAGCGTCTGGAATCCGAAGTCCTGCGGGATGCCATGCTGGTGGTGACGGGCAAATTCAATCCCAAGCCGTTTGGACCTCCGATTCCGGTGATGGAGGACAGTGTGGGCCAGATTGTCCTGGGCAAGGAGAATCTGGACGGCGAGCGAAAGCCCGTCGACAAGGTGGATCTCGGTGGTGAGGAATTTCGTCGCAGTGTGTACATCCAGGAGCGACGGACCCGTATCTACTCCATGTTCGAAACGTTCGATGCGCCGACAGTCAGCCCGAATTGTGAACGACGCGAAACATCCACGGTGGCTCCACAGTCGCTGTTCTTCATGAACAGCGACCTCGTGCTTGAGTTTGCAATGCACTTTGCCGACCGACTGCAGGCCGAAGCCCCCGGTTCACTGGAATCGCAGATTCGACTGGCCTGGCAGCTGGCTTATGGCGACTCACCCGGTGAAGACGAAGTTCAACAGGCGCGATCCCTGATTGAGCGGGAACAGACGCTGATCCATGAACATGACAGCAAGTTGAACGAGACCGAGGTGACGCGGTCAGCACTCTCGGTTTTTTGCCAGGCCCTGTTGAGTTCCAATCGATTTCTGTATGTGGAATAACGATTTGCCCATGAAGACTCACTTCAATTTGACCGATCGTCGCCAGTTCCTGCAGACCGGAGCCTTCGGACTGGGGCCGCTGGCTCTGGCTTTGCTGATGCGGCAGGATGGCCTATTGGCCGCACCGATCAAACCGGAGCTTCTGCAGCCATCCGACCTGAAACATCGCCCTCCACATAACCCCCCTACGGCCAAGGCAATGATTTCTCTGTTCATGCAGGGGGGGCCGAGCCAGATCGACATGTTCGATCCGAAGCCGGCGCTCAACAAGCTCGATGGCGAGAAGTTCCCCGGGACGATCAAGTACGACAATGCAGCGCAGGCCAGTTCTCGCGTGCTGGGATGTCCGTGGAAGTTTGCTGCTCATGGCGAGTGTGGAACCGAAGTCTCCGAACTGCTGCCTCACACGGCGCGCGTGGTGGATGACATTTGCGTGATTCGGTCGATGCATACCGGTGTGAACAATCACGGCCAGTCGATCCACGCGCTCAATTCCGGACGGACGCAGCGTGGTCGGCCGGCCCTGGGGAGCTGGCTGACGTACGGACTGGGCTCGGAATCGGAAAACCTGCCCGCGTTCGTGGCGATGACCGATCCCGGAGGAATTCCGGTGGAAGGGGTGTTGAACTGGTCCAATGGCTGGTTGCCGTCGCTGTTTCAGGGGACCGTCATTCGTCCGCAGGAACCGCGCATCTTGAACCTCGAACCTCCGGCCAGTCGACGTGGTCCGGTACAGCAGGAGTACCTGCGTTACCTGCAGACTTTGAATGAACAGCATCGTGCTGACTACCCCGAGAACTCGGAACTCGCGGCCCGCATTGCCAACTATGAACTGGCCGCCCGCATGCAGACCGCGGCGACCGAAGCAATGGACATTTCACAGGAGACTGCCGCCACGCAGGCTCTGTACGGCATCGACAAGAAAGAAACTGAGGAATATGGGAAACGCTGTCTGATCGCGCGGCGATTGATTGAGCGTGGTGTGCGATTCGTGCAGGTCTACACGCGCAATCAGTTCTGGGACCATCACGGGTCCATTCGCACCGCGTTGCCAGCGGCCTGCCTTAAGACCGATCAGCCTGCTGCTGCGCTGGTCACGGACCTTAAGCAGCGCGGCCTGCTTGATTCCACAGTGGTTCACTGGGGCGGCGAAATGGGCCGGTTGCCGGTGATTCAGAATGATGCTGGCCCTGCCAAGGTGGGACGCGATCACAACACCTATGGGTTTACCATGTGGCTGGCCGGAGGAGGCTTCCGACGCGGTGGTACCTATGGGGCGACCGACGAATTCGGGCATCATGCCATCGAGGATGTGGTCAATCACTTCGACTACCACGCCACGCTGCTGCACGCCTTTGGACTCGATCCGGAGCAGTTGGTGTTTCACCGGAACGGTCGACAGGAAACGTTGCTGGACGGGCAGCCGGGCAAGGTTGTATCTGGTCTGTTACAAAGCTGAAACGGCCAGTTGTGGCGGGCGATTGCCATCAGCAACCGAGTGCGAACATGATCGACTTTGATTTCCTGGACCAGGGAGTTCGCGGGCTGGCCAATGCCCACAAGGCCGGGACGATGGCCGGCCATCTCGGGGCTGCTGTAGCTGCCGGGTACTTTATTGGCGAGGACCACAGTGAATGGGCGCCAGAAGTTTTCGTGGGAGTCGCCGGTGAGCTCAAACGCATTCTTGCCGGAGAGGAAGCGATCTGGTGGAACGCGAAGAAGGCGGGCGTGAGTCCGGCAGACCTGTTTCAGGCTTTGCCCAAAGGGGGGCCCCGACCCGCGCAGATTGACTCAATCGTCGAGACGCTTCGCCAGAACGTGGGGGAGACGCGGCAGTCCGGCCACAACATCATTTTCGCCTCGATCGCCGTGCGAGCGCTCCGCGATCACCCCGAGTTCGCGACACCGGCCATCATTGAAGGAGTACGCAAGCTGATTGCGGGGTTCAACTCGCAGCATGCGGGACGTGGCTACTATGGAAAGCCGGAGGGCTGGAAGACCGGTGCCCAGGTGACAGTGAAGACCGACGATGGATTTGTTCCCTACAAGGACATTCCAGAGATGGTCGCAGTAACTCTCGATGAGCTGATTGCAACAGCACCGACTAAGAAGCAGGGGTTTGGCGGCCTGTGGCACATCGTCAATCATGCCGCAGCTATCGTGGAACTGGACCGGCATGGCTACGGCGAAGTGGCTCAGCTGGCGCTGCCGGCTCATCATCACCATATTCGTTTGTGGCGTTCGCTGCCGGATGTCGAATCCGAACTGGGAGCGGTGGGAAAGTCGACCCATGACCCGCGCGATCCGGCGTATTGGGTGGGGATGCTCAAGCGTGATGAAGCGAGGCTGACACACCGCATCAAGACGTTGTACGGTTACTACACCATCCGCAATTTCGTCGAGTCGGCTGACAAGAAGAATCAAACCGATGATGCGTTCCTGTACCTGATGGATTGAGCAGCGGGTGAGACGCTGACGACTTCTTCCGCATCAGGACTGACAGATTTCCGGTAGTGGTGCCTCGTTGTTGACGGCATGAAACATTTTGGCAGCCGCTTCTCTCGCGAATCGTTTCTGGCTGCGGCGAACAAGGGGATAGCCGATTCGCGTCAGCCATTTGTTCGGCCGGGAGAATGCGAGGATGTCGAACCATACGCTGTCATCGTTTCGATTCCATTCCAGCAGGAACCGTTCTTCCCCCTTCTGGATGTGTGCGGGCAAGGTGCCATTGGCAAATCCGTAGCGGCTCGCAGAGTCGTCCGTCTCATCGATGACATACACAATGCGGCAGGCGTTCAGCCACCACAGCCCAACGGCGCGGCCCATCACGGCTACGACCTGACCCGGTTCAATCGTCGTGTCGCGAGGCCAGGCGTCGACCCAACCCAGATCGAACTGCTGCCATCGCCTGAGCGCCCCTTGCGCTGCTTTGAACAGACCTTCTCCGGTGCCAAGTCGAATTCGGGTATGATCGAGGACGAAGCTGGGCGGTGGAGTCTCGGCAGTGGCTCCCCATTGAGAGTACGTCAATTCTTCAGAACCCTGACTCGCCAGAAAATGACGCAGGGACTCGGCAGACGGTTTTCGCAGGGACAACATGCCCATTTGCTGTTCTCTCTTGCCGCCCTCTCAATAATGCTGTTCGACAACAGCCTCAGCCTCTGTGATACTATCCGCAACAGAACGCGTTCCCCAACAGGAAGTTTTTCTGAGTTAGCTCTATGCCGGAATCAGGGCGACAGACTGAAGTGACGAACGAACGGTCCGTCGTCTTGCTCACAGGAGCTTCGGGGTATGTGGGGGGACGGTTGCTGCCTCTGCTGGAGCAACAACCGGTGAAGGTTCGCTGCCTGGTACGCACTCCAGATAAGCTGCGTCGGCTCGCGGGGCAGGGCACAGAGATCGTGCAGGGGGATGTGCTGGAGCCTGCGACACTGGACGAGGCACTGCGCGGAGTCCAGACCGCCTATTATCTGGTGCATCTCATGTCGGGCTCAACCGACTTTGAGGAGCAGGATCGACAGGCGGCCATGAACTTCGCTCAAGCGGCAGCGCGCGCCGGGGTGTCCCGGATGATCTATCTGGGCGGACTGGGTGATGATGATGATCCCAAGCTGTCGCCGCATCTCCGCAGTCGACATGAGGTGGGGGAAATTCTGCGAAGCTCCGGTGTCGAAACCATCGAGTTTCGCGCGGGAATGGTTATCGGGGCCGGGAGCTTATCGTACCAGTTGATGAAGTCGTTGACCGACAGGTTGCCGGTCATGCTTTGTCCCCGCTGGCTCACGACGCCGACGCAGCCTATCGCCGTCGATGACGTTGTTGCCTATTTGCTTGCCGCGCGAACGGCCCATGTGGATGGCAGTCAGACTTACGAAATCGGAGGGGCGGATGTCGTCAGCTATGGTGACCTGATTCGAGAATACGCCCGCCAGAGGAACCTTCGACGCTGGCTGATTTCCGTCCCTGTGCTCACACCCTATCTGTCCAGCTTGTGGCTGGCGCTGGTCACTCCCGCAAGTTTCGAAGTGGGTCGGCACCTGATTGAAGGGCTGAAGAATCCAACCGTGGTGCGTGATGCACGGGCATTGTCCCTGTTTTCTGTCCGTCCCATGGGAGTGCAGGAGGCCATCAGGCGGGCCATCGAAACCGCTGGAGAATAGTGTCTTTCAAGGTCGATGCCCGAGTTGGCCCGATTCAGCGAATGCGACGCACGACGACATCATCCACCCACGCAGATTTGTTAACAGCCAGGGTAATCATCCGCTTCGTAGGATGGGCAATGCCCACAGACTGGAACTGACCAACAGGCTTTCCATCGATGGCAACGCTCATCGTGTCTGCTTCGACGGTGACCCGCATGTGGTGCCACTGATCGGCTTCGAGCTTCAACGGGAAGTTGATCGTTTTGGTCTTTAGCAGCGCGGCAACTTCTGGGGGGACTTTTCCGCTTTGTCGCTGCTCACGGATCTTAAGATCCATGGTTCCGGTCTTAGAGTCGGACAGAGAGGCGCCGTTCAGTTTCACGCGAGCAATACACAGGTGCCCGGCGTGGACGGTCTTGAGTTCGCGATCAACGAAGTCGATACCGAGATCGTCGCCGGGACCGAGCTTGAATTTCAGTTCAACGGAGCCATCCTGAAACTCGACGTCATGAAAGATGGCGACTCCATGATCTGCTTCCGGAACGCGAGTGATGTGCATCGCTCCGCCATCGAGATCGACCTGCTTCCTGCCCTGGGCTCGCCACGCACTATTACTGCGCCAGCCGGGGCCAATGTCTTCTATGTCCGGCGTGGCTTCATCGCGTTCGAAATCATCGGAGAAAAGGACTGCTCCGGCGGGCTGTGCAGTCGATGGTTCGTCTGCTGCGCTGGCTGGCAACAGCAGCATCGAGCCAGCGACGAAGCTCAACGACACATACGCAATCAATCGGTCGATCGACATCAGAGTGCTCCGGGAGTTGGTGGATGTATCGAGCGTACTGAACCACCGGTCGAGCTGCCAGTTCATCCGTCAGGACGATGTTCGCCTGGGTAACGCAAAACAGCCTCGGGATCAGGTGATCCCGAGGCTGTGAGAAGTCGTTGACGAAGCGTCCGGGTTTGTTACCCGACGCTGCCTTCCATTTGCAGTTCGATCAGCCGGTTGAGTTCCACGGCGTACTCCATGGGGAGTTCCTTGACGAGTGGCTCAATGAATCCGGTAACGATCATTGAGGAGGCTTCGGTCTCGGTCATGCCGCGGCTCATCAGGTACAGGAGCTGTTCTTCGGCAATCTTGGAGACGGAGGCTTCGTGCTCGATGGCCACATCGTCCTCATCGATTTCGATGTACGGGTACGTGTCGCTGCGACTCTTGGAGTCGAGGATCAAGGCATCGCACACCACGTTGCTTTTGCAGTTGGTTGCGCCGTTCTCCACTTTGACGAGTCCGCGATATCCTGCGCGACCACCATCCTTGCTGATCGACTTGGAGATCACGCGGCTGGAGGTGTTGGGAGCACAGTGAACCATTTTGGCTCCGGCGTCCTGATGCTGTCCGTCGCCAGCGAAGGCAATGGACAGCGTTTCGCCACGAGCGCCCGGTTCCATCAGATAGATGGCGGGGTACTTCATGGTGAGCTTGGAGCCGAGGTTGCCGTCGACCCATTCCATCAGCGAATCGCCATAGGCCATGGCGCGCTTGGTGACGAGGTTGTAGACGTTATTCGACCAGTTCTGAATGGTTGTGTAACGGCAACGGCCTTTGCGCTTGACGACGATTTCGACGACAGCGGAGTGCAGGGAATCACTACTGTAGGTTGGGGCGGTGCAGCCTTCGACGTAGTGCACATTGGCACCCTCATCGACGATGATCAGAGTCCGCTCGAACTGCCCCATGTTTTCCGTGTTGATGCGGAAGTAAGCCTGCAGCGGGAAGTCGATGTTCACGCCGGGCGGAACATAGATGAACGAACCACCGGACCACACAGCCGAGTTCAGAGCAGCGAACTTGTTGTCACTGGGCGGAATGATCGTCCCGAAGTGCTCGCGGAAGATCTCCGGATGCTCCTTCAGGGCCGAGTCGGTATCGGTGAACAGCACGCCCTGCTTGGCGAGGTCTTCCTGCAGCGAGCCGTAGATCACTTCGGACTCGTACTGCGCCTTCACGCCGGAGAGGTACTTCTTTTCCGCTTCGGGGATGCCGAGGCGATCGTACGTGCGGCGAATGTCTTCAGGAACTTCGTCCCAAGTCTTGCCTTGCCGGTCGCTGGCCTTCACGTAGTAGAAGATGTTCTGGAAGTCGATTCCGGACATGTCGCCACCCCAGTTGGGCATGGGCTTCTGTTCGAAAATCTCCAGTGACTTCAGACGGAAGTCACGCATCCAGCCGGGTTCGCCTTTCATCTCGGAGATCTGAGCGACCATTTCGCGGTCGAGACCTCGGCGGGAGGTGAAGGCATATTTGTCAGTCGGGTCGTGGAACCCGAACTGATAGTCCCCGATGTCAACTTGAGCGCGATCGTCGAGCTCTTCGTCGGGTGTGGTGAGTGTATCGATGGTGGACATGGCTTGCTCTCTCCGATGGAAAGTCGGGATTGCGGGTGGTCGGAATCAAACGAATTACGGAGTCGTGACTTCCTGTGTTTCTTGCTCTTCAGCGGCTTCCTGCGGATGGCGTTCACGCACCCCGGCATAGCCGTTGGCGTGAAGTTCGTGGGCCAGGGCAGCATCGCCGGTTTCGACGATTCGACCCGCAAGCATCACGTGGGTGTAATGGGGGATATTGTACTCCAGCAGTCGCTCGTGGTGCGTGATGATCAGCACGCCCATGTGCGGGCCGCTCAACTTCTGCAGGCCTTCGCTCACGACGCGAACGGCATCGCTGTCGAGGCCGGAATCCGTTTCATCGAGGATGGCGAACCGGGGCTTGAGCATGGCCAGCTGCAGAATTTCCATCCGCTTCTTTTCGCCGCCGGAAAATCCGTCGTTGAGGTAACGTCGGGCGAACTCGGCATCGATATTGAGCTCGTTCATGGTGTCGCGAAGTTCCTTGCGGAAATCGCGCATCGGCATCAGCTCTTCCCCTTCCTTGCGTTCGGGGTTGCGGATGTTCGAGATGGCATGCCGCAGGAAGTCGGCGACCTTCACTCCGGGGATGGTGACCGGATACTGGAAGGCGAGGAACATCCCCATGCGGGCTCGCTCGCACGGGTCCAGCTCGTTCAGTTCGACGCCATCGACGGTGATACTGCCTTCGGTGACTTCGTATTTCGGGTGGCCGATCAATGTGTAGGCCAGTGTGCTCTTGCCGGAGCCGTTGGGCCCCATCAGGGCATGGATTTCCCCCTGACGAATCTCAAGGTTGACTCCCTTCAGAATGGGAGTGTCTCCAACCGAGACGTGCAGGTTTTCAATCTTCAATACAGCGGGCTGTGACATGGAATCTTGCAGTGGTGGTTAAGGAAGTTTGCTGCTTTGGCGGGGGAACATCCTGACCCCATATAAGGGTGCTGATCCGCAGGGACTGCGGATGCTCCTTGCTCGAACATCGTCCGGAATTCTTATGGAAACCGGGCTGTGTTCATCTCCAGACACAATCCATACCGCCTGCGAATCCCGTCGCGGGCTGTTGTCCAGAGTTCGTGGTGCGGAGCGTTCGGGCGTCAGGCCAGAACAACTTCCGGATCTTGAACGTAACCTGTGTGGTGTGGGACAGGGAGCTGTTCATCCAGCATTTCGCCGGGCTTGCTCCAGCTCGCTGTTCCTGACTTTGCGTTGATCTTGCGGGCACGCATCTTGTCCTGAATTCGCATGATCCCTTCCAGCAGCGCCTCCGGACGGGGAGGGCAGCCGGGAACATAGACGTCGACTGGGACGACCAGGTCGACTCCCTTCACGACGTGATATCCATGCTTGAAATAAGGACCACCGCCGACGGTGCAGGCGCCCATCGCGATAACGTACTTCGGATCGGCCATCTGTTCGTACAGGCGACGCACGCGGCTGGCCATCTTATGAGTCACTGTTCCGGCCACGATCATGAGGTCGGCCTGACGAGGACTGGCACGAAACGCACCGGCTCCGAAACGGTCCAAGTCGTAGCGGCTGGCGCCCACGGCCATCATCTCAATGGCACAGCAGGCCAGACCGAACGTCATCGGCCACACGCTCGACTGCTGGGCCCAGTTCATGGCCTGTTCCAGTGTCGTCGTGATCACGTTTTCTTCGAAACGACCTTCAATCCACGTCATGACTCAAACTCCACGAGGTCTGCACGTTCTCTTACGAGCAATCGGTTTAACGCTGCATTAGAACGAAGTTTCCTCGCCTCTCACAACCATTGACAGGGCCAATCCCTAACTTGGGGCGCCAACCTGAAACTCGCAGCAGCGGTGACCATCCAGCCGACAAGCGGACAACTCCACCGGAGCTCCGAGCAGTTCGGCATAAACGGAAGCTTCGACCTCGCAAATTGCGGGGTCGACTGCTGCCAGATCCTGGTAGGGACAACTGTGCTCCCGCAGGATGGGAAGTTCCCCAAGTTCATCTGTGTCTTCAATTTCCGCCATCAGTCCGCGTGACTCCAGCGAGTTCCGCAGCTGATGCATCCGTTCGTGCAGATTGCCTTCACCCAGTTCCTGACCGAATCCGGCGATGAGCCGCGATCGAATGCGGCCCAGCAACTCGCGTCGGACATCATTCTCTTTAATCTGAGAAATCTCCTGCCACAGCAAGGCCGCCAGTTCACCAGAACGGTCGCCCAGCTGTCGAATTCCTGTATCTGTCAGCCGATAGCGATGCTGAGGTCGACCACGTTCGCGGCGAACGGTCTCGCGTTCAATGCACCCCATGGCCTGCAGCCGACTCAACCTCTGACGCACCGCAGTGGCCGTAACTCCCATTTGTTCACATAGTTGAGACACGACGGGACGGTC
>JAGQPW010000138.1 GCA_020426515.1 Planctomycetaceae bacterium | reverse complement strand
GTATGTGGCTCAGGTCAGCACCCCGGCGCTCAACTTCGATGAATTCACCGTGGCCATGCGGTTCCAGGGGCGAACCTATCAGGACAAGTCAAATCACATTCTGTCCGCGGGAGCAGGGGAGGCGTGGTTCGGATTGTCCCGATCGGAGAACGGAAAGCTGTTCGTGACGCTGAATGATGGGAAATTCAAGTATGAGGTTGAGAATGCGACGCTGTCAGATCTTAACAATTACGCGTTGATCTGCGGTGTGAGCATTCCCGAGTCCAAGGTGCGGGTGTACATGAATGGGACAATTGTTGGCGAAACCGACTTGCCCCAAGGATTCAAGTTGAATGCTGGGGCGAAGGACAAAGTCTGGAGCTTTGCGAACAGCAAGTCCGGCGTCAGCTTTGACGGGTGGGTCGATGACCTGATCATCTACGACCGCATGCTGAATGCTGACGAGATGGCCGATATCCCGCTGCGTTACAACGACAATCTGGCCCAGGGCGAAAACGCACTGCAGGAGAATACGACAGGCGTCATTAATACAGCAGTGGGGGTGAATGCCCTGCAGTTCAATACAACGGGAGACTACAACACGGCCGCGGGAGCGTGGGCGTTGAGGAAAAACACGACCGGCCAACAGAATACCGCCGTGGGAACAGAATCGCTGAAGAACAACGCGACGGGCAGCTACAACTCGGCATTTGGGAGGTTCTCGCTGGCTTCCAACGAGACGGGAAACAGCAATACCGCGGTTGGTGCCTACGCGTTGGACAAGAATACCACAGGCAGTTGGAACACTGCTGTGGGCACGGAAACTCTGCGGAATAACACGGTGGGCGAGTACAATTCCTCGTTTGGGTTTTGGTCTCTGCAGGAAAATCTGACGGGCAAGAGCAACACAGCCTCCGGTGCGTACGCGCTTCAGAAAAATACATCCGGCAGCTGGAATGTGGCGTATGGTCTGCAAGCGTTGATCAACAATACAACCGGCAACAGCAATACGGCGATCGGTACCGAGTCGCTGAAGAACAACACGGAAGGTTCCAACAACATCGTGATTGGAACGATGGCAGGGGAACTGCTGACGACGGGGAGTCACAATATTGTGATTGCTCACAAAGGGGTAGCGGAAGAAGAGAAGACGATTCGTATTGGCAGCTCCGAGAATCAGACGCGGGCCTTCCTCGCCGGTGTTGTGGGTGTGACGACCGGTGTCAACGATGCAGTGCCAGTGATGATTGACAGCACCGGACAACTGGGCACGGTCAGTTCCTCACGACGCTTCAAGGAAGACATTCACGATCTCTCCGAAGCGGAAACTCAGGAGCGTTTACAGAACCTGCGTCCCGTGACGTTTCGCTACAAGAAGGCGTTCAATGACGGCGACAAGCCAGTGCAATACGGGCTGATTGCCGAGGAAGTGGCTGAAGTGTTCCCGGAACTGGTGGTGTTCAACCAGGATGGGCAGCCGGAGACGGTGAAGTACCACCTGCTTACCCCGCTGCTGTTGCAACAGGTGCAGGAACAGCAGGCCCAACTGCAACAGAAAGAGCAGCAACTTCAGCAGCTTGAACAACGGTTGCTGAAGCTGGAAGCGGCGATGAGCAAGAGCGAATAGCTCGCGGACGCTACGCCATTTCCGGAAGCGGAGCAGCACTGTCTTCGACAAGGTACTGCGGACGGCCATTGAGATCGGCAATGGTCGTCTGCTTGCTGTCGATCCCCAGATGCTGGAACAGCGTGGCGTAGACTTCAGCAAAGGTGACCGGGCGATCGACGGCTTCTCCGCCAATGCGGTCGGTGGCTCCGATCACCTGGCCGTGCCGCATGCCGCCTCCAGCCAGCAGTGCGCAGTTGACCTGTGGCCAGTGGTCGCGTCCCACCTGGGCGCTGATTTTTGGCGTACGTCCAAATTCGCCCCACACCACGACAGCGCAATCTTCGGCCAGACCTCGCGCATGCAGGTCTTCGATCAATGCGCTGACACATTGATCAAAGACCGGGAAATCTTCGGCCTCGCGTTTGAAGATGGAGTTGTTGTTTCCTCCGTGCCAGTCCCACTTGCTGTAGTTGAGTGTGACGACCCGGACACCGGCTTCGATGAGCCGTCGGGCCATTAACAGGCTTTGTGGTACGCGCGGGGCACCGTTTCCATCCATGAAGATGGTTGGGTCTCCGGTCCCGTAACGTTCGATGGTTTGCGAATCTTCCTGGGTGATGTCCAGTGCCGTGGCGAGTCTGGACGATGTCAGCAACCCCAGTGCCTGATCGGTGAAGGCATCCATCCCATGCATCGTGGAAGTTGAGTCAACATCGCGGCGGAGTCGATCGAAGCTTCGCAGGAGTGAGCGGCGATCAGCCAGTTGTTCGAGGGTAATGCCCTGCAGAATCAGATCATCACGAGTGGGGCCCAGCGGACGGAATGCACTGTGCGCGGTTCCAAGAAATCCGGGCCCAGGCTCGTTGTAAGGTCCGTGTGTGCAGGGGTAGCACATGCTGACGAAAGGAGGCGAAGAGGGTTCAGCCGGGCCGAGCACCTTGGAGACAACGGACCCAAGCTGCGGCCAGCCACCGGCCGGTGTGGGGTTGCGGGGGTGATGGCCGTTGAAGACCTGAATGGCATCGTGGCCTGGCTGGTTGCCGACCAGTGACCGAATGACACTGAACTTGTCTCCCATTGTCGCCAGACGCGGGAATGCTTCGCAGATATCGATTCCCGGTATATTGGTAGGGATGGGTTTCCAGGGGCCAGCGATTTCCGCCGGGGCTTCCGGTTTCAGATCGAACATATCCTGATGCGGCGGGCCCCCGACCAGATAGATCATGATCACGGACTTTGGCGATGTTTTTCCGGTCGCGGCTTCTGCACGCAGAATCTCCGGCAAGGCCCAGCCTCCGGCGGTGCCAAGGGCCGCCAGAGAACCGATCTGCAGGAAGTTCCGACGCGACAAGCCGTCGCAGAATTCGCGTTGGGAAGGCGATTGCCCTAGTAGCTGCAACATGTCCCGGGTTCCGCTGGCTGTGAGGTATGATCAGTCGGCTGGTGTCAAAGGTCCCCAAGTTAAGGGATTACGATGCACAAGTACATACTGATGTGACTCCGGCTCAGGAGGTTCCAGGGGGGCGTTTTAGCCGTTGGCTGCTTTCCAGGCCTGAATGCTGGTGACGGTGTCATCGTCAACATTGCCGCCGGGGAGGTGGTCTCGCAGGAATTGTGCGGGGTCACTCAGTTCTGCAACGGATTCGACAATCACATCTGGCCCGTAGGCGAAGTGGTCGAGGTCTTCTCGTTTTGTGCTGCCGGTCAACGTGAGGATCGTCCGGTAGCCCATTTGCACGCCGCCCAGAATGTCGGTTTCCATGGTGTCCCCGAGCATCACGGTTTGCGAGGTCGCCAGTCCAAGTTCCTTGCGGGCGACGCGCATCATGATGGGGCTTGGCTTTCCCACACTGAATGCCTTGATCCCGGTAACGGCTTCGAGGTACGCCACCGTGGCTCCGCAACCGGGACGCGTGCCGGATTGTGTCGGGCAGTTGGGATCGAGATTGGTCGCGATCAGCTTGGCGCCGTTCATGATCATGTTGACGGCTCGTTCCAAGGCATCGAGCGTGACGGTTCGCCCTTCGCCAACGACGACGAAGTCCGGCGAGTGGTCGACGATTGAGTACCCATTCCGGTGCAGAGCCTGCAGCAGTCCTCCTTCGCCGATCACGTAAGCGGTTCCGGCGTGCTTCTTCGCGGCCAGGAATCTTGCTGTCGCCATGGCGCAGGTGAAGATGTTCCGCTCGTGGACTTCGATGCCCATGCGCTGCAGTTTCGTTTGGACATCGCGTCGCGTTCGCTGACTGTTGTTTGTCAGGAACAGAAAGGGCACACGGTCTTTCTTCAGTCCGTGGATGAATTCGCGGGCACCGGGGATGAGTTCGTTGCCGCGGTAAATGACACCATCCATGTCGATCAGCAATCCCTGTCGCATTCCGTGGACTCCCTGTTCTTTGAATATTGGGTTGAGGTTCGTTGGTGGTTCAGCAGAGGCAAACTGTTTGGGAGGGAACCCGGCCCTCCGGTTCGATTCAATGCCTGGGAAACCCAAGTCTGGTTTGAGTGTTTCTGACCGCACGGCTGAGTTCTCGTTTGCCGTGACGCGGGTGCTGCTCTTGATTCTGACCAGAGAGTCGCTGTAGCGTTTCGGGACGATTTGTCTCGCCCCCATGACCTGCAGGACTTCGATGTCGATTACCGTGGCCACGATTGAGGATGTCCGGCGAGCAGAGGCTGTGATTCGGCAGCATCTCTCCCCGGTCCCATTGATTCGTTCTTACCGGCTCGAGCAGGAGTTGAAGCTGTCGCCGGGTCGACGAGTCTGGCTGAAGGATTACGGCTGGACGCCGGTCGGTTCTTTCAAGGTGCTGGGAGCCCTGAACTGGATGGCAGGCAATCTGGATCGCATTGGCGATCGGCCGGTCGCCGCGCACTCTTCTGGAAACTTCGCTTCGGGCATTTCCTACGCGGGCATGCGGTACGGCAAGCGGGTGATCATTGTGATGCCGGAATCGGCGCCGCAGGTGAAGTTCGAATTGACGCGATCGTTTGGAGCGGAGATTCGTACGTACGACATCACGACCGATCACCAGACCGGAATCCGAGATCGACTGACGCGTGAGATTGTCGAGGATCTTGGCGGGGTTCAGGCTTCTCCCTATGACGACAATCTGGTGATTGCCGGCAACGGAGTGGGCGGGCTGGAGATTGTTCAGGAGTTGCGACAACAAGGGCGGGAGGTCTCGCATTTCTTTTGCCCCGTGAGCGGTGGGGGCTTGATGGCGGGGCATGCTTTGGCGATGGCCGATGGCTTTCCAAAGTGTCAGATCGTTGGTGTGGAACCCGAACTCGCGGACGACTTTCGACAGTCGCTGCAGGCGGGACGCAGAGTTCGGGTTGATCAACCGACAAGCATTTGCGATGGGCTGCTGTCGTACGATGTGGGCGAACACAACTGGCCGATCCTGCAGCAACATGTGAGGCAGTCGGTGAGTATTCCGGATGTTCAGACGCGGCGGGCGATGCGCTGGCTGTATGACAACCACGGACTGCGGAGCGAACCGTCCGGGGCAATTACTCTGGCTGCTCTGTTCTCGGGGCAGATTCGCCTCGACGGGGCAGGCGACATCGTCCTGACCCTGAGTGGCCGCAACGCCGATGAAGCGCGTTTTCGTGAGTGGACGGACCTGTCTCTCTAGGGCTTCTCAGTCGAATTGCTAGCCAACACTGCTGTGGTGTGGAATGGACTCACGAAGAAAGCGGGAAGTCCGCATCGGACTTGCCACCTTCGGGGACAATCACTTCCAGTGTGGTGGCTGCATTGTACTGCTTGGGTATGTACATCTCTCCTACCGGTTCCGGGGTTCCATTGCTGTTATCGAACTTTCCTGGAATGATCCGCGACGCTGTGATTTCAACCGACATCGGACCGGCTTCCGACGTCACGGTAAAGGAGCCGTCTTTGATGGGAGCGGAGAAGGCTTTGCCATCTCCAGATTTCTTTCTCAGCAGGATCCGACCTTCTTCGACGGGCTGACCATCGAGGCTGACGGTCCCGGAGACTTTGAAGACTTCCGGACCATCGCCTGAGCCGCCACAGCCAGACAGCAGCAGAGCGCTGAAGACCAGTGAAAAGCAGAACAGTGTTCCAGGTTGAACGTGTCGATGACCGAGCATTTTCTGCAACTTTCGATTCAATCGGTTCGAGGACTTGAGAGCTGTACTTCACTGAAGAGGTTGCCCCTACAGTTATTCGAGAGCATGCCTCCGGCCCCGATACGTCGCGTGTCGGGGGTAGAGCGAGGCATGGAAGTCCGATGCCTCGCTGCGGGTTCCATCGAGTCGGTGCGGAGTCGTTGCCGGGGTTAGAATTCGCCGATGATGAGTTGGTCGTTTCGGATGCCGAGCTTTATCCAGGTCTGGCGATCGATGTTGTCGGAGAAGAAGCGGACGGCTCCATCGGCCATGGCAGCCTGTACTCCGCCAACATGGAAGCTGCGGGCAAAGTTCCAGCGTCCGGACAAGCCTCCGGCATTGCCGTTCTCGCACGGTGCCCTGTTGGGGGCCCCGGGGACCTGAGTGGCTTTGCAGCTGTACACGCGGTCGGCCACCGAGGTGTTCGGAGTTTCCGCTACGGAGAAACCGTAGGAGCCGTGCGGTGCTCCGCCCCAGACGCCACCGAGCTCTCCCCATCCGGCCACACCGTTGGCGCGAATGATTCCCTCGCTGGCAAGCAGTGTGTTGGAACTGCCGTCCAGGCAGTCTCGCAGCTCGAGTCGTGAGTTGAGGCCAAACAGTCCGCCCGGATCGCTGACGTTCGGGATATTCATGTTTGTCACAGTGATTACGGAGTTCAGGGAGTCGACCGAGTAGGTCTGCCCGACGCCAGCGGCGACGACGTAGCTGGTTTGAAACGCCACGGTGCCGCCGTTGCCGCCTCGTCCGGGGGTTTGAGGATCAGAGGGGCAGCTCATCATCGGGACGATGGTCGTTGCAATGTCACTGGTAATCTGATGGACGTATTCCGTCGTATCCTGAGAGTACTTGTTGTACAGCGGGGCCTGATCAACAAAGGGCAGGATGCTTTGGAACCAGCAGGCACGACGATGGGTCGCTCCAGAGACTTCGCCCTGCTGGCCGTATGGGAATACGCTGTATGTATCGTGGTAATTGTGCAGGGCCAGACCAAATTGTTTCAGGTGATTTTTGCACTGAGTTCGACGGGCGGCTTCGCGTGCCTGCTGGACAGCTGGCAGGAGCAGGGCAATCAGGATGGCGATGATTGCAATGACAACGAGCAACTCGATCAACGTGAAGCCACGGTGACGCGATGGCAGGGATCGCATGACATTTTCTCCGAAAGTGGTAGGTCCTACGGGGCGGGACAGAAGTTCAAGGCGAATGACGCGAGAAGCCTGCAGGCGCGTTTGTGTCGCACTGGACGGACTGGTCTGGTTTCTTCAGCGCACGCGACTATGCACAAGAGCATCCATGCTGGTTGGCAGTGGTGCGGGCCATCATGCAGCCTGTTCGTTCGTGAGCGAACAGATTTTCTGTTGAGCCCGACAATTGCAAATCCGGTGCCGCAAGGTTCAGAAATGTTGCTTCATTGGGGACAGTCCCGAGCGGAATCCGGACGTCTGGGGGACTGCGGCAAACCATTGCAGCCGAACGTTGCGAGCCGCATGGTTGCATGGACTTCGGTGAGAATCGTCAGCGTATCATGCCGAATTCACGGCTTTCATTCCGCCGGCTGAGCGGGACTTCTATGTGCGATTTGCTCCGCCGACAATGGGTTTCTTTTTGACCTCGCGAGGACGGAGTTAACGCGATCAACTCAACGCTCGAGAATGGGATGTGCTCAGGTCATTGCCAAGGACATCTGCACCAACGCCAGATTAACAGGCAGACAGAATGGGCACATGAAGGCATTCTTGTGTGTTGATTCGGAGTTGCCAGGGGCGCGCACGTTCACTGGCGATCTGTGAAGTGCCAATGTGTTGATGTGAGATTCGCTGTTGCTGGTCGCTGTGGGGCGGGGGAGGTGTTATGGTTGGGGGGAGCCTCAGCTGTGGAACTGCGGTGCGAGCATCTCCTTGAGCAGGCAACCAGCATGGCAGCACGCCGTTTTGAGATTCTGGCGTATGAGGAGACGTCACTGGGGCCGCTCTGTTTGCGACGGCGGGAGTTGTTGTCGGAACCGGGGACGCTGGTGACCGAAGTGACGCTCAATCACGAATTCCTGATGAGCAGTCTGCATACCGATTCCGAGCAGGCGTTGGCGAGGACCGCGCGGGAACTGCATGGCGGCGAGAATCTGAGTGTGCTCGTCGGCGGACTGGGACTCGGTTACACCGCTCAGGCTGCACTGTCATCGCCTGTGGTGAAGACAGTCGATGTGATTGAGTTTCTGCCTCAAGTGATTGACTGGTTGCGTGAGGGGCTGTTGCCGTTGTCCAGTGAACTCAATGCAGATGAGCGACTCATGGTGACCAGCGGCGATATCTATGCGATGCTGTCGCAAGAACCGTCACGACGTTTTGATTTGATTCTGATCGATGTGGATCACTCCCCGGATGACACACTGGACGAGGGGGACGGGGACTTTTATACGGAGTCTGGGTTGCAATTGGCTCGCGAGCATTTGCAGCCGGGAGGGCTGCTGGGGGTATGGTCATATGCGGAGAGCTCGCCGTTTGAAGCAGCGCTGCGTCGTGTGTTTCGCGACGTGAGCGTGCAGCCGGTAACGTACCGTAATCGCCACGTGGGTGGAGACTATACCGACTGGCTGTTCTTTGCCCGTGGCTGATGTGAGCCGTTTGGACAATGGCCCGTGCGTGTGGTCAACGACCTAGTGGCCGCAGCCTCCGGAACCACACCCTCCGCCTGAGCCGCAGCCTCCACCTCCATCGCTGACGGGCTGGGAGATGAGCCCTTCGCTGCCGACGGGCTGCACTTCGATGATGCCCAGGCCTTTCGCTGCGGCCTGAATGGCGAGTTTGGTGCAGTCGGGACCGCGATCGTTGAGGACGTAAAGAATCTGCTTTGATCCATCGAGCGTGAATTCGCAGTCCAACAGCTGCAGATCGACATCCCAGTCGCGGATACGCTGTTCCCAGTCGTTGCAGTTGGCGAGTGCCTGCTCACGCAGTCTTGCAGATTCCTGCTGATCTTCGTCGGTGGCGATTCGCAGCATGTGAAATTGAGCCGGCGCGAGTTGCTGTCCCGGCTCCACTGGAGGACGTGCGATTTCCAGTAGCGTGGCCAGCATGGGGCCGCGATGTGTTTCGACGACAAGTGCCGAGCCGCGAACCGGCTGGACGCCTTCCAGCAGTTCGCAACGTGCGACTTCGGGCACCACGCCGTAACGGACCAGACCAATGCTCGGCATAAGTTTATCCTCGCAACTGGGCGATTTCTTCCGGGGTGAATCGTTGCTTCAGGCGAGCCCCCAACTGGCTGACAATGCGGGCAGCGGCGTGGGAGGCGAGATGACCGGACTGCTTCCAGGTGAGGCCGTTGGTAATGCCGTACAGAATTCCGGCGGCGTACATGTCGCCGGCCCCGGTGGTGTCGATGGCTTTGACGGAGACCCCTTCGATTGGGATGGCCTGACCTTCGTGCATCAGCAGGGAGCCATCGCCGCCGAGGGTGAGGGCGACATTTTCGGCGTGCTTGTGAATCTCATGGGCACAGTCGACGGCATCATGCTTGCCGGTCAGAGCGCGGGCTTCTTCGAGATTGCAGAACAGCAGATCAACGGGGCCTTTAATCAGCTTCCAGAACTCATCCTTGTGGTATTGAATGAGGAATGGATCGGACACGGTGAAGGCAATTTTGACGCCGTGCTTCTGGGCGACTTCAATGGCCTTTAACGCAGCGCTGCGCGTCGGCTCTCCGGCGAACAGGTAACCTTCGATATACACATACCTGGCCTGGCGAATTTCGTCTTCGTTAATGTCGTCAGGACTGAGAGTGGCGGAGACTCCCAGGCTGGTGAGCATGGTTCGTTGTGCATCGTCGGTAATCAACACCACGCAGGTGCCCGACTGACCAGCGGCGGGAGGAACTTCGATTCGCACGCCCATCTTCCGCATATCCTGCAGGAAGAATTCGCCGACCTCATCGCTGGCAGTCTTGCCGACGTAAGCGGATTTGCCGCCAAAATCGGCGATGCCAACAATGGTGTTGGCGGCAGAGCCCCCGGCACAGCGGGAGACATCGATACCATCGAGTTTGGCGAGGACCTGCTGTTGAGCATCGTCGTCAACCAGGGTCATCATTCCCTTGGCGTAGTCGAGAGCGACAAGAGTTTCATCGGAAACATGGGCCTGAATATCAACCAGGGCATTGCCCACGCCGTAGACATCGAGAGACACGAATACAGTTCCTGTTTTCAGCGTTGAAGAGGAAGCAACCGGATGACCCGGTTTGCTGCGAGCGAACAACAAGGGCCATCTCTGGCTGGCAAAAGAACGCGAAGGGGATTTCACCGGCGGTGAAATCCCCTTGCAATGACAGACGTTTGCCGATTAGCCAACGACTTCCGGATCGGTTTCCGGAGCGGCGTCGCTGTCGGGATCGAACCAGTCGGCTTTGAACTCAATCTTCTTGCCGGTGGCCATGGCAATGTTGGCTGTGAGAGCCATGATCGCATCGGCCATGGCAACCACACCGTTGCAGCGGAGACCGCCGTCTTCAACCGGGCGAGGCTTTCCGTTCGGCCAGTAGTCCGGACCGTGATTGCGGATGGCGTAACAGAAGTGTTCCATCTCTTCCGTATAGCCTCGGCTCACGTTGTCGGCCCAGTTGGGGCCGTCACCAGTCCCCTTGGCCGGACCGGAGGTGGTTTCGTAGGCTTCCATCACCGGGCCGCCGCCCGATGCCTTTGCGGAGACAACCCACAGACGCTGGTCCGGACCGCCGCCTGTGCTGCCGCGGCCATCTTCCTTCCAGAGCATCGCTTCCTTTTCGGTCTTCATGAACAGCGTACCCCGGCTGCCGTACACCAGCTCACCGTAAGGCTCAAACTTGTTCGTGTTGATCGAGGAATAGGTGACGATGCACTTGTCCCGGTTGTTCTTTTCGTAGTTCTTGCCGGGGAATTCGAAGGTCACGTAGATGTTGTCATCGATTTCGCGGTCGTCATCCCACTTGTCTTCCGGGCCGACTCCTTCGATGCCGTAGAAGTTCTTGCCGCCGTAACCCATCACCGCCAGCGGGTGCACCTTGCCCAGGAAAATGCTGGCTGCATCCATCTGGTGGCTGCCCAGTTCGGCCATCAGTCCGCCGCCGGTGCTGTTGTACAGCCGCCAGTTGACCAGCTGGTTGACATCGTCGAACTTGAATGGTGTGAGGTCGACGTCCTTGAGCGCTTCGGCATCGGTCTTGGGAACACTTTTCCGCCAGCTGTCGCCGGCGGGGAAACTGTTGTTGCGATGCCATTGGGCGCGAATGTACTTGATGTCGCCCAGCATGCCGCTCTGCACGAGGCTGTTGGCATTGTGGTACAGCACGCTGTAGTGACGCTGGTGACCGACGGCCAGCAGCAGGTTCTTTTCGCGGGCACTGCGAATCATCTCCTTGCAGGAGGTGACGGTGCGGGCCATCAGCTTTTCGGTGAGCACATGCAGACCGGCATTGAAACAGTCCAGTGCGATGGGAGCATGTGAGACAAGTGGCGTCGCAATGACCACGGCCTCGACGCCGAGATCCTTGGCGTTTTCGAGCAGTTCCTTGTGGCTCTTGAAGGCACGAACCTTGCTCGCCTTTTCCGCTCCCAGCTTGCGAACGAGACCGACGCGGACGTCGTTGCCGTCTCCCTTGAAGGCTCGATCGCGGTTGGTCTGTCGCAGGTCGGCGATGGCGACAACGTCCATGTATTCTACTGGCAACTGGGACATCAGCACGCCCCCTTCATCGCCGGTCCCGATGAAAGCCACCTTCACGGGGTTGGCTTTCAATTCCTCGGTGAGGACATATGCGGCTCCAAGTCCGACACCGCCAGCTGCGGCTCCCTTGATGAAGTCGCGGCGTGTGAAGTTGACCGCATCGGAGAAGTTTTCCTTCCCAATCTGTTCCTGTTCAGGCGTCAAGACCATTTCAGCACCTTACGATTGATCGCTATCTCAGTAACGCTGCACCGCTTCGGCTGGGCAGCGGGGAAATCCATCTGGATATCTACATGCTCGATTGTATCAGACGACACGGAGAGAGCGAACTCACAAAATGCCGAATGCCCCCGCCAAGACGAGAGTCATTCTGAATCGGAACCTGTTTCGGGGGAATGGCTTGTCGTCGTGTCGCCAATTGTGGATGCTGGAGTTGGATTTTCCTCGCTTCGCGGACCATTGGGACGAGATTCATGACTGCATGTTGTCGGCTGCTGCTGAGTGTCTGGTTGGTATCGCTGGCTGGAGGAACGCTGCCGGCAGCGGAGTTGACAACCTCGCAGCGATGGAGCGGCTTTCCAGATTGGGTGATGAGCGTGGCGTTCGCGCCCGATGGACACCTCCTGGCAGCTGGCAGCTACGACATCGTCAAACTGTGGGACGTGGATGCTGGCGAGGAAGTGGAGACGCTCAAAATTGGTGCGGGCTTCGTGCGCTCCCTGGCATTCAATGCTGATGGGACCCGCATGGTGGTGGGGACTTATCAGCGGGCCGAGATCTGGGATGTGAAGTCCCGGATGCTGCTGCGGCAACTGACAGGCATTCGCGGTTACACCACCGGAGTGGCATTTCTCGGAGACGACGTGCTGACCAGCAGCGAAGACGGCGTCGTCCGACGCTGGAATGGGGCGGACGGCTCACTGATTCAGGCGTTCGAAGCGGTTGAGCAGCCGATTCAGGGACTGGCGATCTCTCCCGATGGCACAATGCTCGCGGCCGCCTGTGGTGATGAGACCCGTTTGTCACAGAAAGGAATGGTGCTCGTCTGGGGGCTGGCTGATGGACTGATCGTGCATCGCTTTGTCGATCATGAACGTCCGGTCCTGTGTGTGGCCTTTGTGGAAGACGGGCGGAAACTGCTTTCGGGCAGCATCGACGAACACGTCAATATTTATGACCTCCAGGCTGGAAAAGGACTGGGGTTTTACGGAGGACACAGCCGTCCAGTGACCGGCGTGCAGCAGATTCCCGGATCACCCCATGCCGCGAGTGGCTGCGGCGGGCGATTCAAAGGCAAGAACGAACTGCATATTTGGGAGATTGAAGACGGGACGAAGATTGCCCTGGCGGAAGACGCTCATGCAGAGCGGATTACCGGGCTGAGTGTGGCCCCCGGAGGACTGATTGCTTTGTCCTCGCAGGACAAGACCGTCTCCATCTGGAAGTTTACTACGGAACCGAAACCGGAGGCCAAGCCTGCGGCAGAACAGCAGGCACCCGCGAAGGCAGACAAGCCTCTCGTTGAAGAACCGAAGGCCACCGAAACGACATCGGTCCTGTGGCCGCCTGTGGCTGGTGCGTTGGGACAAGTGGCGGTTGAGACGGAAGCGCCCGTGAAGCGAGTGGGAATTATCGGTCTCGATACGTCGCACAGCATCGCATTCA
>JAGQPW010000137.1 GCA_020426515.1 Planctomycetaceae bacterium | reverse complement strand
TGCGATAGGAACCCTGCAACAGAAACGGCGGTTCTGTGCGGTAGTCATCATGTTGTGCCGCCGACTGGATGTACTCGCGATTGACGCGGAGCACCACGTCTCGGACCCGCATCAGTTTCGTCATTGTCCCGACGAATTCGTTCAGCTCTTCCAGCGAGTAGCTGCCTTCCATGTCGATGCCGCCGACTGCCGCATCTCCCCGGCGGGCTCGTTCGGCCAGCTTGATGACCGCGTAAACATCCTGTTGTGAGCGAGCGGCCAGGCGTGCCAGGACAGGGTTCGACGTCAAGGCGTTTTCCAGGTAGCTCATCTCGAACGCCGTGGCCGATTCGCCGATGATTTCGCCAAGGTTGTAGATGTCGGCCCGGTTGGCCAGCATGTCAGGAATCTGGAACTTCTCACCGCTTTCCGTGTACGGATTGCCAGCCATCACGACGGCGACTTTCTTGCCACGGAAGTCGTAGGTTCGAGCCTTCCCTTTCCAGACGCCTTCGATCTTTCGCTGCGCATCACAGAGTGAGATGAACTTCTGCAGGAATTCCGGATGGCAGTGTTGAATGTCATCCAGATAGATCATCACGTTGTCCCCCATTTCGAGGGCGAGGTTCAGCTTTTGCACCTCTTCGCGGGCGCCGGCATTGAGGGCAGAAGCCGGGTCGAGCGACGTCACCTGATGACCGATCGCAGGACCATTGATCTTCATGAAGATGATCCCCAGCCGGTTGGCGATGTACTCCATTAAGGTCGTCTTGCCGTAGCCGGGGGGAGAAATGAGCAGCAACAGCCCTTGTCGATCGGTTCGCTTGCCTTCACCTGCAGTTCCAATCTGCTTGGCCAGATTGTCTCCGACCAGTGGGAGATACACTTCGTTGATCAGTGTGTTGCGAACAAACGAGGACAGAACGCGAGGCTGAAACTCCGAGAGCTTCATCAGTTCCCGGGCTTCATCGATCAGCTGTGACTTGAACTGATGGAATTGCTGAAACAACGGAACGGTCTGTTCTTCGAACTGTCGCAGCCGCGACATGAACGGGTGCAGCTTCAGTGAGTAGATTCCGCCTGCTCCGATCACCGGGTGAGTTCCCACAAGTCCGGAAAGCTGCCGCTCGGTCTGGGCGTTGATGATCCGACTTTCTTCCAGTTTGTCTTCAATCAGCAGCAGTGCCGTTTCGGAGGCATAGCTCGCCAAGGTGGAATCTACGCCGCCATTCACTCGCTGTTTGTTCAAGTAGGCCTGTACCCAGTCCCGGGCCAGCGCACAGCTGGCAACGGGATCCTTGGCGACACTGGACATCGACTGCTGAAATCGCTGTTCTGCGCCGTGTGACTGAAGGTAATTCAGAAACTGTTGTTGCAGTTTGACTGCCGATTGTGAAACAACAAAACTGCCGCCACGCGACTCCCGGTGCGGATCGGACAGTTCTGCAAACAGATAGGCTGCTGCCTCGCGGATCAATTCTACAGACGCGGCGGGATCGGCATCGCCCGCTCGTCCGTCATTTCGATCCTCGTAATACTCCTGCAACAGCGGGATGAGTTCGGCAATATAGTCGGCCTCGGCTTCAGTTGTGGGAAAGAGCTGGGCGATCATGCCAAAGCCGGTCAGCCTGGACTCCAGCTGTTTGCGTGTACGGACATCGAACTGATACTTCCACCCGTAGCTGGCGACGGATCGGGCCTCGGGGGAAAAGCGCAGGAGTCCGGCCTGCTGTTGCATGGATCGCAATGCCGCCAGCAGGATTGCGGCATCATGGTCGTGGACTCCTTTGGTGTATCCTTCGGCGTAGCGAGGGGACATAAACTGCTGGACTGCGGTCAACAGCTCAGCATCGGCTGGCCATGTCGTTTGCGCAGTCAGCATCTTGTAGGCGAGGTACTCGCCGCGATACACGTCCTGATTTTCACTGACGACATCCATGTCCCAGACGGCACGGGCCGAAGTCAGTTCCGGATGGTGGAGTGGCTCGTAGAAGTTCGTTCCTGTCAGGTGCAGGCAAATTTGTCCGTCGCGCTGTACGGTGGTCAGGTCCAGCACCTGCGTATTGACGGAGAAACGATGCTGTCCGAATCGCAGAACATGCGCACCGTCCTCGAACAGTTCCTTCTTGTCCTTCAGCTGCCGAACCGCATCTTCCTGGAGCGACTTGAGTCGTGACTGGATGTCGTCGGCTTTGACCGTGTCGTCCAGACCCAGCAACTGGCCGACCAGATTGCGGATCTTGTCGATCATCAGATCCGAGGCAAAGTAGCCATGAATCTCGTTGATTGTGGTCAGCGAGCTGACGCGCGCTTTAATTCCTTTCAGTATGCGGTCGGCCGCCTGACCAAGTGCGCTGGCCCGCTTGTTGCGTTGTTCGACGAGTTGTGCTCGCCGAGACTCAAAGGCTCCGGAGACCTCTTCCCGCTTTTCAGCCAGCTGAATGACGAACTCGTCGAGCTCTGCAAACCGGCCTTCCAGCTCTTCAATCTGCACCATGAGTTTCGTGAGAAACTCTTCGCACTTTTCGGGCGTGTCACAGATGTCGAGCCAGTTGACGACAGACTGATTCAGCAGCTTCAGCTGACTGGAAAACTCCGCGGCTCCTTCAACAGCAGACAGTTCCTGCGACTTGCGTTTCAGCCCGGCGCGAGCGGCGTTCACCTGAGTGAAGATGGCCGAGATATTGTCGATGATCGAGGTGCGTTGAGTTGCATCGTCAATTTTCAGATTGGAGACGATCTCGATGAGCATCTCCAATTCGCGTGCCGAAGTTGCAATCTGCTCATCCAGACTGCGGGCTTGCGTGACTTTGGTCAGTCCGGCAATCTGCTGCGACTGTTCGCCGATCCGCTGCTCGTAAACTTGTAGTGCGGTTGGCTGCAGCAGGAACTGTACACATCGCTCTGAAAGCTGCAGCGTTGAGCCCTCAACCTGCTTCTCCAATTGACTGACGAGTTCAAGGTCGACATACCGCAAATCACGCAGCGAGATGATCTCGCCTCTCAATGATCGCAGCTGTGCCAGCGACTGAACGAATTCATCAATCTTGTCGAACCGCTTCCGTCCGACCGTATTCAGTGCTTCCCGGGTTGAAGCGACCAGTTGTTCGGTTTGTGTCTGGGTGTTCCGCCGAACTTTGGTGACCTTTTCAAACTCATCGACGGCTGAGCGGGCGGCATTGCGAATTTCGCTGAGCGGTTCGCGAAGATTGGCGGCCGCCTCTTCGCCGATCCAGAAGTAGCTGTCGAGGATGTCGGTCGTCTGACGGACCAGGTCGACATACAGCCCGGAGTAGCTGTCTTCCTTGTCGATCAGTCCGATCAACTCGTGGCACTCGGACATGCCCCGCACAATGTCGCGGTTACCAATCTTGTACAGGTAAGAATCGGTCGTCTGTTCGGGAATGTAATCAGGGCCAACATACGGCGTTTGCCAAACCTGAATGGCATGGTGTTTTTGAGGCTGGCCCTGCGCCTTGAACAGGACCATTTCCCCGCCGTGAAACATGGTGAAGCCGTGACAGACGACCGGTGTCTCGACCTGCTGTTCGATAACGTTGTAGCCCAGAAGGACATTGACTCCCGATTCCGGCTGATGAAACACATACAGGGTGTCCTCACCATTGGGTGAGACGATGCGGCGTTCAAACAGCAATCCTCGCAGGTCGCTTTCGAACATCTTGTGTTCGCCGGTCTGCAGGTAATACCCGTTGGAGAAGATCAACCCGTGATCATCGGGCAGCAGCACGCAGGCATCGCGCAGGGCATCGATTCGACGGGCCTGCTGAATCTTTTCGTTGTAAACGATGTAGCGGTAAGTCTGCTCCTTGTAGGGGCGGATGCGGAGCAGCAGGCAGTTGCCGACCGTCGCGTAAGAGATCTCCGCATCATCGAGAGTCTGGTCGGGATCGTCGACCGGTTCCGAGTAAATGCCTGCACCGCTCTCGGTGTTGTTCTCGATCTTGATGGTCAAGTCGCCGCCAACCGTCTCCACGAAGATGCGGTCTTCGATGGAAATGTGCGGATGCAGTCCGGGACGATGCATGTCCCGCGTCGTGCGAATCCAGGTGAATTCGTGCTGAGGTGGGTACCGCACTTCATGATCACTGCGGTTGTCGACATAAACGAGCGACTCGCCAGTGAGTGCCCATTTGAACGACTTCATGTCAGCGGCAGTCTTGCCCACCTGGAACACCATGTACAGGTGCGTCCGAGTGAAATAGAAGCGAGAGAATGTCGCGTTCTTGTAGTAGCGGTAGAGGTCCTGGAAGTCCTTTTCAAACTGCGGATCGGACAGCAGGTTGAGCGGAGCCGGATGAAGCTGCTGCGATTCCTCCGAGAACGTGTAGATGGCAAAAACATCAGAGACATGGCGCTCAGACTTCAGGCCGAACTGCACGTTGTAGCCGAACAGAAGCTGGTTCCCGATGGCGATCATGTCGCGAGGAACGCAGTTATGCTCAGTGCTGATGCGTTCGGTGGTGAGCAGCTTCAGGTCGATCGATCCGAAGACGGCTTTGCGGTCTTCGTTGAGTCGATGAAGACGCGCTTGCAACTCCGAAGCATGCGTCTGCAGCCGCTGCCGGAGGATTTCGTATGTTCCTCCTTCGAGCGTGGAAGCAGCGGTGTCGGCAGTCGTCTCGGCCATGCGATCGGGGCAGGTCAGGGGCACTCAGGTGGCCAATGGAGGCCGGGGGTCTACCATTGTGCGAACGCAGAATGATGTCTTCCGGATTTACCAAATCTGCAGAATCCCCGGTCGTTCCCCCATGCGCAGACTGTTCCCAGCTTGCGTAGCGGCATGGGAATCATGCCACATGGCATGATTGAGAGGCTGCTGCAATTGGGGCAGCATGTTGCGAAAAGTCAACACAGAGAACGCAGCATCGACATTGAGGGCTGCGCAGGTTGAACGCATCGTCTCGGAGGTAACGCATCAGCCGATCGTACGGCTACGGAACTGGCAGCTTGCGGGGAACCCGAGGCAATGACCAGTCGACTCCGCAGTCACGGCGATCGGCTGTAGCGCTCAACGCGGGATTGGGGACGACATCACCCGATCGCAGGACGAAGTCGGCCGATTCCATGCGAGAGAGCGCTTCCACCGGCCCCAGTTTGGGATTGCGGAACAGACCGGAACGGACAATCGCATCGCCAGCTTCGCCCCAGTACTCAGTCCACGCGTCAAAACTGAACGTCCTTCGCGGTTCCAGTCCCAGGGATTGAGGCGCGTCAATGACCCACATCGGACCGAGCAGTTCAAAGAAGTTTGGTTCTCGCCGACCAATCCAGACCAGCCGCTCTGCAAGAACGTCCAGTTCTTCGTGACCGGAGAATTCGACGAACGGTCGCTCGGGATTCAGCAGGCTGTACAAGCTGTCGCGGGAATCGACCTGAATCAGCGGGAATCGACCATAGTTGCCGGAGTCTGCATCGATCAGGCCACCTCCCAGAACGGCTGTCACGTGATCGAGTGCCAATTCGATCATGTCCGGAGCAGAGTCGCTCGAAGGCATCGAAACGACGTCTCGCCCGTCGAGACGCAGCAAGTGTCCCGAAACGGCGACGGCGACATTTTTCAAGACAGCCGTGGTCGGATAGGCATGGCGTTGCTGGACCATGTCCGCCTGACCGCGGATGACGCACTCCTCCAGCCGCAGAGTGGTGCCTGGCATCTGCATCTGGTCCTTCATCATTTGCGTCAGGTCTGCTGACTGACGCAATGGAAGTTCAAACACCGCGGCCGGCGAATTCTGGGAATTCATAACAGTGCAGGAGCAACCTTTGAGCAGCAATTCACTGCGACCGGTCAGCGAGATGAGTGACCACTGGTCGACGACGACTTGCGCAGCCGTCTGCATTTCGAGGTCGAGGTCATAGAACTCGATCCCCCCGTTGACGATGCTGATCATCCGAACAGAATTGTTCAGAGACCCGGTCGTTCCACTCGACTTGAGTCGAAACTCCAGCAAAGGTCGATAGCCCTCGGCAGAGCGAATTCGAACCCGCTTGCCAGAGACGCGAATGGGGTCCTGCGGTCCCGCTTCGCGACCATCGTAAGCAAGCTCGATGACCGAGTTGTCCGGAGCATCTGTGACAGCCGCATACAGAGAACCGTAAGTTTGCATCCCGCTGTCGGTGACCAGTTGGAATAGCTGCCCCGGTCCAGGCGATTTGATGTCGGGAGTTCTGGGGGTGGGGGAGGCCGGTGTTTCGTTCGGGAGAGTCGAACGCGGATCAAGCGTTGCCAGTGGAACCATGGCCGGTCCCAAAGGTTCGGGGCCAATCGTCGCCGCTGGTTTCGGAGAAACGGAGGGCGTCGCCTCCAGAGGCAGACCCTCACCGGTCTTGATGACCGAGTTCGTTGTGGCACCGGAGCTGGCCATCAACCGTTCCCATGCCGACAGAGCGGCAGCTACACCACTTTCGTTTGGATCTGACGGAGTGGCGACAACGGGCCCCTGATCCGCAGCGGCCGGCTGATCGATGATCATTGCGGGGGCGGGCGGAGCAATCACGGGCGCCGGGGCCGCAGGTGGAGTGGGCTGCTGATCTGCAGGGAATGGGGTGTTTCGCGATTCACCTGCAAACCACGGCATGCGATCCGCCAGAACCGCCATGACAACGAGGGCGACCAGGAAGGTCATCCAGGTCTTTGTTCCATCCCACGAGAAGCGTCGCCGTGAGAACAGCGGCTTCGACCAGATGTAACCCTCGGCCGGAAGCTGAGCCAGCCCCAGATCGTCGGCAATCTGAATCAGATCCTGAATCAGCAGGTCCGGTGAGGCGTATCGCTCATCCGGATTGCTGGCCATCATCTTTTGAACGACCCGGGCCAGTTGTGGCGTGACCTGCGGGTTCTTCAAGGACGGATCGGGTGGCGTGCCGTGGTGACTGACGACCTTTTCGATCATCGAGCCTCGCGGGTACGGGGGCTCGCCGGTCAGCATGTGGTACAGCGTGCATCCGAGTGAATAGATATCGCTGCGGACATCCACGTTCCGGGCATCGCGTGCCTGTTCCGGGGAGATGTAATCAAACGTGCCGAGAGCCGTGCCAGCCACGGTCAGGTCTTCGGTGCCGCTTTCCTCCGGGCGCAGCTGCCGAGCCAGTCCGAGATCGACCAGTTTCACGCAGCCGGTGGACGAAACGATGATGTTCGAGGGCTTGATGTCGCGGTGAACGACGTTTTTTGCTGCGGTATGACGCAGGGCTTCGGCGATCTGCAACGTGTAGCTGACGGCATCCGCCGCATCGATTCGAGACTTCTGCAAAATGAAGTCACGAATATTGGTTCCGGAAACGAACTCAAAGGCAATGAAGTGCAGCCCGTGTTCTTCCCCGACAAAGTGCACGCGGGCAATGTGGTCGTGGTCCAGTTGTGCTGCGGCCCGGGCTTCGTTTTGAAATCGCTGAATGGCCTGCCGATCCAGAGACTGGTGCGGCGTCAGCACTTTGAGGGCGACGACGCGGTCCAGACGTTTGTCGATGGCCCGGAAAACGGCCCCCATGCCGCCTCGCCCGATCCGTTCCTCAATGATGAAGTGGCCCAGCTGGATGCCAGTCACCGGCGGCATCAGGTCGGTATCTGCGTGCCGGGGGGGGAATAACACCGCTCCCAGCGTATTCACATCGATCTCACCCGCAAGTTTCGGCTGAGAGAAGCTGCTGTCGGAGACACGACCTGAGCCGGGCAGGGGACGCACAAAGGCGAACGCCGTGCCGCTGGATTCACTAGGGTGTTGAACGCCCGTGCTCATGAGCTCTTAGGCTGTCAGGACCGGTAATCGAGATTGCAGCGAGAAAGGATGTTGTGTTGTGGACGAATGCCCCGAGCCGTGAGCGTGACTTGCCCAAGCTCACTTCCTTCTTACTCCTTAACAACTCCATTATCGAAAAGGTTCCTGGAATTTCCGGCAGAAAATCGACATTCCACGCAGAACGAGCAGAAATCTCGATTTCGGAATCACTCCCGATTGATGCGAGGAGCTATTTGCGCCCCTGCAGGTGTTCGACATCATCCCGAATTGCCCCCAGGACCGAGTTGAGCTGATCGCAGACCTGTCGGGTGAACTGGTCACTCTCCAACACCTTCTCGACCGTAGAACGCACCGTGAGATCGGTAATTTCCCCTGCGTCTGCGGCCGTACCTCCCTGGCGTGTTGTGCGGCGCAGTAATTGCGTTTTGGGGATAAATCCGTGCTCCACATGGTGGATCAACTCACGCGTCAATCGCTCGGCTTCGCTGAGCTTTTCACGCAACGTGAGCTGCTGCGGTGTTCTGGTGGCCATCTTGTCCCCCGGAATGAGTTGAGACCGTGACTTCCGGTCACTGTGTTCCGGAGTGTATCCGCGGAACGGGCAACAGATCAACGGATGGGAATGGGTGGCCCGGATGGCGGCAACTTCAACCAGGCGTTGCCGACTGGATCGGGCTGGGTACGGTCGATCAGCCAGATGTTGCGATACACAACAGGATTTCCGTGATCCTGAAGCTTCGTCGGCAGAGGTTCCGGTCCTTCTGGTTTGCCAGCTCCAGTCTTGGATGGCAGCTTCAAGGAGTTGTGGATGCGGACCCCGTTGTGCCAGATGCTGATCTGCATATCGCGGACTTTGTTTCCTTCGGCATCGAACTTCGCGGGCGAGAAGTCAATATCGTACGACTGCCACTGCAGTGGAGGCAGGCACATATTGATGTCCGGACGACGCAGCTTGTACAGCGAGCCGCATTCGTTCTCAACACCTTCCAGTCCGAAGGAGTCAAGGACCTGAACTTCATACCGGCTCTGCAGATAGAATCCGCTGTTGCCGCGTCCCTGGCCACGGGCCAAAGGCTTGTAGGGGATGCGGAATTCGGCGTGCAGGCGGAAATCTGCGTAAGCGTGACTCGTCTCCGTTCCTGCCAGCAGGAGTCCGTCTGCGGTCATTTTTGCATTCTTAAAGTGATCGGTATTGCTGCCGTCAAACAGCACCACGGACCCTGCGGGTGGCCGGGCTCCCATTGTCGGGCTGACTCGCTCGATCTTCTGCAGGAAGCCTGCTTCGCGTCCGTCCTTGGCCAGAATACGCCCCGTGCCATCGAGGATTTCGATGTCATAAACATCTCCCGAAAGTCGCAGCAAATCGCCACTCCTTTCTCCCTGAAGCAGGAAACGCTCGCCGCCGTACCAGCCTTCGCCGGGTAATCCACCATAGTACTTGGTTGCGGAAAACGTGCCGTTTCCCTGTGCGATAACCTGCAGACCAACGGACCGGGAGCTGCGATCGGATGACTGCGAACGCTGGTAGCCTCGATATTCACCCTGCAGGGCGTAGTCGGCATCGGTCATGGCGGGATCGGTGTAGACCGGGCCATCTTTCTCGTCGGCCGCCAGGGCGACTGTTGAGAGGCACGACAACAACAGCAGACAGCAGGTGTAGCGCGGCATCAGAATTCCACTACAAGAACGCGATATGAGTGATTTCAAGCAGCCATCAAACTGGCCTGATCACACAGTATGGACTGTCGATCTGGCCGCGAACAACCCTCGATTCGACGGACGGCCCGAGGAGTCTCTAAAGTCTCGACGCACCCGCTTCCAGCCTCACAATCGATACACGCTGCGAAATCGATTGCCCGATTCAGTCCCCGTGCAGTTGCCGCAGCCGGGTTGATGTTCGGAGCATCCATTGAATCCGCTCAAACTCGTTGAGCCAGTCCTGAATCACGTGTGGCGTGACTTCGTCTGCCGGAGTGAGGCCGGTCGGACACGCGGCGCCCATCAGGCGGCCAGCGGTGGCGCGGTAGCGTGAGAGTGTCCGGTCGCCATATCGACCGCAGAACTCGTTGTCTTCACTCAGGAACACCACACACGGGACACGTGCCCCGCCGCAGGTCTTGAGAGCGGCAGCCACTTCCGGACTGTCATCGCGGTCGAGATACCGGACATCGATTTGTGGAGCCGCATCGGCAAAGTGTTCGAAGATGGGGCATTGATTCACGCAGTCGCCGCACCATGTGCCAGCAAGCACCAGAACCTTCATTTCCCGCTGAAAGCTTTCCAGTAATCCGCGTTGTGCGTCGGTAAGGGCAATGCTGGCTCGAAAGTCTTCCCATCGCTGTCGCTGATCCGGAGTGGCGTACTTGTCCAGAAAGTCGAGGTAGGGGAGGGCAGTTTCGAAATGGGGGGCGAAATTCATGGTGGTCCTCGGGAGCTGGGAAGAGTCACCACAATCGGGTGAGTAAAATCGAGCTGCTGATCGCGCTCACACCGCAGTGCGAGGGCGACCAGCGTTGTGCTCACGTTGACTTTTCGGACTACGAAACGGGCGTCACGGTATTGTGCCAGTCCTGAATTGCCTGCACGCGTGGGACTGGCTGGGCTTGAAGGTGCTCCAGGGCTCGTACCATCGCCAGGCAGCCGGGCAGGGTCGTCGCGCAAGGAACACCATACAGGACGGCCGCCGCGCGAATCTTGCCTTCTTCGGTGCGGCTGCCTTTACCGCTCGGTGTGTTGAAGATGAATTGCACATCGCCATTGACCATGTAGTCCAGCAGGTTCGGACGACCTTCCTGGACCTTTTTGACGACTTCCACTTCGATCCCGGCGTTTTGCAACTCGCGAGCCGTTCCCGATGTGGAAATGAGTTTGAAGCCCATTTTTTGCAGTCGTCGAGCTGGCTCCAGCATCGCCTGCTTGTGCGCTCCGGCCATGCTGAGGAAGACCGTGCCTTCCCGCGGGATGTTCAGGCCGGCTGCCTGCTGGCTTTTGGCAAATGCCGCAGGGAAGTCGTCGGCAATGCCCATGACTTCACCTGTTGACCGCATTTCGGGGCCGAGGATGATGTCCACCCCAGCGAACCGTGAAAACGGGAACACGCTTTCCTTCTCGGATGTGTAGGTCGGCCACGCTTCTGTCGTGATCCCCTGTTCCTGCAAGGTGACCCCGGCCATGATCTTCGCAGCCATGCTGGCCAGTGGCTGTCCGGTCGCCTTGGAAACGAACGGTGATGTGCGCGATGCTCGCGGATTCACTTCCAGAATGTAGACCGTGTAGATGGGGTCTCCGCCATCCTGTTCGACCTTCTTGACGGCGTACTGAATGTTCATCAGGCCGCGGACCCGCAATTCGCGGGCGAGGGCATAAGTGGCCTGCTTGATTTCTTCAATGACCGACTGAGGCAACGAGTAGGGGGGCAGGGCACAGGCCGAGTCGCCACTGTGAACCCCCGCTTCTTCAATGTGTTCCATCACCCCGCCGACCAGCGTGGTTTCCCCGTCGGAAATGGCATCGACATCCACTTCGATCGCGTCTTCGAGGAACTTATCGATCAGCACCGGATGGTCAGGTGAGGCATCGACCGCTTCAGTCATGTAGCGAACAAGCTGTTCTTCTTCGTGGCAGATTTCCATTGCCCGACCACCCAGCACGTAGCTGGGACGCACCAGCACCGGGTAACCGATCTTGGCGGCCTGCGCACGGGCTCCTTCTGCATCAACCGCAATTCCGTTGGGAGGTTGACGCAGGCCGATCTTGTTCAGGATGGCGGTGAACTTCTCGCGATCTTCCGCAGCATCAATCATCTCGGGACTGGTACCGATGATGGGGACACCAGCCGATTCCAGACCGCGTGCCAGATTGAGCGGCGTCTGTCCGCCGAACTGCACAATCACACCATCGGGCTGCATTCGGTCGCAGATGTTCAGCACGTCTTCGGTCGTCAGCGGTTCGAAGAACAGAATGTCCGAGGTGTCGTAGTCGGTCGAGACCGTTTCCGGGTTCGAATTGACCATGATGCTTTCGATCCCCAGTTCACGCATGGCGAACGAGGCGTGGCAGCAGCAGTAGTCAAACTCAATCCCCTGGCCAATGCGGTTGGGACCGCCACCCAGAATCATCACCCGTTTCTGGGACCCATCCGGACGGTGATTGTGCTCATTGCGAACGACGTCGCCCGTATCAGGCACAGCAGTGCCATCGGGCCGCACAAGACCGTGTCCGTTGGCTGCGAATGCGTTGCGTGCGGGGGTTTCGTCTTCCGATTCGTATGTGCTGTAGTAATACGGCGTGTACGCTTCAAACTCAGCCGCACAGGTATCGACCTGCTTGAATACGGGCACGATGCCTCGCTGCTTGCGATCGTTGCGGACATCGATCTCCGTCGCATGGAGCCAGCCCGACAGCTGGCGGTCGGAAAATCCGTAGCTCTTGGCCCGACGCAACAGTTCGTCGGAGATGGAGTCGAGCCGTCCAACGGTCCGCAGTTCCTCTTCGCAGGCGATGATGTCGCGAATCTGACGCAGGAACCAGGGGTCAATCGAGGTCAGCTTCTGAATATCTTCAACGGTCATGCCCGCCTTGAATGCATAGCGGATGTGGAACATCCGCTCGGCATTGGGGGTGGCGAGCTTGCTGCGAATCTCTTCAATGGCGGGTTGCTTCTCGGTCCCCCACAAATCCTTCTTGCCCCCACCCAGCCCGAAGTGGCCGATTTCCAAGCCACGCAGGGCCTTCTGCAGCGATTCCTTGAACGTCCGGCCAATGGCCATTGTTTCGCCCACCGACTTCATCTGCACGGTCAGCGTGGGGTCGGCGTCCGGGAATTTCTCAAAGGTCCAGCGGGGAATCTTGGTGACGACGTAGTCGATGGTCGGCTCGAAGCAGGCCATCGTTTCACGTGTGATGTCGTTGGGGATCTCATCCAGCGTGTAACCGACCGCCAGTTTGGCCGCGATCTTGGCAATCGGGAACCCGGTCGCTTTCGAGGCCAGCGCTGAAGAGCGGCTGACTCGCGGATTCATTTCAATCACGATCATGCGGCCCGTCTCGGGATTGATCGAGAACTGAACGTTCGAACCGCCGGTCTCCACACCAATCTCGCGCATCACGGCGATGGTGGCATCGCGCATGCACTGGTATTCCTTGTCGGTCAGCGTCTGGGCGGGAGCCACGGTAATGGAATCGCCGGTGTGGACCCCCATCGGATCGAAGTTCTCGATCGCGCAAATGATGACCACGTTGTCCGCTTTATCCCGCATCACTTCCATCTCGTACTCTTTCCAGCCGAGGACCGATTCCTCCAGCAGGACTTCCGAGACGGGCGAGAGCTTCAGGCCGTTACGGACCTTCTCTTCAAATTCTTCCTTGTTGTAGGCGATGCCGCCGCCTGTACCGCCCAGCGTGTAGCTGGCACGAATGATGATCGGCAGCCCGATTTCCCGCAAAGCATCGCGGGCTTCCTGCATGGTGTGAACCGTACAGGACCGGGGAACATCCAGACCAATCTTGATCATCGCCTGCTTGAACGACTCGCGGCCTTCGGCCTTGGCGAT
>JAGQPW010000136.1:7708-13409 GCA_020426515.1 Planctomycetaceae bacterium | reverse complement strand
CGTCGTGACGGTAATCGTCGGGGTCTGCACTTCCGGCGTCAGCTGCATTGGCATGGAGAACAATGCAATTGTGCCGAACAGGGCAAGCAGTAGCACACCAACCGAGACCTTGATCGGGCTGTGAACAAAGCTGTTAATCAAATTCATGATGATCGACCGAATGGAAACGGACGGACAGGAACGTCACTTGGATGCAGGAGGCGCTGATGCAGTCGCCGGACGCGGAATTTCTCTCAGGACCACAACAGCAGCGCCAGGCTGCAATCGTTCATTTCCTTCGGCCACGACCATGGTTCCGGGGGGCAGCTCACTGCCAATGGCCGATTTGGAACCGCTGGAAATCCCAGGACGAACCGGCACTGGACGAACCGTTCCAGACGATCGATCTTTGCCGAAATCCACGACCCAGACGGTGGGCGAAGCACCACCGAGAACGAGTGCATCTTTAGGGACCAGACGGTTCTGAGTTCGCGGGCCAATGGGTAACGTGACACGGGCCAGCATGCCCGCCTGAATTGTCGGGAAGCCATCGGCAATTTTGTTGGCAACCCGCACTTTGACCGGGAACGTGCGTGAACGGTCATCGGCTTTGGGAATGATGCTGATGACCTGTCCCTGGACGATCGGTTTGCCCTCGGGGTTGAGGACACCCAGCAGCGAGGGGATCTGCACTTCGACGGTCATCCCGCGCTGAATATGTGGGATGTAAGATTCCAGCACATGAACTTCAATGTCGACATTGTCCAGCGCCGCGACTTCAGCAATCGGGTCACCCCGATTGACCCAGGCACCTTGCTCGGTGAACTCGGTCACAATGTAGCCGGCAAACCGTGTGATGATGGTGTGTTTCTTGTGCTGATCCTTCAGTTTCTGCACCACGGCGGCCTGCATGTCGCGACGGGCCTGCGCCTGCTGAATCTTCTCGATTCGAGGTCCATCGTCAATCAGTTTCTTGGCCGCCTTGCGCTCGGCAATTGTTGCCGTCAGTTCGATCACCTGAGCGTAGGCTTCGTCCAGATCGTCCTGACTTGTGGCTCGGGCTTCGTTCAGCTTCTTGATGCGTTCCAGTCGCTGCGTCGCCAGATGTTTGCGGGCCTCGGCGACCTGAAGCTGTGCGGCTGCCTGCTCTTTTTCCTCGGGACGGCTGCCAGCCTCGAGTTCGTCCAACTCACGTTGACGCAGTTCGAGTTCCGCCTCGGCCGAAACAACTTCCAGACGAATTGTTTCATCCAGCAGCTTGGCGAGTGGATCGCTCGCCTCAACACGAACGCCCTCGCTGATGAGGTACTCGTTAACCCGGCCATCCACGGCACTGCCAATGACCGCAGTCCGTTCGGGCATGACCGTCCCCACGAACTCCTGAGTTGGAAAGACGAAGTCGTCGTAGACCTCGGCAATAACAACGGGTTGTGGGCCCCGTCCCTGTGCATGAACCACAACGGCAGGGAGCAGGGCAACTGCAGCCACAGTGGCCAGAGAAGAGAATATGTGTTTCATGATGTTGTCGGTGTTTCAACCAATCTGGATTTCGTCGGCAGGGACTTCGGATCGCAGAATCAGATTATTGTGAACAGTTCGCAGCAGGTGGAGCAGTTGGTTGGTCTCGTCCCGATTTAGCCCGGCGGTCGCTTCGCGGCGAACCTTCCGAGCACAATCAGCAATTTTCTGCCACACAGGTTCGGCCGCCGAAGTCATACGAATCAACTTCTTGCGTCGGTCATCCATGCAACTGCAACGTTTGACCCAGCCAGCGGCCTCCATACGGTCAACCAGTCCTTTCAGCGTGGGGGCCTCGACTTCCATCTTGGCGGCCAGACTGGACTGGGATAACACGCCATCGTGCACCAGCCAGCCCAAAACCTGGGATTGCCGGAACGTGATGCCGTGCGGGGCCAGTTCTTCGTTGAGTGCTTTGCGGTACGCCAGGGAGACGATAGTCACCCAGTAGCCCACGCTCGATTCAAAGTCGTACTTCATCCCCGCCGTCCCACTCGCAGTTCAATACGTTGTTAGCATGCTAACGAACGGAGGCAAGCGGACTCAAGACTCAACTTTTCCAACTGAGCGGAACGCAAAACCGATTCGTCCTCTTCAGAATGAAACCGACCCGCTGACGCTGTCGGCAGTTCAACAATACGCCGACAGCGTTTGCGCGAAGTTTCTCGGGAGTTCGCGCAGCGGGCCACCAAGGGAATTTCGCCAGTACGATGAAGTGTTCCAATCGGGAATCAGTGATACGGCATCAGAATGGGCGTCACGGCAGCCGCATCGATACCGGGGAATCCCTGTTCGGCAATCGTCGCTCCCAGGGCGGTCATGCTTTTCAGATGACCGTCGGAAGCACGCAGCCCGCGCAGCTGATTGACGAGCGACGTGGCCAGCACATCGCCAGCATGCTGAACGAGCGGATTGGCGTGCTGTCCGGCATACAGGCTGGTACACAGAATGACGACCGCAGACTGCACGCGAAGTGAGAGCTCGGCCATCCGACACTGCCGGTCAGCGAGTTTCAGTTGATGCTTCCGCATGGTCGCCGAAATCTCGAAGGCCGATGCCTGCAGGAACGAAGCCGCAAACTCTGCATGTCGTCGCAGTTGCGCAGGCAATTTTGGCCACGGTCCCGCGTGCGAGGGCTGCAGTTTCTGTCCCATCCACCAGCCAGCGTAGTTGCTCAGCGGAGTCCTCAGCGCCCACGCGTGGGCTGGATTGAGCATGTTAGGCTGTCGGATGCCCTGAGCCTGCAGCGCCTTCCCAATCGGCTCGAAGTACTGTCGACCATGCTGTTTGACCAGCGATTTGAAGAATGCCAGCCCCAGCATCTCCCCTTCGCCTTCATAGATGCAGGGGGCAAGAAATTCGTGAACATTGTCCCCGAACAGATGGCCGTGGAGGAACGAGCGTCCTCCGTGTGTCTTCATGTGGAGTTCGATCGCCGCATGCTTTTGAGCCTCGCTGGCGAAGATCTTGGCCACGACACATTCGAGCTCGCCGCGATAGCCCAGATCGAGCAACCCGGCACACCAGGTTGTGAGCGCATCGCAGGCCACGATCAATCCGGCCAGTTCACCCAGGCGACGCTGAACCAGTTCGCGATGAGCAATCGGAGCGCCGTAGGTTCGGCGGAACTGTGCCCATGGGATCATGTCGGCCAGCATCAACCGCATGGTCCCGGCCGCGTTGGCACACAGGGCGACTCGCCCACGATTCAATCCGTGATAGGCAATGGTCAATCCGTCGCCCGCTTCGGGGATCAGCCGGTTGCGACAGGGAACGCGGAAATCCTTGAACACAATGCCCTGATTGTGTGTGTGCTTGAGGGCATACAGTCCGTACTTCTTCAATTGGAACTCGGGCGTTTCCGCCGGTGGTAACTCAGCGATCAGCACTGCTGGGACACCATCAATGAGGCACACCAGTCCAATCATGCGACCCGGCTGCACATTGGTGATGAACAGCTTCTCGCCATTCACGATGTATTCATCGCCGTCTCGGACGGCAGTGGTTCGCAATGCGGTCATGTCCGACCCGGCGCAAGGTTCCGTGAGTGCGAACGCTGAAAGCCGCTCGCCACTGGCCAGTGCCGGCAGCAATCGAAGTTGCTGTTCCCGTGACCCAAAGGTCATCAGTGGATCGACCGCGCCGATGCATCCATGAACTGAGGCAAGTCCGGCAATGGTCGGGTCCTGCATTGCCATTTGCGTCAGGAACGATGCAAACGCTGTGAACGAGGCCCCAGATCCACCGAACTCATGGGGGATCAGCAGTCCCCAGTAGCCCGCCGCAGCCAGTTCCATCAGTACAGTCGGACTGATCTTCCGGTTCTCGTCCAGCAGAGTTCCCGCCTCGCGATGTCGTTTGACGACAGCCAGCGACTGCTGCATTGCCGCTGTCACATGAGGATCGTCGGTCAGTAGGTCGACGCCGGAATGGTGAAAGAGATCGATCGGGATGTGCCGCTCCCAGACAGCCCGATGAATTGGACTGTTGGTGGTCTGGTACCGCGCGGCAAACAGAGCCTCCACGTCATCATCCGCCGCATCGACGGCACCCATACGGCGCACTTCGTCGGCCGATTTTCCACCGAGTTTCAGCGCTTCGGCTGCGAACGTCGTTCTGCCTGTCGCAACGAGCTGTTCGGCAGGAATGGTTTTTGTCGTCGTCATGCGATGCTCCCGGGTTTGGGTCAATCGTCAGGTCGTCAGTGGTTGAGTGGAGGGAGGTTCCTCTCACGGTGTCAGTTTCTTCACGAGTTAGCGGACAGCGCTGGCGTGGATGCGAGCGTTTTCGGCGGACCGGTGGTCTTTGAACCAGTCACTGGGGTGAAATCGTGTACCAAGCCGGTCGGCCAGCAAGTGGAGTTGTTCGCGTACGAGGTCGTCGCCCCAGGTTTCGGCGAGCCGCATTGGGCCACCACGGAATGCGGGGAAGCCCGTCCCGAGCACCATGCCCAGGTCGACCATCCAAGGCTCGCGGACAATTCCGTCACGCAAAGCTCCAGCAGCGGCATTGAGCATTGCGCCGATCAATCGCAGCTGGTTGCCGTTGAATTCTTCGCCCTGGACAAACAGACTTTCGACGTGTGCCGCCTTCACGTAATGCTTGATATCGAGGTCAGTCTCTTTGCCGCGCCGACCATCGCGATAGTGATAGAAGCCGCTGCCCGACTTTCGACCCAGTTGGCGGTGGTTGACCATCTGTCGCAGAAACTCGGTCGTCGGCGAGGGATCGTGAGTTAACGGATTCAGTGTGACCGCCACATCGGCAGCAACATCAACGCCCACTGTGTCGATCAGTTCCAGCGGCCCCATCGGCATGCCAAACTGTTTCGCGTCACGGTCGATTTCGCTGGCCGGAATCCCTTCCAGCACCATTCGGACGGCTTCATCCATGTAGGGGAACAGGACCCGATTCACCAGGAATCCCGGTCCTTCTTCGACCAGCAGCGGTGTTTTTCCAAGTGATTTGGCAAACTCCAGCAGCACAATCAGCGACTTCTCAGATGTCCGTCGGCTTCGCACGACCTCCACGAGTGGCATTTTGTGAACCGGGTTGAAGAAGTGCAGGCCCGCGACTCGGTCGGGACGTTCGGTGACATGAGCGAGCTGGCTGATTGGCAATGCCGATGTATTGGAGGCCAGGACAACGCGCTCGGGGAGCTGTGCATCCAGATCGGCAAACAACTGCTGTTTGATGTCGAGACGTTCCACGATCGCCTCGATGACGAGATCCGCTTCGCGGACCGGTCCCCACTCACTTGTAATCGTCAATGCCCCCCACATCTGATCGACCTGTTGTCGATTGATCGCTCCCTTGTGCACAGCGGAACCCATTAGCTGACCGATACGCTCGCGGCCAGCCTCCGCCAGCTCGGGAGTCAACTCTTTCAGGACGACGCGATAACCGCGAGTCAGTGCCAGTTGAGCGATCCCGGCCCCCATGGTTCCGCCTCCCACAACGGCCACCGTTTCAATCGGAATGACGCCGTTATGCGTCTTTGGAACCCATGCTGCGACATTGCGGGCCCGTTCTCGCTGGAAGAACAGTTCCAGCAGATTTCGAGTCGCCGGACTGAATAGCACGTGACTGAACTGCTCACGTTCAGCACGCAGCCCCGCCGAGAATCCCGAAGACTGTCCAATGCTCATCGCGGTGATGGCTGCCGGAAGTGCCGGGTAGTGCAGCGCCTGGCGGCCAAGCCGCT
>JAGQPW010000136.1:0-7612 GCA_020426515.1 Planctomycetaceae bacterium | reverse complement strand
GAAGACGGGGAAGTTCCCGTTCCGCATCAGCTTCAGCCACAGTCGCATCGATCAGGCCGAAGCGAGCGGCTTCTGTCGCTGTGAGTCGTTTCCCTTCGAGAATCAGAGACACGGCCGCCTTGAGTCCCACGGTTCGAGGCAGCCTTTGAGTGCCACCCCAGCCGGGAATCAAACCCAGTTGAGTCTCGGGCAATCCGATGCGTGTACTGAGCGTATCGATCGCGATGCGGTACCGACACGCCAGCGCGAATTCCAGTCCGCCGCCCAGGCAGGGGCCGTGAATGATAGCCACGGTCGGCGCTGGTAAGTTCTCGATCCGGTCAAACAACTGCTGTCCGCGGTGGGCCAGTTCCAACGCAACTTCGCGCGAAGGAATCGACTGAATGCGCCCCACATCGGCCCCGGCAATGAAGCCGGAAGCCTTACCGCTGCGGAACACAATCAACGTCAGTCCAGGCTGCCTGTCCAATTGAGTGACGACATGCTCCATCTCCAGCAGCATCTCGTCGTCGAAGACGTTCATTGAGCGGCCGGCTGCATCAATGATGACCGTGGCGATGCCATGTTCATCGATTCGGAGCGAAAGATGTTTGAATCCGGTCATGAGTCGATCTCCAGTTCGCGTTCCACCCACATCGCCATGCCTTGCCCGCCACCCACACACAGGCTGGCGAGTCCGCGCTGCAATCCGCGTTCCCGCAAGGCTCGCAGCAGAGTAAGAATCAACCGTGTTCCACTGGTGCCCACGGGGTGTCCGATCGCAATGGCCCCACCGTTGATGTTGAGCCGGTCCAGCGGTATGTCTCCCCAGGCCGACGTGTGCCCAAGTTCCTGCCGGGCGAATTCGTCCGAGTTCATGGCCTTAAGACAGGACAACACCTGGACGGCAAACGCTTCGTTGATTTCGAAGAGGTCAAAGTCGCTGAGTTGATGACCGGACTCGATCAGCAGTCGGTGCATTGCATACACAGGTCCCAGTCCCATGCGACGGGGATCACAACCCGTGACCGCGTAGCCACGCAGATAACCCAGCGGAGTCAATCCCCGGGAACTCGCTTCTTCGGGTGTCATCAGGAGCAGTGCGGCGGCGCCATCGGTGATGGGGCAACTGTTCCCGGCGGTGACTGTGCCGTGTTCCTTGTCAAAAATTGGTTTGAGGCGGGCCAGCGCATCCAGAGATTGCCCGGCGCGGGGGCCGACATCTTTGGTGACCGGCGTTCCGTGTGACGGGATCTTCACGGAGTGCAGGACTTCGCCACCCAGGAAGCAGCGCTCCCAGGCCGCGGTCGCTCGCTGATGACTCAGCAGGGCGAACTCGTCCTGCTCGCTTCGGGTGATGCCAAATTCACGCGCCAGAACTTCGGCCGTCTGTCCCATGCTCAGTCCGCAACTGGGGTCCTTTAACCCCAGTTCGAGTGCGGGGACTGGAGTGAGCCAGCCGGGACGAAGTTCGGTCAGCATGCCAATTCTGTTCAACAGAGAGGCACGCCGGGAACGCAACAACCACTGTTGCATCTCTGGTTTCCAGAGCAGCGGAACACTCGACATCGACTCGGTTCCCCCGGCGACGATTACGTTTGCGCGGCCCTCGCGAATGATCTGCCAGGCCTCGGCAATCGACTCCATGCCCGAGGCACAGTTGCGGCTGACCGAATGGGCGGGGCGATCGAACGGGATTCCGGATTTCAAGGAGATCACGCGTGCGATATTCGCCGCGTCGGCAGGTGTCGACACATTTCCGAAGACCACTTCGTCAATGTCATCGGCGGTCACATCACCGCGTTGCAGCAGGTCCGTCACTACGGCCTGACCAAGACTCACCGCCGATTCTCCGGCCAGCGAGGTGAACGCTTTGGCAAACGGGGTTCGCACGCCCGAGACCACCGCCAGTGGTGGCAACAGTTTCTTGTGTGAAATCGACTTCATCGTCCCTCTCCTTTGTGTGAGAGGCAGATTCGCCAGCAGCACGACTGCTGCAAGTGAATCGCGATCGGGTTAGTTGGGCACTCCTCTGACTGTTCCGTGGTCTGTGCTTTCCGCGTGCTGCCTCAACTCGCGACGCAGCACCTTCCCGAGGAAGTTGCGAGGCAAATCTTCCGTGCGGGCATCAATCAAACGTGGACGCTTGTGTGCCGCCAGCTTCCGTCGGCAGAAATCTTCGAAGTCGGCCTTGCGGAACTCCTTGAGCGAGTTGACGACGAGGACCGCTCGGACAATTTCCCCACGGTCTTCATCCGGTTCCCCGACAACTGCGGCATCTTTGACGCCGGGATAAGTCCTTATGACTTCCTCGACATCGCCGGGATACACATTGAACCCGGAGGTGATGATGAGGTCCTTGATTCGGTCGACGATTTTGAAGAAACCGCGTTCGTCGCAGGTGGCCAGGTCGCCGGTGTGCAGCCAGCCGTCGCGAATGACCTGATTTGTCGCCTGTTGATCGTTCCAGTATCCCAGCATGACCTGCGGGCCACGCACCAGAAGTTCGCCCACCTCTCCTGTGGGCAATACCGATCGACCTGTTTCCTGATCAACGATGCAGGCATCGGTGTCGGGAATGGGAACGCCAATCGTACCGGGCGTGACGGTGCCGAACACCGGACCGACATGGGTTACAGGGCTGGCTTCCGATAGCCCATAGCCTTCAACGACTTGAGCGCCCGTGTACTTGTTGAACTCATCCGCCACGGTTTGGGGCAGTGTCGCGCCTCCGGAGATGACACTTTGCAGCGATTTCAGATCGTACTTTCCCTCGCGCAGCACCTTGTTGTTGAGGGCAGCCAACATGGCCGGAACGGCAAGAAACATCGTGGGGCGATGTTGCTCGATCAACTGAACGACTGACAGCGGGCGAAAACGATGATGCAGTACCAGCGTCGCCCCCAAGGCGAAGCCCATCATCACCGAGGTGGACAATCCATAGCTGTGAAAAAACGGAAGCACCGCAAGAATCGTTTCCTCGCCATGATGACCGCGCGACCAGTGCGACAACTGCCACGCCTGCGACAACAGATTGCGATGCGACAGCGTCACCGCCTTGGGTTTTCCGGTGGTCCCGCCGGTGGGCAACACGAACGCTGGTGAATTGGGATTCACTGTGGGTGATTGCAGCTCATGCGGGGCGTTCTTGAGGGCGTCTTCATAGTTGAGCACCCGTGTTCGCGGGCAGGCCGTACCAAATCCGATGCGCTGGAATCTCATCCATGCATATCCGAGCAGTTCCAGTCGCGACAGCCGTCCCGCCAGCGAAGACAGGATCACGAGTTCCGGAGCCTGCAGCCCGCCGCAAACCAGCGGCGAGAGAACATCCAGTGTTACCACGAAACGACAGTCCGTGGCTTTCAACAGCGATTGGACTTCTTCGGCCACCATCAGTGGACTCAGCGAAACGACAACTCCACCAGCCAACCATGTGGCAAACAACGTGACGAGCGTTTCGGGCAGATTCGGAAACAGCACGCCAACACGATCGCCCGGCTGCAACCCTTCGCGAATGAACACCGCCGCCAATCGACGGGCCTGTTCCATCAGTTCGGAGTACGTGAGCTGTTCGTGGTAGTAGTGGCAGGCGGTTCGTGTCGGAAAACGTTCAGCAGCCTGTTCCAAGAGCCAGCTTAGAGGCTGGTCGGGGTAAGCAAGATGGGCCGGGACTCCGGGAGCGTAATGCTGCACCCAAGGGCGTCCGTGCAGCATGCGGTGCCCGTCGGGGCGATACCAGCCACCCAGATTGCCGAGTGATTCCAGCCAGCTTGTCAGCGAACCCGTTTGTGAGGCTACAGGTCCTCGCCGTCCGTTCAAAGTGACCATAAGGCACCTCCCGACAGAGCGACAACCTGTGCCAACGACGACTTACAACCGGAGGTAGTGGGCTAACATCAGGGCATTCATGAAATCAAACACGTTGGGCAAGTCTGCTTTGTCGTTCAGGATTATTCGAAGTGGGAAGCCATCTTCCCGGGCCACACTCGACCTCAATCGATTATTCGCAACCGGTCCCCGCGGGTCAAACTGGAATTCTGGAACAGCTGCGTGGCTGAATTATTTCCCGGAAGAAGTTGTCCACGTGGCATCAGAAGGGGTTGAGGGGGGAGATGTTGCGTTCGTAACGTGCCGATCAGCAAACAGTCGGTTCCACAGCCGACCGATGAGCGACAGGGGGGGCGGGAAATCTCGCAGTGCAGTGCGTGTGGCCTCGCGACCGGCCGCGAAGAGGACATCGGCGCTCGAAAAGTCATACCACTCAACATCGCCGACCTCGGGAGAAATGACGAGATCGGCATGCGGCAGAACCATTTGTCGTACGTTGACTTCACTGATTTCCAGCAGCCGCATCAGCACATCCAGGGTCGTCAAGCAGTCTCGCAGGGGTTTGATGTCTCCACTCACATCGACGGCCACTTTGACGCAATCCTGACGACGATCGGGCAGAATGGGGACCGAGTCAACAACTCCGACATCGCACAGGAGCATGTCATCACGCACGACGGGTGGAAAGATTCCTGGCAGTGCGGCAGAGGCACGTGCAGCGCTGCGCACGTCGCCCGTTTCCAGGAGAACCCGCCGACCGGTATGCAGGTCGGCAGCCACAATGGTCAGGGGAATGACCGCTTCTTCAATGTCTGCCGCCGGCAGCAGATGGTTGACGGCATCTTCGAGGAGATATCCCGGCAACAGCGATTGCCGCAAGCTGATCCTCGACAACAGGTGATGGTTCTTGAGGTATTCATAGACCTGATGGTACCAGGAGAACAGACCGCCCGGCGGCGTGTCATCGCTGAAGCTGCGCGCCTTGAGGAGTTCGCGCTGCGGTCCGCTGAATTCATCGGACAACAGGTAGTCCAAGGCTCGCTGGCGAATTCGATCCGGGCGCGGATCGAAGGCGTACATGGCTCCAATCAGCCCGCCCATACTGACGCCGGAAATGTGTTGGATGTCGACGTGAGCCGCCTGCATCTCCTCCAGTACTCCGAGATGCGCCAGTCCACGCGCTCCCCCGCCGCCCAATGCCAGAGAAATTGGTGTCCTGCGCATCATCTCCTCCTTCTTGGTTGAAGTGGAACGCGAAACGAATCGTTCGGTTTCTGCAGCAGGCAGCCAGGCTGTTCGCTGCACTCCCGAATTATACGGTTGCGGTCGAGGAGTGAAGTCTTTGAATTCCTGCGTCAGCCGATGCTGGCAATATGAGACACGGCCGGTGGACACGGGCCGAAGGCAATGCGGAGGCGTGCCCTTGGCAATCCAGCTATTCGCGAAATTGAGGGAGTTCCTCGCGCATCAAGGCGGCGAGCGCGCGGGCGACGGGATCAGCCGAGGCGATCAAGTGACTCAGCACCTTCTGGGCATCCTCAGGGCTGCGGTTCTGTCCAAACTTGAACTTCCCTTCGAGTCGGGCCAGCGGAATTTCAAAGGCCACAATGCTCTGAATCAGGCGATCACGAAACTCGATGGGTAAGTCTCCGTTCCAGGATGGCTTGCGATCCTGCTCGTAATGAGCCACCGTCTCTTGCAGCAATTCGACGACTTGGGCGTGATCCTCAATGATGGAGGCCACGCCATAGGCATGCACAGCCGCATAATTCCAAGTGGGAACTGCCAGCTCCGCCTCATACCAGGTCGGTGAAACGTAGGCATGAGGCCCCTGGAAAATGGCCAGCACTTCGGCCTCAGGCGTAAAGCGTTTCCACTGGGGATTTGCGCGGGCCATGTGGGCGACCAACGTTCCGTGCTTTCCACGATCAGCAAAAAATCGCATGGGCAGATGGCTCGCGAATGGCGAGGTCCCATCATGCGTGACCAGCGTGGCGAAGCTGTGCGCCTCCATGAATGCGGCGAGACGGCTTGGGCTGGTGATCTCAAATGATGGCGGCACATACATGTGTGAGACCTCAGGCCTTCATGGCGGCAATGCAAAGTTTCAAGTTGGGGGTGCGAAGACGGAGCTTATCTGGATGCGAGCGCTGGAGAAAACAGCAGAGTCCGCTGCAATCGAAATGCTGCAGCGGACTCACCTGTCGATCGTGGGCAGTCAACTCGTCAATCGACCAGCTCGAACTTCAAATCCTTGATGGGCTCAGCGTCAATCGTCACCTGCAATCCGGACTTCGACGGGTCGGAGTACTTCTTGGGAAGCAGGCTTTTCGAGACCGAGGGGGGCGGATTCGGGTTGTAGTTGGGATCGTCTTGAGAAACCTGAGCCGCGCTGGTCGATTCCATCTTGGTGACTGTGACGTGATAGGTCCCGGCGACCACACCATCGCGAGTCTCAAATGTCCCCATCACAAATTTCCCTTCGGCGTCCGTGATGGCGAACGCGGCCTTCCCATCAGCAGCTTCGGGGTGAAATGAGACCGTGGCTTTGTCGATGGGCTCCCCTTTGTAAGTGACTGTGCCCGAGACCTCAGCTCGATCCGGGCGTTCCGGATGATCATCTCCGCCTCCGCATCCCGAAAGCGTGGCGGCCAACAAGAGCCCCATCGCGACGAATGGCGAAATGAAGGTTTTGAACATGGTTCTGTTCCTGAGTTTCCTGTTAGGAATCGTTTCTGTCTTCGCTGATGATCTGCTGATACATGACGAGACCCCAGATACCCAACGCACCCGGGGTCTCATCGATCTACGCGCTGCGAACCGGGCTGATTAGAACTCGCCCACAACTTCGCCGGCACCCTTGGTTCCCAGAGAACCCCAGACTCCGTAAGGACTGGCGCTGCCCGAGTTCTGAGCCGGAGCTGCCGCAGACAGATTGCCGGAGTCGATGTTTTCGCTGATGAAACGGACAGCCCCGTCACACATCAGCACCTGGCATCCCCCGACGTGCAGGCTGCTGGGCGGCAAGGCCGAGTGGGTGGCATCGGCATTGGGGTCCGTGCCTTCCGAGCAGGAAGGAGAATTCGGAGGGAGGACCGTGTTGAATCCGCAACGCTCCGCCTGTCCATCCCACAGTGCCGTTCCGCGCCGTCCTTTGACATTGGTTGCACCGGCACCCCAGACCGTGCCGTTCACGAGCGACCGGCAGGCACCCGGATTTGTCTGCACTGTCTGACCCATGGCGATCGTGTTGATGTACCGCACTGAGGATGTGGGGGGACCATATCCCAAATTTCCTTTGATGGCTTCGCTCATTGCAATGGTGTTGCTGGTGCCATCGGTGATGTCGCGGAAACCCACGCAACGCTGATATCCAAATACTCCGCGGACGTCGGTCGAGCTGATCGTGTTGATTGTGGAATCGCCGATGTTGAACACGTAATTGTTGGCTTTTACAGACAACGTCACCATGCCGTCCGATGGACACAGGAAGGCGGGAATGGTCACGTCCCACACTGACCAGCTGCCCCAGGCAGCGGGACCGCCAGGAGGATTGGTCGCAGTCCCGTCACCAGCCTGAATGAGGTTGTACAGCGGAGCCTGGTCGAGGAACGGCAGCAATCCCATGAACCCGGAAATTCTGTTGCTGTTGGCTGCCGTTCCCCCCTTGCGGGCGACAAACACATTGTAAACGTCGTGATAGTTGTGGAGGGCCAGTCCCAGCTGCTTCAAATTGTTCTTGCACTGTGACCGCCGGGCCGCTTCACGTGCCTGCTGCACTGCGGGCAGCAGTAGTGCGATGAGG
>JAGQPW010000135.1 GCA_020426515.1 Planctomycetaceae bacterium | reverse complement strand
ATCAAGTTTCGCGAATCGTTCCGGCCATTCGCTCCCATCGTCCTGCAGGATCACGTTCACGAATATTTCGAGATGCGGCCTCAGGAACAGAGCCCCTACATGCTGCTGGTTGCTCCCGTTCAAGAGGAGCTGCGGACGGAGGATGAAGCGGTGGCGACCGAGCTGTTTGGAATCGATCGCCTGAAGCGGCCTCGCTCGACAATTCCTGCAGTGACTCATGTTGACTACTCGGCCCGAGTGCAGACAATCGATTCACAGCGCAATCCCCTGACAACTCAATTGCTGCAGAAGTTTCAGGAGCGAACCGGGATGCCTGTGCTGATTAACACCAGCTTCAACGTCCGCAGCGAACCGATTGTCTGTTCGCCGGAGGATGCGTATCGCTGTTTCTTGATGACAGACATGGATGTGCTGGTGTTGGGGCATCACATTCTGCTCAAGCAGGATCAGCCAGAGCTTCCCGATGAGCTGGCCCGGGAAAAGCACCTGCAGCAGTTTGAACTCGATTGATTCGGGTCTGCATTGCGCTGGAAGTGGGGCTATGTGAAGACTGTTCCCGGTACGGGATGATTGATTAGCATGTCCTTGCTGGCCGATTTCCGATTTCGCAAAGTTGCCTGAAGAAAGCACACGGATGTCTGAACTGCCCACGGAATACACAGACCTGGTCACCGAACTGCGGCAGATTGGCGTGTTGCGGTCCTGCTCGGCGGTGCTGGGATGGGATGAGCAAACGTATCTGCCTGCGGAAGGAGCAGGCCATCGAGCGGAGCAACTGGCCTTGCTGGCGGGTATGTCGCACGAACGGGCCACGTCGTCCCGACTGGGAGAACTGCTGGCCGCACTGACCGATGAAGAGGCACTTGGCGGTGCTGACAGCGCAGCCTCCGCAAATGTTCGTGAGGCTCGTCGTAGCTACGAGCGGTCGATGCGTTTGCCTCGAAGACTGGTTGAAGAACTCTCCCGTGTGGGAACACTCGCGCAACAGGCGTGGGTATCGGCTCGTCGCGATCAGAACTACGCACAGTTTCAGCCTTGGCTGGAACAGACAATGCAACTGAAGCGAGAAGAGGCTTCCGCGCTGGGGAGTGAGACGGGGAACCTCTACGACGCCCTGCTGGAAGACTACGAACCGGGAGCCACCGCAGCCGACATACAGGCCGTGTTTACCCCCCTGCGGCAAGCCCTTGTGGAACTCGTCGGCGCGATTCGGGATTCCGGTGCAACTCCTCAGGAGGAGATCCTCACACGCAGCTATCCAATTGAGGTACAGCGTAGCTTTGCGCGACATGCGGCCGAGGCAATTGGATTTTCGTTCGATGCAGGGCGGCTCGATGAAGCGGCCCATCCGTTTTGCAGTGGCATTGGGCCTGGCGATTGCCGATTGACGACCCGCTACGACGAGCACCACTTCCCCGGTGCGTTCTTCGGCACACTGCATGAAGCGGGGCATGGAATCTATGAACAGGGACTGCCCAGGGACGCGTTTGGTCTGGCGGTCGGCGAGGCGTGCTCGCTGGGAATTCACGAATCGCAGTCACGTATGTGGGAGAATTTCGTCGGGCGCAGTCATGTTTTCTGGCAGCACTTCTATCCGCAGGCTCAACAGCGATTCCCCGGACCATTGAGCACCGTGGGGCTGGATGACTTCTATGCGGCAATCAATGATGTGCGTCCATCGTGGATTCGCGTGGAAGCCGATGAAGTGACATACAACCTGCACATCATGTTGCGGTTCGAGTTGGAGCAGGCGCTGATCTCGGACGACCTGAAGGTGGCTGATGTGCCGGGAGTCTGGAACGAAACGTTCCACGCATACTTTGGGATGACGCCTCCCAACGACCGGCTTGGTTGCCTGCAGGATGTACACTGGAGTGCGGGACTGTTTGGCTACTTCCCGACCTACGCGCTGGGGAACATGTACGGCGCCCAGTTCTTCGAGCAGGCCGGAGAAGATTTGGGAGACCTGTTCGCCATGTTTGCCGGCGGAGAATTTCTGCCGCTGAAGAACTGGCTCAACGAGAATGTCCACGCCCATGGCCGGCATTATCGGGCGCCGCAGTTGGTGGAACGGGTGACGGGCCAGCCTCTCTCGGCCGAACCATTACTGCGGCATTTACGCGGCAAGTTTGGCAGCCTGTATGGACTCCAGTAGTGGCGAGCCGGTCAGGCGGACCATTGCTGGCAGTATCAGAGTTCCTCGGACGACAACCGCTGCATCAGCTGTCCGATTTCCAGAGCATGATGGCTGATCCGCCGTAACCAGCGGACGGAGTCCATCCGGTTCACCGCTGTTGTGGTCTTCAGCTCGCGGCGCGAGACCTGTTCGAGAACAAACTGTCGATGTTGCTTGGCATCTTGCCGGAGTTGCTGGTAGTGAATCTGCAATGCGCTCAAGTCTTCGGTGGAGAGAACGAGTGCCGAATTGAGCAGCAGGTCGACAGATTCGCTTAGATTTCCTGTGAGTGCGTTCAAGCGCGAATCATCATGCAGATGTTCGATTCGCGAGGATTGCTGCAGTCGGCGTTCAAGTCGGCGCAAATGGTCGATGAGCAGCAATGCCGCTGAGTACTTTCTGAACAGGAGGGGCTGCTCCGGGGTAATTTCCATTCGCTGCAGATATTCCAGCCCGGCGTCCAGTGCCTCGGCGTATTGCGGCGATTCATCGTGCTTCCTCCGCAGCGACGTGACGTCGGGCGAGGCCAGCTTAGACTGCAGGTCCTGAAGCAGGCTGGTTGACAGCTGCTTCAGCATTTCTACGGCGGCTGGCAGTGCGAGTTTGGGAGTGGCCAGTAATGAGGGCTCCAGTTTCTGCAGCAATGGATGGCCGTGATCTGGAATCAAACGCTCGATCAGCGCCGCGAACTGTGATGTGAATGGAAGGATGGCGAACACGGTGAGTGTGTTGAACAGCGAATGGAATCCAACCAGCGCGAACTCCGGCTCCTGCTGTCCCAGACCGGGAGACAGGTGATCCAGCGCGATGAGATACAGTGGAATCAACAGGTAGGCGCAAACGGAGCTCATTCCGTTGTAAACGACGTGAGCAAATCCAGTTCGCCGACTGCCGACTCGTCCGCCAATGGAGGCCAGCAGTGCGGTGACCGAAGTTCCCAGATCCATGCCAATCAGCATGGCCAGCGCCTGGCCGAGGTGGATGCTTTGAGTGTTGAGTGCCGTAAGCAGGATGGCGACGCCCGCGCTCGAGGATTGTGTGACCACTGTGAATGCCAGGCCGATCAGCACGAGAAAGAAACGCCCCAGAAGTGTGTCGGGGGGGAAGGTCTGCGGATTCAGGATCGATTGGAGGCCTGCCATACCTGTTTGCAGCAGGGCGAGGCCCATGAAGAGCATTCCGAATCCGGCCAGTGCTGATCCGAGTCCAGAGAGTCGCTTGTGACGCATCAGTCGCAGCAACGCTCCCAGGAAGACGAGTGGCATCACCACGTCGCTCAGTTGGAGCTTGAGTCCCAGCCAGGCGATGAACCAGCCTTTGACCGTGGTGCCAATATTGGCCCCGAAGATGATTCCGAGTGACTGGGGAAAGGTCAGCAGACCGGCCTCCACGAAACCGACGGCGGCGACTGTTGTGGCACTCGAGGACTGCACCAGGATGGTGACAACTGTTCCCGTAAATGCACCCATCCAGGGGCTGCGAGTCGCTTTCGCCAGCCACTTGCGAAGCTGGTCATCGGCCAGCGCGCTGAGCCCCTGCGTCATCACGTTCATGCCGACCAGGAACAACCCCAGGCCGCCAGCGACTTGAGCGATTTGCTCCCACATCAACTGACCTCTCACAATGAGGTCCGACCATCACGCCGCAGCGATCATCAGACGAAATGTTTTCTCCACTCGCTTAATCGTAGCGGCTGAACACGTTTTCGTCGTCGATGCTTCCGGTCGACCCGCCAAGTCGGGAATTGTCCGGCCTTCTGCTTTGGCTAGAAGGGGCGGATCGCGCGTGATGGAGGAGCGACCGTGTTCGGGTATGTGAATGACAGCGGCATGCTGTCCATGGACTCTCCTGGGAGGGGGGCATCCAGTTGTGGAATGGTGGTGCTCGTGGTTTGCCGATTCGGCATGACTTCCGCAGGTGCCTTGGACTGGGGAATCAGAGATTGCAGCAGACCGCGGACCCACTCCCGCTTGGGAGCTTCGCTGGTCGGGTCGAGTGGGGTGGCGGGGGAGGGCGCTTCGGGCGATTCGGAAAAGACGTAGTTGGCAACTTCATCCGTTTGAGTCTGGATGACATCCGCGAGTGACGCAGAGAAGGACTCATTGGGTTTGCGGATGTTCGCAATGGGCCGGAACAGATCGGGGACCACTTCTTCCGCCGATTCGACCGCACGAGTTGCCGTGAGTGGTCGGTAGGTGAGCGGAGGCTCATTCGTTGTTGTTGGAGTTGTGGGCGTGATTGCCGCCTGATCGCTGAATCCGGAAGCTGGTGCAGTGCTGGCATCGGCGCCCCGTGTTGTTCCCTTCAGGAAGTCTTCCCAGGGGACGGATGCCGGCGGGCGATTGACGGGCGACTGCTGTTGCTGCGGAGCCGGGGGCGTGGACCGGGGCAGCGTCTCAGCCTGTGGATCGAGAAAGCGGATGGGGACCAGCGAATCGGCTCGCTGCGCCGTCGGAGCATCGGTTGTTCCGCGAGGCAGGCCAAACTCTTCGGCCATCCCGCTAGCAACTCCTTCGGTAATCAGGTCCGCGCGACCCGTTCGGGTCAACGCAGTGCTCACTTCGGGATATTCGCGCCACATCGCCAGACTCCATTCCCGAACGTCCACATAGGTGCTGCGAAGCGGTGCCTTCTCACTTCGCGGGACCACCAGGACGCCCTCGTTGGAGCGGACCAGATGATATTGCGTGGCAAAGGCGGCGAGACCGGTTCCGGCCAACAGTCCGCACACAAATCCTTTGATCGTTGACATTGCAGCGCCGTGAGTTGAAGGACCGATGAGTCCAGCTTGTTTCAAACTGAACACTTCGAAGGACCCTCAAACCTATCACTCAGGCGAGACGCCGCTTCACCTGTTCGGCGGCTGCACGGGAATTTGACAGGCAAATTCACAGTGTCGACGCTTCGACAGTTGCAACTCGGCAACTCTCGTCAGCCGGTATTTCTTGCGCTGTTTGCCAGCGGGATGCTGCTCGTGCATGGTCATTTCACAAAAAAATGCAGGCTTCGCATCTGGTGCAAAGCCTGCATTGGAATGAAGCCGATGGTGGCCGCGTGTGATTAACGCTGAGCCTGCCGAGTGGTTGCACCGTTCACGTAGTAGACCTTGGGATCATCGATGATCCAGGGGGTCGACCAAGTCTGCCCGTCGTCGCCAGAACAGATGTTGAAGAAGATCGTGTTGAAATAGGTGGCACGGATCGTGTACGGAATGGCGGAGTACAGGTGATCCTTGGCCGTCAACTCTTCAATGCCTGGGTGGGCATAGTAATGGCACTGTCCGTCAGGACTGACCGACATACCGAATGTCCACCAGCCGGTCTGAGTGATTTTGGGGCCGCGAACTTCGTGGCCGTTGTGGTCAGCCCGGATCAGCGTGACCACATAAGGGACGCCTTCCTTGTTATTGGGGTCGTTGGCTGGAACGAAGTGCAGGAAGAAGCCTGGGTAGAAGGGTTCCATTTCGGTGACCATTTCGGTCCGGCGTCCACCACGGAACAGTCGCCTTCCAAAGGAGACTTCCTTTTCCTTTTCCTGCGGCCCTTGCAGGCCTGCCCGGATTCCCAGCGACACGCCATTCCGCTGCTCCCACTGATCCCACTCGGGAAGATAGACGCGAACAGTGAAGTTGGGATTGTAGCCAATCGACATTGGCTTGGCGGTCATCACAAGATCGTCCTGGGCCTGTTTGTGGCCTGGACGACCGGGGATGCCGGTGTCACGTGAACGCAAATACAGGGCACCCGTGCTGCCCGGAAGTCCGCCAGCGGGAGTTTCGACGCGCTTGATCGTGTCAGGCATTCCTCGCTTGGGGCCCTCGGCCCACATGCCATTGGTCGACTGCCCGAGTGGGTAACGCACTTGCTCGTCTTCTTCCTTACTGCTCTTGGGCCAGTTCAGGTTAAAGCCGAAGTCTTCCTTTTCAAAATCATCCGTATTCACCAGGGTTCCGGTACCAGGAACGATCTGGGCCAGGGTTACCGTGGGAGACATGATCACCGGGGCCGCGAGCAGAAGCACGTACCTGAAGGCGCAAGACAGCGAGTGAGTGTGCTGGGACGAAAGCATGTTTTCGGTTCCATCCTGAAACAGGGGCAGCGTTTACCGTAACGGGCCGCCCACGCAAATTGATTTGTGCCCCGGAGAGAGGCTCCACTGTCAGTATCGGATGTTCCGGCTGAATCGGTCCTGTAAGTCCTTCTGCCGACCACCTGTAGGACTTGCGAAAGATGGGCAGGATTCCAAGAGTTTGCGGGTTGGGGCCTGTCTGGTAATCCAGAACTGTTCGCGCTCGGGTTCCTGGCACTGTTCCGACAATTCCTCAGGTTTCCCTAGTTCGCTTGCGGACAAGCAGTTATTCTCTAATCTTGTACATTCCCGAGTGTCACCAGCCGACACTCACGATGAATCGAAGGCACCAGAGCCTTCCAGTAGTTCAGGCGGTTGCCGGGTTCATACAACTCCAAAGCGGCAATTGGCCTTCCCCTCATGTCGATACCATTTGTCCCGGCGCACGCCCCTGCGGCGCGTTGCCGGAAGTAATAGAGGAGTCCGACGCGTGGCCATCGGGACCATCAACGACTCTTTTGGATCCGCCCCGGGAGCAGAACGCCCCTTGTTCAGCCAGCGCACCAACTCGTTGCTGGGAGTTCAAGTGGCGGGTTGCGGTTCCTATGTTCCTGAACGTATTGTCACAAACGCCGATCTGAACGCCCAATACGGCTGCGATCCCACGTGGATCGTGCAGCGGACCGGCATTCGCGAACGCCGTCATGCGGAGCCGAACGTCGCCACCAGCGACTTGTGCGTGGCTGCGGCTCGGAAAGCCATTGAGAATGCGGGTGTTGATCCGTCCGATATTGACCTGCTGGTCGTCGGGACGTTCACCCCGGATTTTCCCTGTCCCTCGACCGCCTGCATTGTTCAGGATCGTCTGGGACTCGATTGCCCCGCCTTCGACACTGTGGCTGCCTGTGCGGGCTTTATGTATTCGATGGTGACTGCGGCTCAGTTTGTTGCCACGGGCACATCGAAGCTGGCACTCGTGATTGGTGCTGACTGCATGAGTCGCATCGTCAACCCCGCCGATCAGAAGATCTATCCGTTGTTCGGTGATGGTGCTGGTGCCGTCCTGCTGACGAAAGGCGAACCCCATCAGGGACTCGTCTGTTATCAGCTGGGTTCCGATGGAAGTGGTGGTCCGCTGCTTGATCGACCGGTGGGGGGATCTCGCTGCCCGATTTCCCCGCAGCATCTGGATGCTGGTCAGCAGTTCCTGCAGATGGACGGTCGCAACGTTTTTAAGTGGGCTGTGCGAATGCTGGCGGATACCATCGAGCTCGTGCTCGACAAGAGTGGGATGCATGTGGATGACATCTCATTGTTCCTGCTGCATCAGGCCAATATCCGGATCATTAAGGCGGCGGCGGAGTCACTCAACATTCCCGAAGAAAAGCTCTTCGTGAACCTCGATCGCTACGGCAATACATCAGCCGGTTCGATTCCGCTGGTCATTGACGAGGCATATCGCGCCGGACGCATTGAGCGGGGTGACAACCTGCTGATGTGCGGCTTCGGTGCTGGCCTGACCTGGGGAACGGGCGTCTTCCGCTGGTAGACCTTGCTCGGGCGATGACTTCCCGGCCACTTCTCGGTCAATGTCAGCTCGGTTGTGCGGCGGGCGGCGGCTCGACCAGGGGGGGGCGAATGATGATTTCGCCGTGGGGCTTTAACTGCTCGGCCCGGAAGTGATGGTGCCGCAGCAGTTCAAGTATCGCCAGGAAAATCCCGACGATGCGGCCGCGTGAGGTTTCTTCATCGAACAGGCTCGTGAACCGAACCTCACGTTGCTCGCGGACGAGTTGGCCCACCTGCTCAACGAAGACGTGCAGCGGCGTTTCGTCGTCTTTGACGCTTGTTTCTTCCTCAACTTCACGCAGACGAAGAATCCGCCCCAACGCACTGACCAGGTCCCACAGTTCGACTTCCTTAATTCGATCGGCTGCAGGATTCTTCCCCTCGGTGGGGCGGTCATTCTCCAGCCGGGGATAGCGTTCCTGCCACTCCATGGCCCTTGCTTCCAGGGCCGCAGCGGCGTGTTTGAATCGCTTGTACTCCAGCAGTTGCCGCACGAGATCGCTGCGCGGGTCACCATCGACGGAGGGGCCCTCCTCGACCGCTTCTTCCTCTTCGCTTGGCAGCACCATGCGGCTCTTGATCTCCATCAGAGTGCTCGCCATAACGACGAAGTCCCCAACGAGATCGAGATCAATGACCTGAAGAATGGTCAGGAATTCCTGAAACTGTGTGGTGACGGTCGAGACGGGCAGGTCGACGATGTCCAGTTCGTTGCGGCGCACCAGATACAGCAGCAGGTCCAGCGGACCCGTGAAGACATCCAGTTCAACTCGATAGTCGGGCGACAACATCCCTGAACACCACACATCCAGACCATACTTCCTGACCCGTGCCGGCGACGCACCGGGAGATGCCCGGAGGATATCGCAGTCGCAAGGGCGTTGCCATTGGAATGTTGCACCGATGCCGCGGCGTCAGGTCCATCAGCGCACGTTAGCTGGCGTTCACTGCGGAATCGGTCGGAGCCAATGGCTGAAGCAGCGGGGCAACAAACTGCTGAACAAACTGTGGCGCTGTGTAGCCAAAATGGCCGGCGAAATTCCAGCAGGGAAAGTATCGAGACTGATAGGGGCATTCGCGGAGCAGAGGAACGCTGGCCGCATCGACTCGGTCATGTATCTGGCGGGAGAATCCAGTCATTCCAGCCGAGGGGAAATGCCACCCATCGACGCTGCCGAATGCCGTTGTTCCAATTCCCAGAAACAGGCAGTCACCCCATGAAGAGAAGTTCCACACGCCACGTGTGGTGTGCTGTAGTGCCGGGAGCGGATCGAACCATGGGGAGACTGCAGGACCAAACAGGATGCCACCCGTGGCGGTGACACCAGCGGGAAGCCGACCAAGTGTCAGCAACGTCATCGCGCCGCCGCCAGAATGGCCGATCAGGTAGAGTGGCGCATCCGGGAACTCAGTCCGGTAAGCAACGATCTTCTCGGCAAGCAGATACGAGGATCGTTCCTGCAATTTGCGGCTGCGAAGGTGGAACAGAGCCAGCGGTCGCCAGCCAGTGGTCCAGTCAAACAGCTCGATGGCATAGGGGGTGTTCGCGGCGGCCAGGCCACGAATGATGTTCCGATTCCAGCGGCTGCGACCTTCGATTCCGGGAAGCACAAACACCAGACCACGCGCCCGGCGCTCGGGTGTGTTGAGTGCTTCCAGATCCAGCTTAGGAAACATGGAACACTACTTCTTCATGACGTCGGCCATTTCCCCGGCGTGATAGCTGGACCGCACAAATGGTCCGCTCGCAACCAGAGAAAAGCCAAGTCCACGACAATAGTCACCAATTTCGTCGAACTCTTCCGGCGGCACGTATCGGACCACGGAGAGGCTTTCCGGGCTCGGCTGCAGGTATTGTCCGATCGTCAGGATGTCGACGCCGGATTCACGCAGGTCGGCAGCCACTTGAAAGACCTCGTCGATTGTTTCCCCCAGCCCGAGCATGAACCCGCTTTTGGTGGGCATGTCCGGGGCTTCTTCCTTGACCTGGGCCAGCAGGTCCAGCGATCGCTGGTAGATCGAATTGCGACGCACCGTCTGGTACAGCCGCGGCACGGTTTCCACATTGTGATTGAACACATCGGGCCGAGCCTGAACCACGCGGCTGATGGCCTCACGCATGCCTCGGAAGTCCGAAGTGAGCACTTCCACTTCCGCTCCAGTTCGGGCTCGCACGAGTTCGATGCAGCGAACGAAGTGTTCGGCCCCGCCATCGGGCAGGTCGTCGCGGGTCACGCAGGTGATGACCACGTGCTTCAGTCCGAGTCGGGCTGCTGCTTCGGCAACGCGTTCCGGTTCATCCTCTTCAACTGTGCCGGTCTTCCCTTTGGGGACCGAACAGAAACCGCAAGGACGGGTGCAGACGTTCCCCAGAATCATGAACGTGGCGGTTCGCTGTGACCAGCATTCCGTGCGGTTCGGGCACTTGGCACTCTCGCAGACGGTGTCCAGCTTCAGGTCTTCAATGATGGAACTGGTAAAGACCATTTCCGCAGTCGGCATCGGACGCTTGAGCCACTTCGGCAGGCGACGGCGTTCCTGGGGGGCCGGGGCGGTTTCAGCTTCGGAGCTGCAACCTCCTGACAGGACAGGGAGTTCGGAAACGATGGGAAGGTCTTGCATAGTCGGCCAGACGCAGTTCAACAGCAATTCACGGAAAAGGCGAGTTCCCGATTCTATTGGTCCCACATCCCAGCGACAACGTCCCACCCGGAATTCCGTGCTGAAAGACGCATTCCGTGGTTGCGACTTTCGTTAGCTTCCCTGCGATCGGATTTCTTTTGGGACTGCCGGTGTGGTAGGCTTTTGTGTTATCGATGAGCGTCACTCCTCATATTCAGGGGCCAATGCGATGAAGTCGTTGTCCAGTACGCTGCTGATCCTGATGCTCCTGGCCATTCCCGCAAATGGGCAAACCCTGTCCGATGCCAAAGCGGCGGTCGATGCACTGGGGCTTTCTGTCTCGGGGACTTACCTCGTGGCCGGAGGGGAACAGGAACTGTCGAAAAACATCACTCAGTTCGGCCTGCTGAAGCGGGAAATACTGCAAAATAGCCGCCGCCTGTCGACGATGGAGCGCCAATATGCTCAGTTCGAGCAGCAGTTTGGGCAGTTGCGACAGCAGCAGGTGCAACTCAATGCCCAATTGGCCAATGCCAATCCCAATAATGTGCTCGCGTACAATCAGCTCGTTGGGGCGATCAATGCTGTGACCGGTCAACTGGATCTGATGCAGCAGCAACAGGTTCAGATGGACGAACAACTCTCAGAGACCAAGTCCGGCCTGTCGAAAGCCCGCGAAGGCATCGTGCAACTGATTCTCGATTCTCGGCAGCTGGTGAACGACACGCAGCAGGCCTACGAAACCTTGAACGCTGATCCGCAAGTCGTCTCGGCTGTGTCGGCTTATGCGACTGCGGCCAAACGTGACTACAAGCTTGGCCCCAGCACCACGTTTGCCGCCAATCTCAAGAAACTGGAAGACATGGAGAAGAGTCTGGAATCGGAAACGATTCAGCTGGCCGACTCCGGTGGCGGAACGTTTCATGTGGATGTGATCGTGAACGGAAAGATTCAGCAGAAGATGATCCTCGATTCCGGCGCCAGCCTCGTCACGCTTCCCCTGGCGATGGCGACGCAAATGGGCATCAAGGTGAATGAGGACGACGACGAAACAATCATTCTGAAAATCGCGAATGGCGACGAGATCAATGGATACCCGAAGACCATCCCGAGTCTGAAGGTCGGAAAATTCACGGTCGAAAACGTCGAGTGTGTGGTGCTCGATTCGTCCGCGATCGGCGCTGAGCCGCTGCTCGGGATGAGCTTTCTGGGGAACTTTAAGTTCGAACTGAACGCCGCGGAAAAGTCCCTCTCACTGATGCGGCTGGAAGAGGGCGGCAAAGGACGCTGATTGCCAGGCGTGATCAATTCTTACGGGGCAAATGTCGGCACCTGGGCGGGATTGTTGGCCCAATTGTAACTGTCGGCGAAGTCCGCCAGCGGAAGCCAGGACTGGCCATCGGCCGTTTGAATCACCGCAATGAAATCCTCGCTGCTGCCGGGGTTCGAATCGTCCGCGGCGAGCGAACGGTGATGCCCTTCCGAATTGCTGACGAGCGGATACCCGATTTCTTCGCCGTTGGCGGGAAGGATCAGCGTCGCCGCCACCCGTTCCACCTGCCAGTCTCAGATCGTCTCGCGTGGCACTTCCAGGTCCGTACCAGCCTTCGCCGGGTACTCAGATCGCGATACACGAGATTGACCGATGTGGTCGAAGGAACCGAGGCTGCGGATTGTTCTGTCATAGACTTCTGCTCTGGCCGAGGCCGCTCGCGGGAGCCAAGCACCTGCCAAAGTTGCGAACAAGGCCCACTAAACTTCAGCGCATTCTGCCAGCTTTCATTGCCGACATACCCTCGAAGGATGACCCGTCCCGTTCACCATCCAGCAGTAGGACGTAAACGCTCCTCTGCCCGTATGAGACGGCGACCGGGACTCACTTGGAACCCGACCGACGCCGGTTGCTACGTGGCCTCCTGTGGCGTCGTGCTGAGGCACTTCGGATAGAATTGAGTTTGCTGAGGGAACGTCAGATCGTACTCTGGAAGTCAAAACTGAGCGGTTGAGCCGATCGGATCAGCGAAACTTGTGGAGCCATGATGTCACATTCTCGATTGCTCGGATGGGAGGTCACGGGATTTGTCTTTATTGCGATGCTTGGTATTCCACTCCACTTCTGTTTCGAGTGGTCTGGCCACAGCCGCCTGATCGGATTGTTTTCACCAGTCAATGAAAGTACCTGGGAACACTTCAAACTCTGCCTTTGGCCCGGTGTGTTGTTCGCGCTAATTGAATTTCGCGCAATTCGAAGGCAGACAAATTCGTACTGGAAGGCAAAAGCTCTTGGCCTGCTCTCGATGCCCGTTGCCATTGTTGTGCTGTTCTATAGCTATACGGCCCTGCTGGGGTATCACGTGTTGCTCGTGGATATCCTTGTGTTTTTTCTCGCGGTGGCCATCGGTCAAATCATCAGCTACTGGATACTGAAATCGACAACTTCCGCAAGCCGTTGGTGGGCCGCTGTGATCATTGTCACGGCTCTCGCCTTGGTCGTGTTCACGTATAATCCTCCACACTTGTTCCTGTTCAGGGACCCCGTTACCTCCAGTTACGGCGTGATGCATGCACCTTCGGGACACCAGGTTCACGAATGAGCATTCGGTGAAACATGTTCAACGAAGTATTGGGGCGAACCCGTTGCTGAAGGCAAGTTGAAATCTGAACAGCCGCTGTCTGGTTGCCTTGCCGGTTGGAGTGTGGTCCGCGACCGACCAGCGACGTATTTCCGATTCCGTCAGTTCGAGGCTGCGGAGAGCTTGTTCAAGATGTTGCGGGTGATCTGCTCGACGACGGGGGTCTTGCCACGCAGCCCATGAGCCCAGTCGGTAGAGCCGCAGGTGAAGACCGTTCCGCCCTTTGTGTAGGTTCCCATCACGGAATTGCCGATTCGGTCTTCTGGAAAGCGGTCGTACCAGAAGCAGTCACCGGGGTGCCAGCGTGCCGGACAGGTGCCGAGAATCGTGAATGACTTGGGGGTCCCATCGTTGCAGGTGGGAAACGGGAGGCCATCGCGCCATTCGATTTCGCAGCCATCGCATTCGTAACCAACGATTGTTTCCTCACCACCAAAGCGGGTTCCCTGTTTGAGATCCGTTTCGGCAAAGATCCAGTGGTCCGGTC
>JAGQPW010000134.1:8647-13689 GCA_020426515.1 Planctomycetaceae bacterium | reverse complement strand
GTCCCCCCCGACAACTCCGCAGCCGATCTGTTCGACTGAACGTCAGCCGCAGAGAGATGTCGTTAGCATGTAAGCGAAACACATCGGCACATCAGCCGTGCCCGACGTCGACTCATTCGCTGGCACTCGCACTCCACACGACGAACAACTATTGAGCAGGAAGGAACGCCCATGCTATGGCTTGATCAACTTCCCGTCTGGGGACTTGGACTCGCCATTTTCCTGTTGCGAATCGTCGATGTTTCTCTGGGCACAATCCGCACCATCGCCGTCGTCGAAGGTCGCACGAAGCTGTCTGTGATTCTCGGCTTCTTTGAAGTGCTTGTCTGGGTCACCGCAGTGGCGAAGGTCTTTCAGTACGTCGCAACAGAACCAATCGTGCTCCTGTGTTATGCCAGTGGATTCGCCGCTGGAAACGCCGTTGGAATTCTCCTGGAACGTCGACTGGCCATGGGACTGGTCATCCTCCGCATTGTCACCGCCATTCCCACCTCCGAAATGGCCGCTGCACTGCGCGACACAGCCATGCGAGTCATCACCTTTCAAGGCCGCGAAGGACCAAGCCCCGTCACGCTGCTTTATGCCGTGAGCCGTCGTAAGGACGTCCGGACGCTTCTGGCATTGGCCAGAGAGCATGACGACGAACTGTTCTTCGCGGTCGACTCCGTTCGCGAGTCAAATGCCCTCGCCACACAACCATTCCCCGGCCCGACAGGTTGGCGCGCGGTCACAAAGAAAAAGTAGCTGCTCCAGGCTAACTCAGGAACTCGTCGAACGCCGTCTCATGAAAGCCGATCAATAGTGTTTTTCCCTTGCGGATGGCCGGAGCCCGCAGCTTTCCGCTGGGACCAATCAGATGCTTTGTCAGCGTTTCCTGATCGACGTCTCCTGACTTCAGATTGAGGTCCACGACCGACTTTCCCTTCGCGGCCACCAGCCGGTTCATCCCGCGGACCAGTTCCAGAGCCTGATCCACATCGTACCGCACCTTGTTGGCACTCTCGGTCTCTTTCGGCACGATGCCCCGCTCTTCCAGCAAAGCCTGCATCCTGGTGCAGGTGTTGCACCCTTTGCGGTGGTAGTACCAGTCAACGTTCGCAGCCATGGAATCGATCGGACTTGAGGGAACAAAACGGAGAAACAACTCGCCAAGTGTAGCCGCGCCAGTCCGCACGACGAACCTAACAGCATTCCAAAAGCCGAAAACCGGGGGGGCGTGGCTTTGAATGCCCTTCCCGCTCGCATTACAGTTCTCTGCTTGACCAGAACGGCACTTCGCAGCCGTTCGTACTCGTTTGCTGCTGACAGAGAGAATTGACCGTGAAGATCGTGCTGCTCCCCGGAGACGGGATTGGTCCTGAAGTGACCGCCGAAGCCCGCAAAGTGCTGGAACGCGTGGGCTCCCTGTTCGGCCATGCGTTTGAATTCGATACTCAGCCCATCGGCGGCAACGCCATCGACGACTTTGGCGATCCTCTCCCCCCGCAAACTCTCGAAGCCTGCCGCAGCGCCGATGCCGTGCTGCTGGGCGCCGTGGGTGGCCCCAAGTGGGATGATCCCAACGCCAAGACTCGTCCCGAAGCGGGCCTGCTCCGCATCCGCAAGGAACTCGGCCTGTTCGCCAACCTGCGTCCGATTCAGACATTCGACTTTCTCGTCGACTCCTCTCCGCTGCGACGCGAAATCGTTGCCGGAACCGACATCATGTTCGTCCGTGAACTGACCGGCGGCATCTACTTCGGCGAATCGGGACTGAAACAGGAGGGAGATCAGGAAATCGCCTGGAGCACGATGACCTACAGCACCTACGAAATCGAACGCGTGGTGCGTATTGCCGCCGAAGCCGCCCGTGGCCGCCGCAAGAAGCTGACCATGGTCGACAAGGCCAACGTTTTGGAAGCTTCCCGGCTGTGGCGTCGCGTTTCGGCCCGTGTGATGAAGGAAGAGTTTCCGGACATCGCGTACGATGTCGTCCTCGTCGATGCCATGGCGATGCACCTCATCTCGCGCCCAACCGCATTTGATGTCGTTGTCACGGAAAACCTGTTCGGCGACATCCTGACCGACGAAGGCTCCATGCTCCCGGGTTCCATGGGCATGCTTCCCTCCGCCTCCATCGGCAGCGACGGTCCTGGCCTGTTCGAACCGATCCACGGTTCCGCCCCGGACATTGCCGGCAAGGGCATCGCCAATCCACTGGCGACGATTCTCGCCGCCGCAATGATGCTGCGTTACTCACTCAAGCTGGAAGCCGAAGCGAAGGCGATCGAAACCGCCGTCGACAAGGTCCTCGCCGCCGGCCACCGCACCGGAGACATCGCCCGCAGCGGCGAAACGCCCCTCGGCACTACCGCCATGGGACAGTTGGTGGTCGAGGCGCTCAGCAAAGAGTAGTTCGAGTCACATCACATTTTCAGAAACGTCACGAGCCCGGCCGCTTCTGTTGCCGGGCTCGTGACATTGATCGCACAAGCTGTCAGCCAAATTGAGGACGCAACCTAAATCAGGATGTCTTCGACGACGTGCGCCGGGCGGGCGTGCGTGATGGTGTCGAGCCGACTGTTGTGCGGATAGGTCAGCTGTTCGTAGTCGAGGCCGAAGAGTCGCATGACGGTGGCCTGAAAATCGTTCGGTGTGACGACATTTTCGACGGCCCGATGCCCGAACTCGTCGGTGGCACCGAATGTCATGCCACCACGAACTCCCCCTCCGGCCAGCCAGATACTGAAGCCCTGTCCGTTGTGATCGCGGCCCGCTTTCTCGGGCGACCCGTGATCCTGCGTGACGGGGAGCCGACCAATCTCGCCACCCCAGTGCACAAGTGTGGTGTCGAGCAAGCCGCGCTGTTTCAGATCCGCAACGAGGGCCGCTGCCGGTTGATCGGTCTTCTTGCAGATGCTCGTCAGACCGGACTTCAAGCTGCTGTGGTTGTCCCACGGCTGGCTATTGTGGAACAGCTGCACAAACCGGACACCACGTTCCACCAGCCGCCGGGCAATCAGGCAGCGCGTCCCGTATTCGCGAGTTTCCTTCTGGTCGAGTCCGTACAGTTTCTGCGTCGCCTCGGTCTCCTGAGACAGGTCGAGTGCTTCGGTGGCTGATGTCTGCATCCGTGCCGCGAGTTCATAACTGGCGATCCGTGCTTCCAGTTCCGACTCTCCCGGATGCGTTTCTGAAAACCTCGCATTCAACGTCTGCAACAGGTCGAGATTCTGTCGCTGAATATCTCCTGCGAGGTGAGCGGGCGGTTGAAGGTTGAGAATGCGTGGCTCACGTGGCCTCAAGACAGTCCCCTGAAACATGGCGGGCATATAACCATTTGACCAGTTCGTCGCCCCGTCCACCGGGAGTCCACCCGGATCAGACAGCACCATGTACGCCGGCAGATTCTGTGACTCGGAGCCGAGTCCGTACACCAGCCACGAACCCAGAGTCGGGCGTCCAAGCACGCCGGGAATTCCCCCGTGAAAGTAGCGAATTGAAACTTCATGGCCGTTGGCACCTGTGTGCATGCTGCGGATGAGGCACATGTCGTCGACGATGCGCGCCGTGTGCGGCAGCAGTTCCGAAAGCTCGGTTCCACATTCGCCGTGCTTCTGGAATGCGAACGGGCTGCCCAGCAATTTCTTGCTCGCCTCGTTGACGAAGCTGAAGTGAATGTCGCCGGAGTAGTCGGTGCCACTCAGCCGGGTGAGTTCGGGCTTGGGATCTGTGAGGTCGACGTGGGACGGTCCCCCATGCTGAAACAGTGAAATCATCGCCGTGGCACGTGGTGCAAAGTGCGGCTGCCGGGCGTTCAGATCGTTGTGAGGCGTCGCCTTGACGGCCGCGGGTTTGGCCTGCGCCTGCTCTTGCTGCAAGAGCCAGGCCAGAGCCACCCCCCCCACGCCCATGGCCTGCTGATTCAAAAAATCACGTCGAGAAATCATATCGCACCAGCCGTTGGCTGTTGTTCTAAGTTTGGATTGGAGGTCAGTCGACATACAGGAATTCGTTCGATGTCAGCAGCATCTGACACACATTAACCAGTGCCTGCCGCACAGCAGTGCTCCCTTCAGGGATGCCTTGCGGAGTAACCTCGAACTCCGCCAGCTGTTGAGCCACGAACGAGACCGCCAGTTCCAGTTCCGCTCCTTCCGGCTCGCGACAGAGGGCCAGTTTCCAGGCCTGAGACACCTGCGCCGGGAGTTCGCGGGCATCGGGGAGCGGCCCGTGGAACTGCTTTTGAGAATCAAACGTTCGCAGTTGTCCGTCGGCCGTTTTCAGCGACAGTTCTGCGGTCCATCCGTAGGAGTCGGAATTTTCGTTCGCCACACAATCAACGATCAGATCGATCGTTTCCCCAGCCTGCACCGAAACTGGTGACGTCGTCGTCGCCACGGACTGATTCTGAACTTGCCACTCTCCAAGCAGTCCCTGATGAGAGGAGACGATGCGACCACGGACGCCATCGCCATTCGGGCTGCCATGACTGATTTTCCCCGAAATACTCAATTCGCCGGATGTGGAGGCGGTCCAGCGTCGAATGGAGGCATGTGCGGCATTGCCAGGATGGCCGCCGCTCGAATTGACCATGGCCCACCCGATCGAGGCATCCGGCAGACTGCTGCCGCCTTGCCAGCGATTCTCGGACCAGTGACTCAGCGGATGAAACACTGTCCGCTGACTCCCCTCATCAAACTGCCCGTATCCATACGACCACGAGGATGTCGACGCGGGAATCGGCGGGAGCCCCGCAATCAACTTCGCGTCGAGCGGCGTCGCCTCGCGGATGGCCCGATCTGCCAGTTGTTCGGCCTGAGCAAGTACAAATTCACCATTGAGCAACATCAGCGATTGAGTTGCCACCGTGGACGCGGGGCGAGACTCGCAGTTGATGTCCATCACAGGAGCATCGAACATCTGAAGCATGGCCACAGGCTGCGAGCGGCGAACCTGGATGTACAGGCTGCGTCGCGACTGGGTCCCATCAACAATAACCTGTCCCGCCGCATCCTCTTTAATGGCGACCGGACTGCCACCGACCTCGACACTCAACGTTC
>JAGQPW010000134.1:0-8548 GCA_020426515.1 Planctomycetaceae bacterium | reverse complement strand
CCCCGTCGTGGGGAGTTCGGGGTTGTCACGAGCAAACGGCTGCAACGCACCTTCAGGCACGACCACCGCGACCGGCCCCGGTTCGATCTCCTGCTTGGGCTGATTGTGATCTCCGCGATGGAAGAGCTTCGTCGTAACCGAATGATTGGCGGGTTCCGTCAATACTCTCAGGAATTCTTCCGGGGGCTTCGTCTTACGAACCTCAGCGATTCGATCATCGTACTTCTTCAGCTCCTCTTTCGAATCGGGCAGATACTGATACAGGACGCCGGGCGTAATGTTCACACTCGGATTCTTGGCCAGCAACTCCTTCTGTTCATCCGTGCGTTCCTTCGCATCGGTCATGTAGGCCAATCGCAATTGCTCACGAAGTGGCTCTTCGTACTTTTCCAGTTCCTTGGCCAGTGCCTGTTGCATGTACTCCTGCTGTTTTGCGGCCCGCTCGGCCGCAATCTTCTGGACTTCGGCCTCGACCTTGGCTGCCGCTTCACGATCGGCCTGCGTATAAAGTGACACAAGACGTTGAGCAGGCGTGCGCCACTGCTGCCAGTCCAGCGCGGGCTCAAACACGCTGCGAATGGCGAAGTAGTCTGCGTGCGAAATCGGGTCGTAGCGATGGTCGTGACACTGGGCACAATTCAGGCTCATGGCCATCAGAGAATTGCCCACGATCTTCATCGTATCGGCGATGACCTTATTCCGTGCTTCCGGGCTATTGTCGCCCGATCCGGTGCCGTCAGCGGCGAGCCGCAAGAACCCTGTGGCCGTCAGCAATTCGATCTGCTCCGGCGTCCAGTCTCCCTGCTGAGGACCGGCCAACTCATCACCGGCCAGCTGTTCGGTGACAAACTGATCAAACGGCTTGTCCGTGTTGAGAGCGCGAATGACGTAGTCGCGGTACTTCCAGGCCCACATGCGAGCGGCATCTGCCGTGGTAAAGCCTTCCGAATCCGCGTAACCGGCGACATCCAGCCAGTGCCGGGCCCAACGTTCGCCGTAGTGAGGGGATTCCAGAACCGCATCAACCATGGCCTCGTACCAGTTGGCATCAGAAGCCGCGAGCCACTGCTGCAACTCTGCGGGACTGGGTGGCAAGCCGGTGAGGTCGAAGTACACGCGTTTGATTAAGGTCCGTCGATCCGCATCGGGAGAGAACGACACCCCCTCAGGCATCGCTGACCGCAACAGCGCGTCGATCGGAGTGCGTACACGATCGTCGCGGGTTTCTGGAATTGCTGGTCTCTTGAGAGGCTGATAGGCCCAATAACTTCGCTCCTCAACACTCAGTGGAATGCCCGGGCCAATTTCTTCCGGTTCGGGTCGACTGGTCGGTGCGCCGGATTTGATCCAGCGTTCCAGCACAGCGATTTTCTCAGCGGGAACACGGGCTTCCCCGGGCGGCATCTCGCCGGACTTCACTCGCTCCAGCAACAGACTGCCTTCAACATCACCGGGAATCAGTCCCGGTCCAGAATCGCCACCCCGCTGGATGAACCGGACCAGACGCAGGTCAAGATTCGCTTCCAGCTCCGTGGTGGCTCCGTGACAGTCAAAGCAGAACTCTCGAAAGATGGGACGGATGTCCCGTTCAAAGAGCGGAGCTGGCGCATCTGCCGCATCTCCGGGCTGAGACAGACAGAGCACGCACACGAGCGTCGGCCACCATTGAGAGTGGATATTCACAACGAGCAACTTCCGACAGAGAGGCAGGGCAAGGGGGGCAGGAACCGGGGCGAGCAAACGCGCCGGTCTCCTCGATTCTCGCACGCGCGGCAGGCCAGATCAATAGTCATCTCCGCCGCAGCGTCGGGGACATGCGTTGCCTCATGGGCAAAGTTAAATCACACTCGCGGAAGTTCTTGCAGAGCCGTCAATCCATTTCTGATGCAAAGAGCAGTTATGATCCCGAGCACACGGTCTCCTCGCCAGTTAAATGACTTACCAAAGCAGTGTCATCGTCATCTGAGTCACTTACTCCGGTTGAAGTCCGGTCTGGCGCAACTGTTCGTCGGCTGCATATCAGCAATCGCCGTCCTGGTGGCCGCTAATGCTCACGCAGTGGACCCCACTCAGGACGGAACACAAGCGGCGACAGCGGAGATGGCGGCCTTTCGTATCCCCGCCGGAATGACCGTGGAATTGTTTGCCGCAGAGCCTCAACTGCAGAATCCCGTGGCGTTCTGTCTCGACGATCAGGGGCGCGTGTACGTCGCGGAAGATCATCGATTTCTTGAGGGGACGCCGGAGAATCGAAGTCACAGTTTTCTGCTTGACGATGACTTGCAGATCAGGACGCTGGCGGATCGACTGGCAGTGCAGGAAAAGTGGGCACACAAGTTTGCAGGCGGAGCGGCATGGTTCACTCAGGCCAGCGACATTGTGAGGAAGCTGGAGGACCGCGATGGGGACGGCAAGGCCGATGTCTCCACCGTCTTCGCCGATGGATTCGACGGACCACTGGATGGTCTCGGTTCCGGGCTGATCGCGCGAGATGGCAACGTCTGGTACACGTGCATTCCCAATCTCTGGCTGTTGGAAAACTCCGACTGCGAAGAATCCACCGCACGAAAAACACCTCTGCTGACAGGCTTTGGAGTTAATGCGGCCTTCTACGGGCACGATCTGCACGGACTGGTGTGGGGCGTGGATGGCCGGTTGTACTTTTCGGTGGGCGATCGGGGAGCACACGTCGAGACCAAAGAGGGAGCGACCATCTCCAACCCTCGTAACGGAGCAGTCTTTCGCGGCAATCCAGATGGAACCGAATTGGAACTCGTCCATCGCGGTCTTCGGAATCCGCAGGAGCTGGCCGTAGACCAGTACGGCAATCTGTTTGCCGATGACAACAACTGCGACAAAGGCGACCACTCCCGACTTGTCTATGTTGTGCCCGGCGGCGACAGCGGCTGGAACATGGCCTATCAGCACATTCCGGAGCCATATCTGACCGGTCCCTGGCACGCCGAGGGAATCTGGCATCTGGAACACGAACTGCAACCGGCTCACATCGTTCCCGCTGTCGGCAAGATTGGCGCCGGGCCTTCCGGGTTTGTCTTCTCCTCCGGCACAAGTTTGCCACCTCGCTACCGCAACCACTTCTTCTACTGCAACTTCACCGGAAATGGTGGAGTTGAGTCGTTTGCAGTGCAGCCTGAGGGAGCCGGGTTCACCATTGTCGACCATCACGACTTCTGCAAACCGGTCAAAGCCAGCGATGTCGATTTCGGTTACGACGGCAAAATGTACCTCACCGACTACCCGACCAATCCGTTCGATCGAAAGACATCCGGAGGCCGAATCTACACCCTGTTCGACAAGTCGCTCACTGAACAACCTGTGGTCACGGAAACGCAAGCACTGTTTCGGCAGGGATTCAAACAGCGTCCCTCGGAGGAACTGATCAATCTGCTGCACCACGATGATATGCGAGTACGTCTGCGTGCGCAATTTGCACTCGCAGAACGTGGACCGGAATCGGCATCGGCCTTCACGAAAGTCGCCAATGCCGATGAGAATCAGTTGGCTCGATTGCATGCCATCTGGGGACTGGGCCAGCTCGGGCGAAGCGACCAAGACGTCCTCTCACCAGTTCACGCCTTGCTGCAGGATTCGGACAGCGAAGTCCGCGCTCAATCCGCACGCGTACTCGGAGAGGCTCGCGACAAAGCAGCCGCAGCCGCACTCATGCCCCTGCTGACCGACCAGTCACTACGGGTTCGATTCTTCGCCGCAATCGCCCTGGGGACAATGGAAGACAACAACGCCGTGGACCCGCTTATAACCATGCTTCGCGAGAACGACGGCCGGGACCGGCAACTCATGCACGCGGGCATCGTCGCGCTCGAACGAATCGGGAACCGTGATGCCGTTCAGCGATACGCCAGCGATCCTTCCGCCGCCGTCCGCATGGCTGTGCTGCTGGTGCAGCGTCGCTGGGCTGATCCGCTCATCGTTCAATTCCTCGATGATGCGGACCTGAAGATCGTTACTGAGGCGGCTCGGGCAATCAACGATCTCCCGCTGGAAGAGGGACGCAAAAATCTGGCCCACCTTGCGACGCGTTATGCGAACGCAACGGGAGCGAACGTGGTCCCGCTATTGCGTCGAATCGTGAACGCGAATCTGCAACTTGGCGAGCGTGCCAATGCTGAGGCAGTGGTTGAGATTGCCATCAGCGACAGCCTGCCACTTGTCGTTCGACGCGAGGCGGTCGCGACTCTTTCGGCATGGGACGGGGGATCAACACGAGACCGCGTAACGGGGTTCTGGCGACCCATTGAGAAGAGAGACGGCACTGCTGTTCGTCAGGTGGTGCAACAGGCAGCCGCCAGACTACTGGCGGTTTCCTCGGCAGAGCTTCAAGTGGATGTCACCGAGCTCCTGACATCGCTCCAAATCGAGACGGATGATCAGGCGTTCGCAGACTGGGTTGTCGACCCGAGTCGTTCCAGCGAAATCCGCATCGCCGCACTGCGACTGCTCGGCAATCGGAAGTACGGGGAGCTGCCACAAGTCATTGAGACGCTGCTCACATCGGACGATGCAGAACTGCGGGCTGAATCGCGTGATCTACTGGCTGGCCTAGACGAAAAACGCGTCGTGTCGATGTTCACACTCCTGTTGGACAACGAAGCGTCAGCAACATCTGAGAAGCAGCGTGCATTGGCCAAGTTGTCACAGTTGTCATCTTCAGATGCTACACAACTCCTTGATGCCTGGGCCGACCGACTTCGCACAGGCAGCGTGCCAGCCTCGCTACAGCTGGACGTCATTGAAGCGCTCACCGCCTTGCCCACCGAAACGCGTCGACAGGCGCTGGCTGAATTTGAAGCGAGACACGAAACTTCCGACCCGCTCGCCAGCTACCGTGTCGCGCTGGAAGGCGGGAATGCAAAGCGGGGACGTGATCTCTTTGTCAGTCACGCAGTCGCGCAGTGCATTCGCTGCCACAAAATCGGTGGAAGTGGCGGCACAGCCGGCCCGGATCTTTCCGCACTCTTCAGTCCGGAACGAAATACAGACCGCGAGTATCTGCTGGAATCCCTTGTTTCGCCCAACGCGAAGATCGCGAAAGGATTTGGAACAGTGGCGTTTGAACTGGCGAACGGGAAAGTCATTGCCGGAGTGATCAAGGAAGAAGACGAAACTGCGATCACGCTTGTCACACCAACCAACGAAACCATTCGCATTCCGCATGGCGAAATTGACGCCCGATCAGCAACACAATCCGCGATGCCCGAAATGACCAAAACACTGTCACGCCGGGAAATTCGCGATCTGGTAGAGTACCTGTCCACACTCAAAGGGGCCGGCGCACAATGAACTCGATCGTCGCCGACAGCCTTTCACCGCGACACGCACTTTGGACGCTCAGGCCGACGCTGGTAGCGACCCGTACCATCGGCTGCCTAGAATGGGCATCGCTCCCCAAAGGCCATCCGGGAACTAAACACTTTTTACTCCTTCGATTCACTTCGCTGGTGCCCTTCATGCTGCGATCGTGCCTTACCGTTTTCGTGTCCCTATCCATATCAACGTCTCTATCCGCCGCCGAGCCGTTTGAAGCGTTCCTGGAGAAGCATTGCCTTCGCTGCCATGGACCGGACAAAGTCGAACGAGACTTGCGAATCGATCAGCTGTCACGCGATTTCAAAGGGGGAGCTGATGGCCATCTCTGGGCGGAAATTGTGGAACGCATCAACGCTGGCGAAATGCCTCCGGAAGAGGAAGTGCAGCCGACCGAAGACGAAATTGCATCCGTCGTCGAGCAGCTGGACTCACGAATTCGTGAAGGACGCGCGGCACGCATGTCAGCGCGTCCTCCAGTGGCCCATTATCGCCTGAGCCGCCGCGAGTATCAGAACACCGTCTACGATCTGTTGGGGGTGCGCTACGATCCGACCAAGCCTGGCGAGCTGAATGCCGATCCTCTGTGGCTTGGATTCGAACGCATTGGCTCACAACTCTCACTTTCGCCATCGCATGTCGAGCGGTACTACCGCGCGGCCGAGCTCGTACTGGCCCGCGCGTTCCCTGAAACCCCGGTCGAGACACGAACGATCCGCCAGACAGCCGCCGACATTCGTTACGGTGGCGGCAAGCAACAGCAGGAATACCTGGACCGCTTCGGCATCAAACGTCCGCTGCGTGCGCTGATCTTTCCGGGCCGGGGATTGCAGGCCTTACGGCCCCATTGGTTTGGTCGAATCGGATCGGAACAGAGCGGACTCTACCGGGCGAGGATGCAGGTCAGCGGCATTCGCCCGCCAGGTGGACAAACGGCCCACCTGCGGATCGGAAAGGACACTGGGGAAGGGACCAACGAAGGCCTGATCGAGCTGGACATCCTTGCTCCCGAAGATGAGCCTGAGATCGTAGAGTTCGAGGTATTCCTGGAAATGCCAGCAAGTCTGGATTTCAATGTCGTGGCCACCGACATCATTTCACGTGAGAAGGGAGGCCATCATCGCAACATCCTTGGCGGGTCCAGCTATGTCTTCACGCACACCAGCGAAACACGACTGTTGAATCCAACCGGTCCGAAACTGTTCGATGAACAGGGCAACGGAATCTTCTCGTTCGTGCTCCTGGACTGGATCGAGTGGGAAGGACCGATTGAAAGTGAAACCGAGCGGGCCACACGTGAGGGGCTGCTGCCACCCGCTGATGCTACGGCTGAAGTGGTCGCGCTGCATCTGCAGAGTTTCGCAGAGCGGGCCTGGCGGCGGCCAGTCAGCGTTGATGAGTTGCGGTACTACCTGGAGGCCTATGAAGCCGAACGTGCCGCCGGTGAAGATGTCGCATCAGCCTATCGGGTCGCTCTTCTAGGCGTGCTCACATCTCGCAACTTCACGTACATCGTGGAGGGTGAGCCACAACCTCGCCAGCAACTCACCGACTGGGAACTGGCTTCACGTCTTTCGTACTTCCTCTGGAGCTCCATGCCCGACCAGACGCTGTTTGACGCAGCCGCAGACAAAGAGTTGACCGGTGATGCCCTTGTCGTTCAGGTGGACCGCATGCTTTCTGACCCCAAAGTGGAGCGGTTTCTCAACGACTTTCCGCGGCAGTGGCTGCAGCTGCATCGACTGGGGATGTTTCCTCCGGACGGCAAGTTGTACCCGGACTATGACGTCTGGCTCGAAGCGAGCATGCGTGAAGAGGTCGTGAAGTACTTTCGTGAAGTGTTCGCGAACGACCTTCCCATCGATGCGTTTCTCGCCTCAGACTGGACCATGGCCAATCCAAGGTTGTGCGATTTCTATGGACTCCCCGAACCCAAGACCTCGGGCTTTCAGCGAATCGCACTGGATCCAGACAGTCATCGTGGCGGACTGTTGACGATGGGAGCAATTCTGGGGCTCACCTCCGATGGAACTCGGCATCGTCCGGTCCACCGAGGCGTCTGGGTCAGCGAGGCTGTGTTCGGTAAGACACCGCCACCACCTCCGGCAAACGTCGACCCGATTGAGCCCAATCCGCCCGATAGCCCCAAGGCAACGATCCGACAGAAAATTGAAGCTCACGCGAGGAACACGAGCTGCGCTGCCTGCCATCGCAATATCGATCCTCTCGGTCTCGCCTTCGACCAGTACGATGCCATTGGCCAATGGCGAACACATGAGCGCGTCGAGAAGGGAACCGGTGAGGATCCACCAGTCGACCCCAGTGGGACGATGCCCGATGGTCGCCAGTTTGCTGACGCAGAAGAATTCAAGCATTTGCTGCTGCAAGATCGCGACCGGTTTCTGCAGGCTTTTGTCGAGCATCTGTGCACATACGGATTGCGACGCGTCCTCACGGTAGATGATCGTGAAGACATCGCGATGATCGTGCATGAGGCGAAACAAAAAAATTACCGATTGAAAGACATTGTTCGCGCCGTCGCCATTTCGGAGTTGATTCGCAAACGCTGACCACCAAACCAGCACGAAGCGTCAGCGAGTGAATTTCATTCAAACTGGAGTTTGAATTCGGTTCCACGTAATCCACTCCACAGGCGATTCGCGATGATAAGAAAAGAGAACCATGGTCGAACGATTCTTCAATCCCGATGATCCGATCGCATTCGTCCGCAACGGGATGTTTCATGGCACATGGCATTCTGGAGATCAACTCGCATGGCTTCAGTGGGGAAAGCCCGGAGTCCAGCCACCGAATGAACTCATCGAATTGGCCACCAGAGCATAAATGCAGGAACCCGGGTTCCTGCCGTCAAAAGAAATTCCGGGAAGTTGTCCAGACAACAATCCCGTCGCATTGCAGACTACGTGACTGGACGCAGCACAAGGTCAACGCGAGATTGAATCACGTTCATGTTGTTGTCACCAAGACGATTGGGATTCCGCGATCGATTATGCTGAAGAGACACAAGACCGCAATAACCGAGAATTTGAGTACGAAGCCCCTGCGAGTGAAACTGGGAGTCCTTGACCTGTCCACTCGCTGGCGCTTCGTGCTGAAAAAGCAGCCGACCGAAAACCTCTAAGGGCACTTTCATGACTCACTCCTGGCAGATCGACCGTCGTCACGTCCTGCGTGGACTTGG
>JAGQPW010000133.1 GCA_020426515.1 Planctomycetaceae bacterium | reverse complement strand
CAGCGCGACGCCCGCAGCGTCGACAGCTCTCCAGATTGGAAGCGGTGCCAATTTCTCGCTGGGTGTTGTGGGCACGGACGCGACGGCCAACTGCAAAATCAACGCACGGTTGAATGCAGTGACAGCCGGGACCGCTCCCCGTCCAAGTTCACTTCACAACAATGTTGTTAACGCGATCATGGCCGACGGCAGCGGTAAGTCGATCAGCCAGAGCATCGATGATTCCGTCTACGCTCGAATGATTTCCTCCAACGGAAACCAGAAGGGTCAGCCGATCTTGAGCGACACCGAATTCTAATTCGGTTGAGTGATCCGAGAGTGACAAGCGCGGCTTCCCGGTTTGACCGGGGAGCCGTTTTTTTGTTACCGGGCCGAGGACGTGGTCGCCGTGGCTCGGTCGCAGAATGCGGCAAAAACACGGTCGTCAAAACGCGGTCGCTGCGGTAAGGTGTCGGGTTTCCCTCCCCGCATTGAAACGGGAGATGCCCCGGTCGCACATCGTCACGTTCAGTGGAGTGTTTGCGAGATGCGAGTGGGTCTCACCGTGATCATTTTGATGGGCAGCCCCATCGTCCCATGCAGCACCTGTCTCATCTGAATCCCGCCCAACGTGAAGCCGCAACGACCTTGAATGGTCCCGTGCTGGTGCTGGCTGGCGCTGGTACCGGAAAAACGCGGGTAATTACGTACCGCATGGCCGAACTCATTCGGTCCGGCGTCGATGCCACGGGGATTCTCTCGGTCACCTTCACCAACAAAGCGGCCAAGGAGATGCTGGAGCGGACGAAAGCCCTGCTGGGGACGGGGATGAGGCGGCGGCCCTGGATCTCCACGTTTCACTCGCTGTGTGTCGACATTCTGCGGCAGGACATCACCCATCTGGAGTACCCGGAAAAGTTTGTCATTCTCGACCGCGGAGATCAGGAATCGATTGCCCGCAAAGCACTGCGAGAGATTCGAGTCACGGAAAAGCAGATGCGTCCCGGAGATCTGCTCTCTCTGATCAGCCGCTGGAAATCCGCCGGTCTGGGGCCTGATCGAGCAGCGGCCAATGCGGAGGACGACAAAGAGTTCCTCGCAGGCACTGCCTACCGCAAGTATCAACAACAGCTGAAGGCTTCGGGCTCGCTGGACTTTGACGACCTGCTGCTGCTGACGGAGCGACTGTTCGAGAAATTTCCCGATGTGCTGGCCAAGCACCAGCAACGGTTTACCCACGTGCAGATCGACGAATATCAGGACACCAACCTGCTGCAGTTCCGCATCGTCGAAGCTCTGGTGCGCGAGCACAACAATTTGTGCGTGGTGGGAGATGATGATCAATCCATCTACAGCTGGCGCGGTGCCGAAGTGCGGCACATTCTGAACTTTGGCCAGCAGTTCGCCGGAGCAAAAACAATCCGGCTGGAAGAGAATTACCGCTGCACCGACCAGATCCTCAACATCGCCAACAAACTGGTGGCCCATAACCGCGACCGACACAAGAAGGTGCTGCGAGCCAACAAGCCCTCGAAGTCCGAAGTGCGATTTCTGAAGTTTGAAGACGAACAGCTCGAAGCCGAAAAGGTGGTCGCCGAGATTGCCTTCTACAACAAAATGAAGTTCGTGCCGCTACGCGACTTTGCCATTCTGTTTCGAACCAACGAGCAGCCTCGCCTGTTTGAAGCCGAACTGCGGCGGCAGAACCTCCCTTATGTGCTGATGGGGAGCCAGTCGTTCTTCGACCGGAAAGAGGTCAAGGATCTTGTCGGCTACCTGAAGGTGATTGCCCGCCCAAACGACGAACTGGCCCTGCTGCGGATCATCAACACTCCAGCCCGAGGCATTGGTGTCGCTTCGGTGGAGAAGGTCATCTCGCGCGCAGTGCGCGAGGGAATGCCCTTTTGGGATGCCGTTCCCCACGCGGAAGAAGCGAAGGACATTACCGCCAAGTCGGCAGCAGCGTTGCGGCAGTTTCAACACCAGATCGAGCAGTGGCAGGTCGAGTTCTCCTCGGCCCCGCAACAGATGGCGGAATTGTTTCACCAGCTTACGCGGGACATTCGCTACGACGACGAAATTGAAAAGCAGTACAAGGACGAGCAGCAGCAGGCCATGCGCAAAGTCATGGTGGAGGAATTCGTCAATTCACTTGCCGAGTATCTCGAACAGTCTCGGCGACCGAGCATCGAGGATTACCTGTCGACGATCGCGCTGGACCGGCAGGACTCCGAACCGGACAAAGATGCGATGGTGGCCGCCGATGCCGTAAAGCTGATGACACTGCACAGCGCGAAGGGACTGGAATTCCCGCGCGTGTACCTTGTGGGCATGGAAGAAGGGATTCTGCCGCACAAGCGATCCGTCGATGGTACGGAGAAGGACATTTCCGAGGAGCGTCGACTGGCGTATGTAGGCGTAACGCGAGCGCAAGATCACCTCACGCTCACGCGGGCGGAATCGCGTCGCAAATGGGGTAAGCCACGTAAGTCAAACCCCTCGCGGTTTCTATACGAAATGAAGTCCGAGTGAACGCAACGAGCCCCCGACACCGGTAGTGCAGGGGGCTCGCAAATCGTTTTCAGCAGAGCGAGGAACGCTTACGCAATTCCGGGGACCGGGTAGTGGCGAGCGAACTCGGCCACTTCTTGACGAACGCGTTCAAGAGCTTCGGCATCTTCGCAGGTTTTCAGGGCCTGCAGAATCCAGGCTCCAACCTTCCGCATCTCGTCTTCTTTCATCCCGCGGGTCGTCAGCGCCGCAGTTCCAATGCGAATTCCGCTGGGATCAAGCGGCTTGCGCTGATCGAACGGAATCATATTCTTGTTGACGGTAATCCCGGCGTGATCGAGAGCCAGTTCGCCAATCTTTCCGGTCAGTCCGATCGAGGTCACATCGCACAGCATCAGGTGGTTATCAGTTCCACCACTCGCCAGCCGAATGCCGCCCGAGGTCAACGTCTCGGCCAGCGTTTTGGCATTGTTGATGATCTGCTGGGCATATGCCTTGAACGATGGCTGCAGCGCTTCCAGAAAGCAGACCGCCTTGGCAGCAACGATGTGCATCAGTGGCCCCCCCTGCAGCCCGGGGAACACGGTCTTGTCGACATCCTTGGCAAACTTTTCGCGGCACAGCACGAAGCCGGAACGTGGACCACGCAGGGTCTTGTGCGATGTGGACGTAACGAAGTCCGCCACTTCAACCGGGTTATTGTGGAGTCCTGCAGCGACGAGCCCGGAGTAGTGGGCCATGTCAACCATGAACAGGGCACCAACATCGCGAGCAATGCTGGCAAACTGCGGGTGATCGATTTCGCGGGGATACGCACTGGCGCCGGCAACGATCAGTTTGGGTTTATGCTCCTTGGCCAGCCGGGCTACCTGATCGAAGTCGATGCGATGGTCCGACTCGCGGACGCCGTAGTGGACAACGTTGTAGAGCTTTCCGGAGAAATTCAGCGCCATGCCGTGGGTGAGGTGCCCGCCGTGCGCGAGATCCATGGCCAGAATGGTATCGCCCGGCTCCAGAACGGACATATACGCCGCCATATTGGCCTGGGAACCGGCATGTGGCTGCACGTTGGCATGTTCGGCACCGAACAACTGTTTTGCGCGATCGCGTGCCAGCGACTCAATCACATCCACATACTCGCAGCCGCCGTAATAGCGACGGCCCGGATACCCTTCGGCATACTTGTTCGTGAGAATCGTTCCAGCTGCTTGCTGGACGGCAGCACTCGTGTAGTTTTCCGAGGCAATCAACTCAAGTCCGTCTACCTGGCGGCGTTCTTCGTGCTGCAAGGCTTCCCAAATCTGAGGATCGGACTGAGCAAGGGGAGAGGAATTCTCGGCAGACATGGCACTAACTCTTAGCGGCTGCCTCAGGCAACCTGGTGATAAGGACTTGTGAGCATCATGCTCACTTCAAAGAACAGTAAACTTGGATTTTTGGTTCGCAAAGCCTCACAGTGACCTTGCTTAGACAAAACGGCTTGAAGCAACATGACATGCCCACAAGCCACATGCAGAAACAGGTCGCGGGGCGGCTGTCTGAGATCGTTATAGTGACGCCGCCGCACTCTGGCTACTGACCAGGTATTCGTGCATCAGCCAATGGAACGATTCGGTCGCCCCGACCGAATTGAGCAGCCCCTCCAGTCGGCACGTTTCCTTCCGTTACCAGCTCGCCCAAGTCAGTCGCTCGTCCAAAATCATCATGTCGAAACGCCAGCCACTCTCAAAAGCAGAGATGGAAGTTGCCCGCATCGTCTGGGAACGCCAACAGGCAACTGTCCGCGAGGTCCTGGAGAATCTGCCCCCGTCGCGGCAGATCGATTACAAGACCGTCCAGACGTTTCTTCGTCGCCTGGAGACCAAGGGATACCTGACTTCGTTACGGAACGGACGAAGCCTGACGTACCGGCCCACCATTCAGCCACAAGTCGTGATTCAGGAAACCATTGACGACATCGTTTCCCATCTCTTCAACGGGCAGATTGGAGCATTGCTCGATCATCTGCTACTGGAACATGGACTGTCGAAAACGGAACTGGACCGCGTTCAGGAGCTTCTTTCGGCCGCCCGGGCTCGTGTTCCCGTCACTTAACGAACACGTCAGCCCTCGGTAGACTTCGTAATTCCGGCTGCCAACGATGGCACCGCCACATTCCATTCCCCCACACAACCTGACAAACCGACTATGAAACTGGCCACACTCGCAACCGACTCCGGCACCCGTCTCGTGGGTGTCGATCTCACCTCGGGATCACCGCGGTACGTTGACCTGTGCGCCATCGACTCCAGCCTTCCTGGCTGCCTCAAAGCTTTGCTTGCCGATTCAACGGGACTGGAACGGGCCGCGCGGGCATTTTCCGAGGGCTGCAAAACGGAACAGTTCACTGCTGGCAAACCCCTGGCCCCCATCCGCAAGCCGGGAAAGATCCTGTGCATCGGCCTGAACTACCGGGATCATGCACTGGAAACGAATTCTCCCATTCCGGAAGAGCCGGTCTGTTTCAGCAAGTTTGGAAACACGATTATCGGTCCTGAGGAAGCCATTCGAATTCCTGCCGTCTCCAGTGAAGTCGACTTCGAAGCCGAACTTGTGGCTGTGATTGGCAAGACCGCATCGCGCGTGAGCAAGGAAGACGCCTATGAGTATGTGGCCGGCTACATGAACGGTCACGATGTCTCGGCCCGCGACTGGCAAAAGGGACGTCCCGCAGGTCAATGGCTGCTGGGCAAGTCACCCGACACGTTTGCCCCTATTGGGCCGTGGCTGGTTACTGCAGATGAAGTCGGTTCACCGAACAATCTGGACGTCACCCTGCGATTGAACGGGGAAGTGATGCAGCAGGGAAATACACGGGAATTCATCTTCGGGATCGACGAAATTCTCGCGCATGTCACTCAGTTGATTACGCTGGAACCAGGTGACCTGATCTTTACCGGCACACCTCCCGGCGTCGGCATGGGGCGCACCCCCCGTGTGTGGATGAAGCCGGGCGATCGCGTGGAAGTCGAAATCGCCGGACTGGGAATTCTGGCTAATCCTGTGATCGGCGAGTGAGTCGGAACTTCGAGACTGGAGCCTCACCTCCGCCGTATTACTTCCCTGGCATGCCTTGTCGCAGCCAGGAAATGATGGCGACGGGCCTTCTCAAACTGACGGATTTCCTGCCATCTGCCTTTCGCCGGTTGTCCGGCACATGGATCAGCGGTTACGATAAGGTAGCTTGCGTGTTGCGTTTGAGGCAGGGAGCGGCGCACGCTGCCGGTCCGCAAGCTGGAGACATGTGGATTCCTCCCGACGTCACCTGAGAAACCTTCGTTGAGTATGACTCACCCTCGCCGCCGTTCACGTCTGTGTGCCTTGGTTGCGTTGATTTGCGCACTTGGACTCGGTTCCGAACCATGCCGCGCTGACGCCGTCACCGACTACAACGTCGCTGTCCAGTTCTACAAGCAGAAGCGCTGGGATCTGGCCGCGGAAGGCTGTCGCGACTTCCTCAAGCAGTACCCGCAGCACGAGCGGGCGGCATTGGCTCGACTGTACCTGGCTCAGGCATTGGTCCACCTGCAATCGTTCGGCCCTGCCCGCGATGAATTTCGCGAGTTCCTGAAATCGTACCCCGAGCATGCCGAACGCCCGCTGGCGATGTATCGCACCGGGGAATGCAGCTACTTCCTGGAGGACATGGAATCCGCCCAGAAGGAGCTCAAGGATTTCGTCACCGCGCATCCTGACCATGAACTGGCGGAGTGGGGGCTGCTTTATCTGGGCGAGACTCAGTTCCGCCTCAATCGCGTTGACGATGCCGCAAAGACTTTTGAAGCGTACCTGAAGAAGTTCGACAAAGGCCGCCTCCGCGACGATGCCGAATTCGGACTGGCCCGGGCCTACGAAGTCCAGGACCGCAAGGCCGATGCACTCAAGCTGTATCGCGACCTGGCCTCGCGCCCCAGCAGCCCACGAGCCGCGGACGCCCAGTTCAATGTGGGGGCACGCCTGTTTGACGAAGGGAATTACGAACAGTCAGCCGCTGCGTTTGCTCTGGTTTCGGAACGTTTCCCCAAACACTCTCTGGTCAGCCTGGCCGAACTGAACGGAGGTTACGCCCTGTATCACCTCCGGAAATTCAGCGCAGCCATCGATCGTTTCCAGGCTGCATCCGCTGATCCCCAGCAACAGGAAACAGCCGACTACTGGATTGGACTCGCCTACAAGGCCGACAATAACTACGACCAGGCTTCCCAGATCTTTGCCGCGGCGCTGGAAAAAAATCCGGACCAGCCTTTGGCCGAGAGTCTGAATTTTCACTGGGGGCACAGCGAACTTCGCGCAGGTCACTTTGTCGAAGCCCTCAAGCGATTTGATATCGGTGCCAGCAGGTGGCCCCAGGGTGATCTCGCCGACGACTGCCTGTATGCGGCCTGCGAATCGGCCCTCAGGGCAGGCGACTACGCGGCGGCTCAGCAGCGTCATGAAACATTCACCCGCAATTTCCCCGAAAGCGGATTGCGGTATGTTGAACAGCTTTTGTTTGGCCGACTGCGAATCGCTCAGGCCGATGCACTCACGAACAATCCCCAGCAGCAGGAAGAACGAACCACGCTGCTGGAGGAAGCAACCGTCGCCCTGTCCGCCGTCGCCCGCGACTCGCAGATTCGTGAAACCGAAGTGGCAGCCCGGCTCCAGTGGGCGCGGGCGCTGGAACGACTGAATCGTCACAACGATCTCATCGCCACGCTGAAACCGATCTTCGACGACACATCCACGGTGGATGCCCGTGATCTGGAAGATGCCCGCATGCTCCGGGGCAAGGCGGAACTGCAATTGAAGCAGTTCGTGGCCGCAGCAGCGGACTTCGAATCCATCCTCAAACAACCGAGCGTTACGGATCAGCTCAATGCCATGGCTGGCTGGATTGCGGCACTGGCTGAATTGAAACAGTGGTCCGAAGTGGACAATGCGCTGGCCCAGCTCAAGTCCATCGACTCTGCCGACTCACAGTACACCCGACTGTGCATGCGCTCCGCTGATCTGGCCTTTGCCGATGAAGCCTGGCCCGAAGCCCTGACACTGTTTCAGCGAGTCCTCGAACAAGGTCCGTCCACGGCCTACTACGTGGCCGCCCTCTCGGGACTGGGCTACACCCAGTACGAACAAAAGCAATACGAATCGAGTGCCGCATCTTTTGAGAAGGTGCTGAATTCCGGCACGACAAACGAGGTTCTGCTTTCGGATGCAACCCACCTGCGCGCCCTCAATCTGCGGCTGGCGGACAAGAAGACCGAATCACTCAAACTGTACGAAACCGGCGTCGAGCAGTTTCGCCTTCCCGACACCGTCACCGAACCGACCGCAGATCAGCTGCGTGTCTCGCTGAACGCCTACCGCTGCGCCAAAGGCGGCGCGCGTGTGGCGCGCGAACTGGGCGAGCGCGAATTGGCCGACAAACTGTGGGATGCCGCCTACCACGAACTGAAACGACAGCCAGCAGCGATGCAGGCCGATTTGGCTCCGTTGATCAACGAATGGGCCGATCTGCACTATGCTGCGGAGAACTATGAACGATCCGACGAACTGTTTCGCCTGCTCATTCAGGAACAGCCCGACAGCGATCTCGCGGACGACGCCAAAATCATCCTGGCCGAAAGTCTGCGGTTCTCCGGAAAAACAACCGAAGCGATCAAGGCATTCGCCGAACTTGGTGCCGATCCCAAAGCTGATGCCGTGGTTCGCCAGCGGGCCTGGATTCATCTGCTGGACCTCCAGGCCCAGACCGGTGACTGGACCGGCGTGAAGACGACAGCGGAAACATTGCAAAAGGACTTCCCAGAGAACGCGCACCGCGAATATGTCGCCTACCGACTTGGTGAAGCTCAGCTGAAATCCGGCCAACCGGACGCAGCTCACAAGACGTTGGACGACCTGCGGCAGCAACTTACGACGGACATTTCCAAGGCGCCCGAGTGGTGGCCGGAAGTCTGGTTGTTGCTCGCCGAGACCTCGCTCAGCCAAAAGCAGTACCCGGCCGTTGAAGGGACGCTCACGAACTTGCGGGAGCTTGCGCCGGAATCGCCCCTGCTGTACCGAGGCGACCTGATTCTGGGCCGCAGCCTGGAGAATCGGGCGGAATTCGATCAGGCTCGGGAGGCGTACGGTCGGGTGTTGAGTGCCAAAGCGGCGGAACGGACCGAGTCGGCAGCGGAAGCACAATTCCGTATTGCCGAAACCTTCATGAAACAGAAGAATTACGCCGAAGCATTCAAAGCCTACTACAAGGTCTATGTCGGCCACCCCTATCCGGAGTGGCAGGCGTATTCCCTGTTTCAGGCGGGCATGTGTGACAAGGCTCAGCGCAACTGGCAGGGAGCCGCGACCACATTCGAAATGCTGATCAAGGATTTCCCCAACAGCGATTCCGCGACCAAGGCTCAGGAGCAGCTCGCCGAGGTTTCCAAGATGTTGAAGCCCGAAAACTAAGCCCCCATGTGCCTGATTCCGTCTGAGGAAATGGCGGAATCGAACAGGATTCAGAGCAGACACGTGAAAAATTCCCCGATGGAGCGAACTGTGAGCGATCGATATGGCTCGCGGAACTGGCTGTGGAGTGGCTGGTGTGCCAGTCTGCTGCTGCTGCTCATCGCCATGAGCACTTCTGCACTCGCCGACGATGCCGCCACACCGGTGCCCGGCGCAGCTTCAACGGTCGCCCCGGAAAATCCCCCACCAGCCGAGGGACTTTTCAGTCGGATGTTCAACGGTTTACCCCAGAATATTCTGCAAATCGCCGAGGCACTGAACTACTGGATCCTGCCGTTTGGTCTGGCCACGTTCATTGCCATCTGGTTCACCACCGAACGTCTGGTCGTACTGAGACGCGGCCGCGTCATCCCCAAGCCGTTCGTCCAGCGATTCATCAAGCTGGTGGAAGACGGGGAGATCGAGCGTGACGAAGCACTACAGGTTTGCGAGGAGAACAACAGTCCCGTCGCGATGGTGTTCGCACACGGCGTCCGCAAGTGGGGCAAAGCCAGCGTGGAGGTCGAGCAGGCCATCATCGATGGCGGCGAGCGGCAGGTCAGTGCCCTCCGCAAACACCTGCGTGTCATCAACGGCGTGGCCACAATCACGCCGCTTATCGGACTGCTGGGCACCGTGTGGGGGATGCTCGAATCCTTCAACCAGATTGCCGAAGCCGGAGCCATGGGGCAAACCAGCCAGCTCGCCTCGGGCATTGCCCTCGCGCTGGTGACCACTGCTGCCGGACTGGTCATCGCCATTCCTTCGCTGATTGCATACATGTACCTCTCCGGCCGGGTCGATGCGCTCGTGATTGAAATGGACGAACTCGCCCAGAAGGTCGTTCATGCCATCTCAGCCGAGGGGATCGAAGAACGGGCCACCCGTCCCCGTGTCACGCCTGAGACGCAGCGCAAAAAGGCCGTCTGACGCGCGGGCGAGCATCGCGAGGATCAGGCACCTTTCTGTGATGCGGTGTTAACGTCAAACGCATCACGGTGGCGACAGTTGATGCGTCCTCTATACTGGTGGTCCATCTGTCCCATCCGCCATTTGAGGTGCCCGCATGCGTCGACGTGAATTTCTTTCCGCTGGACTGGCCGCTGGAGCAATCAGCTTACTGCCTGCCTCTTGGAGCCTGGCCGACGATGCGAAGATGTCGTGGCATGATGTGCAGGAGTGGGGCATCGAAGGCAAAGGCTGGACCGATACGGCCAAGTATTTTGACCGTCTGCCCGCCAAGGCCGAAGGGGTTGTCCGACCACCGGTCTGGAGTCTCAGCCGCCATTCCGCCGGGATGCTTGTTCGCTTCCGCACAGATGCGACCAACATCATGGCCGACTACAAGGTCACCTCCAGTGGACTCGCCATGCCGCACATGCCAGCCACGGGTGTGAGCGGTCTCGACCTGTACGCCGAAGACGATGAGGGCAACTGGCGCTGGGTTTCCGTCGTGAAACCGACTTCGCAACAGATGACGACTTCCATCGTCTCCGGTCTCATCCCGGGCGAACGCAACTACGCCGTGTACCTGCCGCTGTACAACGGAACCGAGTACCTGAAGATCGGCGTCCCCAGCGGCAGTTCGTTTACCCCCATCGAGCCTCGCAAGGAAAAGCCAATCCTGTTTTACGGGACCTCCATCACCCACGGAGCCTGCGCCTCGCGTCCGGGCATGCCGCATCCCGCCATCCTCGGTCGCCGCCTGAACAAGCCGGTCATCAACCTCGGTTTCTCCGGGAACGGAGTGATGGAACCGGAGGTGGCCGATCTGCTGGCCGAGTTGGACCCGGCGGTCTACGTGATTGACTGCCTCCCCAACATGCTGGGCCCACAGGTCGCCGAACGCGCTGTGCCGCTGGTCAAAAAACTCCGTGCGGCCCGCCCGGAGACTCCCATCGTGCTGGTGGAAGACCGCACCTACGCCAACACTCCGTTCCTGCAAGGCCGAGCCAAACGCCACGCCGACAGCCGCACTGCGCTGCAGGCCGCCTACAAGGAACTCCAGGCTGGAGGAGTGCAACAGCTATCGTACCTCGAAGGCGAAAAGCTTCTCGGCGCCGACCGCGACGACACCACCGATGGCTCGCATCCTTCAGACCTGGGCTTCTACCGGCAGGCCGACGCACTTGAGCCGGTGCTCCGGAAGGCGCTGGGAATGGCGTAGAGTCGATTGCATCTGAACTCTGGGTGCCACTGCTGGCTTGCCCAGTCGTGGCACACGACATGATTATTCGGCATGCAGGAGCATGTCCTACCGGCCGACCACGCCGACTTCAGCCTGCGACATGTCCACTGCAATTCGAGTATTTGGAGCAATTGTTGGAGCCATTGCGGCATCGTTCGCGCTGCTGATTGCAGTTGAGCTGTTCAGTTCCGTCGTTCATCCGTTTCCGCCAGATTTCGATGGGACACCTGAGGAGATGTGTGCCCATGTAGCGTGGTATCCGCACTGGGTGCTGGCGGCCGTTGTTCCAATGTGGGGAGGCACCGCGTTCGTGGGGACCTGGATCGCCGGTCGGTTTGGCAATCGAATAAGTGCGATCTTTCTGGCATTGCTGCTACTGGCCGCAGTGACTCTCAATCTCGTCATGCTGCCATACCCGCTATGGTTCAAGATCTCACAACCGCTTGCCATCTTGATTGCCGTGATCGTAGCGTACCAAGCTTCGTGCAACGAAACATCGAGCGGCGGCGGGGAACACGGTTGAGAATAACGACGACGGCGACGAAAACACCGGGCATGGCAGACTTCCCGATGGCTTCCGCTAGCGCGATGGGGTGACTGGGGCGCGAAGCGACAGGATGTTCTCATCACATGCCTTCGAATCCCAAGAGACTGGCTTGGACAACTGGAAACCGGCGATGAGTCCTCTTGTGCCTGCGGCCCGCAATCGCACAAGAGGAGCGGTCGGGCCACCCTGCGACAAAACGACCTACCCGACACAGCCCTCTACGAGCTGACGCTCTGCATGCTGATCCCGGCCAACCGGGCCGCAGCTTCGGCTGCGAAACTCAGCCAGATCAGGAGAAAGGGAACCGGGAATCGATCGCCGGCTGCAATTGGTATGTACCAGGAAAAGATCGCCAGCATCGTCACGGTCCAGATGATCGCCAGCTGAGTGGATGGACGTTGCTGGCAACTCATCCCCAAGATGACGAGCATCGCCATCAAACCTCCAGAAAGTGCGCGGCACAGGTTCGATTCCCCGACGCCCAGAATTCGGAGTGCAATAAACGTCTCCCAGACAATTCCGCTTGCCTCACGCCAAATGATGTCGACGACGGAATGAGTTGACAGGTACTCACTCGCCAACATTGTCAGTGGCTGACTGCGAGACAGTGCCCCCGGATCCTCGTACGTATCGACGAACAGCAGGGCAGTGTTCTCATTGTAGAAAGGGCTGCCAAAGGCCCGGTAATTGCGCACGATCAGTGGGTGAGCAGCGATTAGCCAGCCGGCCAGAAACAGTCCTGCGGAGCACATCAGGCCCGCGCGATTCGAAGCCCTGCTCCGGTGTAGCTGCACCAGCCAGACGATCGTTAACAGAACGAGCGGCAACACCGAACCTTTGGTGAGCCACGACAATCCCAGCAACAGTCCAGCAAAGAACAACGCGCCCCAATGTGGCAATGCCTGCTGCGCTGCATCACCGTGCGAATCTACGTCGGGGGTGTCAATTGTCCACCAGACAGCCGAGATCCACAGCAGCAGCCAGCCTTCGCAAGCGAGCATCGTGGCGGTTTCAAGCAGGGCGGGATTGAAGGCACACCAGATCAACAACAACGCAGCTGCCAGCGCTGAACCGCGTCGGACCAAATGAACCATTGTCCCACAGATCGCGATCAGAACCGCGACCGTTGATGTCGCCTTTCCCCAGGTGATCCCTGGCGAGATGCATAGCAGTCCGAGATAGAACGGATTCCGATTCGCCTCGCGGAATTCCCCCGTGTACAGCTGGGCCAAGAGCTGAAACGGCCCCCCGGCACGTGCAATTTCTTGTGAAGTCGTCAGATAGGCGCCCTGGTCCGTTTCCTGCAGATCGACGGAGCGCTGCCAGGCATGATGTAGTGTCCAGGCGCCGACCACGACTCCCAACGTCAGTAGTCCGACTATAACCTGTTTTGAGAACGTGAGCTTGGCATTCCGCAAGCGGTTCACAATGGCAATATAGCGGCTATTAAGCCAGCCAACCCACTTGCTCGGGCCAGCAAGAACAATGAATGCAACAATTGAGGCAATCAGAGGAACTGTTGAGATCACCTGCAGTCGATGCCCCAGTTCGGACATCACGGCATGGGCCATCAGACCCCAGACCAGAGCGAGCAGCGCGACGAGACGGACGAGCATGGCGACAAGACAGACCAGTAGATTCGTTCCTCAACCACAATCACATTCGTGACTGTAGGAAACGGACCGCTCCACTGACAGTCTTGTAAGGTGCAGTTAAGTCCCTGCATGGTGTGTCGCGATGCGTCTTACTTGGACTGTGAGAATTCGTACTATCCCGATCGGACGCGTCGCTCCATTCGGGGGGCTACAGTCCGATCTGCACGTATCTATCAAATGACAACCACAGTCAGTCACGTACGCGCGGCACAAGGCCATGTCCACGACGCCTGTAAGCAAGTGCGCCGTTGCCTTTGGAGTTCCACAATCGCGGCAGTCCCCCAGCCGTTCGAGATGCACTCTGGGGCCGATCTTCACTCCTGCGGCAGCACCCAGTGGGGGCGTGGGTAATGACAGGTGTAGCCGTTGGGGTACCGCTGCAGGTAATCCTGATGTT
>JAGQPW010000132.1 GCA_020426515.1 Planctomycetaceae bacterium | reverse complement strand
CCTTTAAGCGAGTGAGCCCCTTCAAGTGCTCACCTTTCGACCTCTTCAGAAGCGCGACAAGGGACGAAGGTGTTACTTCGGCGGTGGTTCGGCTTTTGGAATTCATATCGTCCTCTGGAATGTCGAGTGGGCTGTTGTTGGTCGGGAATGCGCGTCCGCACGCGGTTACGGCCGATTGAGACGGAGTCCACCGTGATCAGGCCGGGTGGCGATGCCCGCTGGAAATGCTGCAAGTCCGTGGTTCACTCACGGTAGCCCTTTGGTTGCCCGTGAACGATTTGTTTCTATAGCTACGGTCGACCGTACCGGCAGTTTGCCTACACTCGATGGCTTGGCCGTGTGTTCAATATCAGCCTAGAATGCCGCCCCTCCTGTGACCGTGCCATTCAGCTGCATGGTCTGCTTGCTGTACAAAGATCTTGAGTGGCCAGTTGGGTCACTGACTCGTGACTGCGACACCTCTCTTGTGGTCCTTTGCCACGACATAGAATGTGGTCACAGGAAAGAATATCCCGTAAATTGTTCCTGCGCACTCAACGATTGCCGGCACAAAAAAGAACCATGCGACAATTGCCGTAAGTACAACGCCAATCTTCCGCCTGCCTGGAATTTTACAGTCGAGTATGTTGCGGAACACCCCTACGGAGTAGGATGCTGCGTAAAATCCGGTGCAAATGGCCGCCATCATGAAGAGCCAGTATGGAAGCAGTCCACTTCCAAATGTGAAGACAAACGCCAGGTAAAGAAGTGGCAGTGGCAGGGAGAGTGCCGCAAAAGCCCAGAACCAGACATACAGTCGAAGGGTCAGCGTGGTGAAGAAGTTGAGCGCCGGATCGCGAGCCACGAACGAGAGGCCGCAGAACCAGCGTCGCCGCTGCCGAATAATATCCATGATTGTGAATGGAGATTGTTCACGAATATACCCCTCTACCCAGCCAAACGGAATGCCTCGCTGCATCGCCATCAGTGCGAAGTAGGAATCTTCGGTGACCGAGCCGTGCCCGCCGACATCCCAGGTGATTTCGCGCTCGATGCGAGCGGGTGTGAGGACATAGCTTCCGTGCATTCCTACCAAAGGGCTATGTGCGGCGCGATATTGCGTCCGGAAAAGTCCCAGGTCACCACCGGTGCGGCCTGCGTCAATTGCGGCAATTAGTGGCTGAATACCATAGTCGCGTGAGTTGTACTTGATTTCTCCCTGTCCGATCGCACCTGGTGAGGTTCTCAGGTCGTGCTTGGAGATGAACTCGAGAATTCCCAGTACACATTCGGGGGTGAGAACACTCTCCTCGTCCATGTGGAGCAGCCAGATGTTGTGGTGATCTTCTTCTCCGTTCAAACGTTTTGTGCGTTCTTCGAGTAAATACTGAAGTGCGCGAGCTTTAAAACGCGCACCTCGCTTGGTCTGGTATTCTGCCGGCACCAGATAGTAACGGGATTGTCCGTTGGAGTGCGGCAACCGATGGTCCTCCGGTACCTCAATGTCGGTAACCATCTCCAGTTCATAGTTGACGCCCAGTTGATCGAGGACCTTCTGGGTCTGCTCGGTAGCTTGATGGAGCGTTTCGGGTTGATTGCCGCGGCTCACGTAGGCGACGATTAATTGGAAATCGGGATTCCAATGCCAGTTTTCGTCCGGTCGGCGATCCCGAGGCGGACCAAAGACCAGCATCCCGGTGACCGCCAGAAAGGACGACGTCAGTGGGAAAAGCAGGAGCAGGAGTTGGGCAATTGCAAATCCGCTTGGTGTGCTTCCTTTTACGATCGTGCCGTGGTACTGCACTTGCGCGATCAGTAGATAGGCCACGATTGGAAGGATGACAGACAGATAATACGCGACGCGAACGCTCAGTGGACTTGATGGTTGCGTCGTCTTCCGGCCATCGATTTCTTTGGTTTCGGTGCTCATGGTGCTTCCTGGAGTTGCGTGGCGCGGGCGGCCTATTTCTGCGAGTTGTCTGCCATCGAAGGAGATTTGACTTGCGGTTCGAATCGACGGGCAGCGTCTTCAGGAGAACCAAGGTGTTGTGCTGGTTCTTCGAGGAATGATTGGAACCGCTTCAGAGCTGATGCGCAGACGAAGCCATCGGCGACGCGGTCATCAACTGTCCAGCGGATCGGAAGGATGTCTCGGACATTTATGTTCCCGTCCCAATCGGCCACTGCGGATTTCTGCAGCGAACAGATCATGGCGAACGCACTGCAGTTTCCATGTTCGTACAGGTGGTGGAATGCGTCGGGCAGGCCGAGCGACCCTCCGTTCGAGACAAATAATGATGTGTACAACGGGTCGTCTCGCAGCAGGGCCGATGGCAACAGGTTCCAGTCGTCGAGCCACTTGCGTACTGCAAGGACAGTGCGGATGAGAATATCCGGTAGCTTGAGCAGCAGTTCCGTTTCCTTTTCTGTTCGTTCGTGATGGGCCTTCGCATTGCGGAGGATGGCCTCGATGCGTAGGCAGTACGCCCCAAGTGACTCACCAGCGTCGGCGAACGGCAGCTTCACTGAGTATAGAGGCGACTCCGTGTCCATGCTCTCCTTGACCATCAGGGAAGCCGTGGAGGTTTTTCGCTGGTAGATGCGTCGGCCTGAGACAAAGCGGTCAAGTTGAGGGTACTCCTCCATAATTAGACGAGCACTGTAGAGAAAGAGGTGCAGTAAGGTGCACTGGTGGCCATTGGCGGCGCGATTGTAGGCCCATAGCCACCGCTTGGCAGATGTGACGTCGCAACGAGTTTCAACGTATACGGCACTCTCGTTGCGTCCTTTCATGATATATGGCATCACCCGACGAATAGCCGGCAGGCCCGGGATCAAGGTGCTGTCTGAACGAGTGAAAAGCGGCATTGTCTCGTGTCTGTTGTTTCAGTTTTCGGGAAACGATCGTTTTGCTGCCCGGCGGATTTCGGATTCAAGGATGTATTACAGTGACGGGAATGGAGTTGTTTCCGTGGCTTTCAACCAGGAGAGTGTTTCGGTCAGGGTTGCTCGTGCTGATCGGAAGTTGTGCTTCAATTCACGCTCTGCCTTGGTATTGTCCAGAAACCAGTAGCGAGTGGCGTATGGCACAACCGCCGGTGGAAACGGAAATGGCAGTCGACATCGTTTGGCGACTGCGCCTGCGAGACGCAGCACAACCGCCGGTATTGTGATGACTGTTTCCCGACGCCCCGTCAGTTCGAGCAGCAGTCGGGCCAGTTCACTGTGGTGGAGGTTCTCGCCCCCCAGCAGGTATGTCTCACCCGGATGACCGTGATTCAATGCGTTGACAATGGAGTGGGCGACATCATCGACATGTACCATGCTTGTGCCTCCTCGGCAGACAAACACAGGGGAACTCTTCAATAGCCCAATCAGGTTTGATGCCGTAATCAGATCGCGGTCGCCGGGACCATAGACTTCGGCGGGACGTACAATGACGGTCTCCAATCCTTTGCTTCCGGCCTGAAGACAAAGGTTCTCCGCTTCGCGCTTGGCCAGGACGTAATTCAGTCCTCTCGCGTCCCGTTCAGAGAAAGCGGCGGACTCGTCACGTGGCTCGGCTGTGGAACTGGGGCCCATTGCGGCAGCGCTTGATACGAACACCATTCTCGCCACGCCCTGTTTGATGGCGGCATCCAGTACGTTTCGGGTTCCATCGACAACCACGGGATGCATGTCTGGCGAATCAATATCGGACCAGGCACTAATGCCACCAGCATGGATGATCGAGTCGCAACCTTCGGCCGCCCTCGAGAGTGAAGCGGGATCTCGAAGTTCGCCTTGGACTTTCTCTAATGGTAAATTGTCGATGCGATCTGTTCGGGATGACGCACGAACTAGACAGCGGATGGAATGCCCGTCAGACAGCAGTCGATGTACAACTCTGCTTCCAATAAATCCCGTTCCACCAATGACAAGTGTCTTGGACATCAGTCAATCCGCTCCCAGGTCCGAAGGACGTTGCGTCGCAGAATCAACTGACCCACCGTGCTGTACAGTCCGGTTGCGATCAGTCTGATGTACCCCAGTTTCCGGTAACGTCGTGGTGACTCGAAGATCTGGATGTCATTCAATAAACGGATGCGACCGACCTTCGCGAGTTTTTGGAACAGGCCGCTGTCCTCACCGTGAACCTGATGTTCGTTGTAGCCTTGGACTGACTCGAAGCCCCTTCTGCGGACAATCTGGCACTGACCGCTTGCGAAAGGAACAGGCGTGAGGAAGGAGATCCTCACACACCCGTTGAGCAGGGCGGAAAAAGCGTTGTCCTTCCATATGCGTTCTTCGGGGAAGACTCCCAGACGCGGTACAGCGCCTACAAGATGTTCGTCCCTGAATGCGTCCAGAACACTGGTGATGAACGTCTGCACGTTGTCGATCCGTGTGTCTGCATCGCAAAAGACGAGAATGTTCCCTCGGGCGATGCTGGCACCAAGGTTTCGATTGCTGGCAATCGTCCGGGTTTCTGCTGTGTTAATGCACGTTCTTGCCCCAAGCTTCGTGGCAATTTCGACTGTCTTGTCTGAACTGCCGCCGTCGGCGACGATGACTTCGTGGTGTAGGAGATTCTCCAGCTGGCTGAATTGCGATACCGTGCTGGCGATATGTCGCTCTTCATTGAGTGTGGGAATAATGAAGGAGATCTCCGGGGCTGTTTCGTGAGCAGCCGGAGAATCGCTCGCGACAGAATGATTGGCCCGAAGCATGAGAGGAATCTTACTGGCAGAGTCCGATAGACGGTGTAAATCGTACTGATGGGAGTTGGTTAATGTTGTCTCGGTGTTGGATGGGGACGCTAAACGGAATCGCCAAGGCTGGCGAGTAGTTCATCTGTTAATTCTTCAATCGTGGGGCCTCGCAAGAGTTGCATTGGGGAAATCTCGAATTCGAGCTCGCGACTCAACCCCAGTTGCAACTCGACGGCCATCAGCGAGTCCAATCCCATTGTCAGCAATGAGCGATCAGTCTCAACATTCTCAGGCGATGTACCTAAGACGCTTGCGAGCGATTTTGCGAGGAAGCTTCGCAGCTGGCCGCGTCGCTCCTCGGGAGGTGCCGCTGCCAGAAGCTGGCGGAAGTGGTTCGCCGAAGTTGTTGAATCTGAGTTGTCGCCGGCCAGCTGCTGTACAAGTGCAGCCATTCGCGGGGTGGCTGCAATGGGAAACTTCAGCGGAGAGAACACTGGCCAATTGACGGCGACCAGTGCGGCCTGTGATCGTGGCGTCGCCAGAAGCTTATCCAGGAAGCTCAGCATCCGCGCAGCTCGTACCGGCTTGAACCCGAGTCGCCCCTCAATGTGTTTCAGCACATCCTGGTTTCGCGACAGATACCCCACATCGGAGATCGCTCCCCACGCAACCGACAATGCCGGTTGACCGGCGGCATGCCGTTGTTGGGCAAGCTGGTCGAGAAATGTGCAGGCAGCGACGTAGTTTGCCTGGCTGGGGTTACCAAAAATTGTTGTTGCCGAGGAAAACAGGACAAAATGATCCAATGGATCGTCCAGCGTCATGCGATGCAGGTTCCAGGCTCCCCATGCTTTAGGGGCCAGGACGGTCTCCATCCGCTCAGGGGTGAGCTGCAGTGCCATTGCATCGTCGAGCACCATCGCCGCGTGAAACACTCCCTTGAGTGGGGGGAGCGTGCCGCGAATCGTGGCCAGGGCATCGGCCAGCTGTTCTTCATTTGTCACATCGACGGACATGGCGACAACTTCGGCACCAAGCGATTCCAGTTCGTGGAGATCTTGCTGCGCCTCGAAGCTAGTCGCCCCGCGGCGGCTAAGAACCACAAGGTGTCTGGCACCTTTTTCGACAAGCCACTTTGATGTCGCCAAACCAAATCCGCTCAGCCCCCCTGTGACCAGATAAGTTCCGTCGGCAGAGAACTGATGTGTTGCTTCGAAATCGGTCTTCCGCACTTGCGGCAGAGCCATTGGATCCCGCATGTCCAGAACGATCTTGCCAATCTGCCTGGCCTTGGCGATGTGTCTCAGGGCGTCGGATGCGCGAGAAACCGGGAACAGTTGGCATGGAATTGGCGTTAGGGTTCCGTTCGAGAACTGACTCAGTACTGTGTCGAGCAGCTTCTGAGCCATGTCGGGACGCTGTGCGAGCAGGCGATCAAGGTCGAGCGCGAAGAATGACAGGTTGTTGTGGAAGGGCTGCAGCCCCAGGCTCACGTTCTCTTGAATGTCTCGCTTGCCGATCTCGACAAAACGTCCGCCCGGCTTCAAGAGCGACAGGCTGGCGGGAATGGCGGCACCGGCCAGGGAGTTGAGAACCACATCCACGCCGCTTCCATTGGTTGCCTGACGCACCCCGTCAACGAACGAGAGAGACCGCGAATCAAATACATGAGCAACCCCTTGTGCACGCAGATAATCGCGTTTGAGGGAGCTGCCGGCTGTCGCAATGACCTCGGCTCCGGCCGCGTGAGCAATCTGAATTGCGGCCTGTCCGACCCCGCCCGCAGCGGAATGAATCAGCACACGCTCGCCAGCTTGAATATGCGCCAGCTGATGCAATGCATACCAGGCCGTGAGGAATACGACGGGAATACCCGCAGCGTCTTCCAGAGTCAGGTGGTCTGGGACCTTAATTGCGAACTCGGCCCGCGTCACGACATGGGGCCGGAAGCAGTCGGCTGCCAACGCTACGACCCGATCTCCCACTTTCAGTTCGGTTACTCCCTCGCCGACAGCAGAAATTCTTCCCGCACATTCCAGTCCGAGGGTATCGCCTGACCAGGTTTCGGCCAGCGTCTCTTCCGAGAGCATGTTCAATGCTTTGGCGACATCCTTGAAATTCACCGCTGACGCGACGACCGAAATTTCCACTTCGCCGGGGCCTGGTGCTGTCCGCTGGGCCGGAAGCAATGCAACCGAATCGAGACTGCCGCGAGTAGTGACGGCCACGTGAAATGTACTGTCAGGATCGGAGGCAGCCTGAGGAAGTTCACCTGCTTCGAGCCGAGGGACGTATCGCCTGCTTCCGCGGAGCACAACTTCCCACTCGTCGCCGGAAGATGTCAGTTCGCGGAAGAGGGAATCCATTTCGGACTCATCACCTGGGTCACCCAAGTCGATGGCCGTGCACGTCAGATGTGGCATTTCATTCGAAAGAACTCGCGCCAATCCCCACGTCGTTGCAGATGCCAGGCACAGTTCCTGGCTTTCCGGAAGCCCCACCGAATGGACACATCGCGTGACCATCCACAAGCGGGGTGGCCGCGGCCAGTCGGACTGGGTTACAGCCTGCGCGATCGCGAGGCCGGTATTCAGGCCCTGGTTCTGGCTGCGACGAAGCTCCTCAATGGAAACATCATTGCCGGTCGGGGCGTTCAAACCGCCAAGATGGACGATAGTCCGTGGGATGATCTCGTCCGCGCCGGCAATTTTGCAAAGTTCAAGAACTGCAGCCGCATCTCCGAATGGAAGTTCATAGTGCCCCGGTTCGACAAGCCGAAATTGACTTGCTGGTGTGACCAGGACTGGTCGCCCACCTGATTGCGTCAGTCGCTGGATCAGTGGGGCCGCATCGTCTTTGTCGTTTGCGATGAACCACCATGTTCCCTGATCCGCCGCTGATTCGGCGTCGTCGTCCACTTGATTTGCAGGCTGAACCGGAGCACGGGCCAGTCGAATCGCACATTCGTGCCCTTCGCTGAGACCTGTGTCAGGGATGTCAGTGATTTCGTGAAACCCGGCGCCTTCAAGGACGGTTCGAGCATCTTCCTGTGTGGCAGAGACTCTGAGCGCGTACCACCGCGCGCCGTCTCCGCTGGCAAGGCCTCTTCCGGAATCTCCACGCAACAACAGCAGTGCGCCAGGCGCGAACAGCGGAGCGAAATGGCTTGCCAACGCGGCGTCGGAGCAGATGACTATGTCGAATGAAGATGCCTGGAATTCCTGCTCCAGTGGGGCGACATCAGGGGCAAGTTCGGCGTACCGGACGAACGGATACTCTCGGAACTTTTGACGCGCCGCCTTCAATGCCACAGGCGACGTGTCCGTAAACACGTACTCTGTTTGCTGTGCGTTCAGGACAGGGAGTACGAATGAGGTGGCTGCACCTGTTCCACCGTTCAACTCGAGCACGCGAAGTGGACGTTCAGCAGGTAACTGCCGCATCAGTTCTGCGAAGACTTCCTGCTGGATTTGATTGCGATTCCGAACAGTTGGTCCATCTTCTTCGGCCTGTTCCAGCAATGCGTACAGTGACGCATCTTCATCCAGGTCAACCTGCCCTCGCAAGGCTCGGGCGAGGTTGGTTCCAATTCGCCACGCCAGTAGTTGCTCGGCGTGTGCTGATGGCCAGCGGCGGAAAATCTGCTGCCACAACTGCTGGATATTTCCCTGAGGAAGGGGCGTCAGGAACTGCACGGTGTCTTCCGCGACCTGCAGGAAGCCTCCCAGTTGCAGACGCTGCAGTACAGTTCGGAACAGCGGAATCTGGCTTTCGACAATCCCAAGACGCTCAACCAAGGTATCCAATGTCATTGACTGTCCAGGAGCCTCATCGCAACCCAGCTCACGAAGGGCAGCGACGGCAAACTCCGTGGCCTGGGATTCGAACGCCATTCGAAGTTCGTTGGCATCCCGATCTCGTCCCGATTCCTCGTGAAGTGCGGCGATCCGGCTGCGGACGGTTGCCGACAGAGATTGCGGGCTTGGCATACCCTCGTCGATGACTTCGCCGGGACGCGATTGGAGCTTCCAGCGGTGGTCGAACAAACAGTCCTTCAAGCTGACGGACTCTTTGGCGGGAATCGGAAAGGCGCGGGCTTCGAAGCCCTGCATGACCACAACCGCATGGCCCGATTCATCGAACATCACGGCATCTGCAAGGATGTGTGATTCATTCCGTTCAACGATGCGACAGGCGACGGTCAGCTCCTTTCGGGAAATCTCTGCCAATGCCGCCGGATCGTGAACCCGTAAAGCATGAATCTTTGCTGGCAGGTACAGTTTCGGATCGGTACCGGTTGCATCTTCAGGCAGCAGGCCACTCGCGGCAATCATCAGTTGCATGCATCCATCGAGAAGAGGAGGACAGAGCGAGAACTGATCGGTTTCTGCTGACAGTGAATCCGTTAGTTGCAGGTGTCCGAGGGCCATCCCAGGCGATGTTCGGGCGGATTTAATGACCTGGAAATTCGGACCATAGTTCAGGCCGATGGACGCAAACAGTTCGTACAATTCGGCCGCGTCATGTTGTGTGGTGCATTGCTTGTCGAATTCCAACAGTTCCGCCTCACGTTCGTCCCAAGGCGAAAAATCAACTGCAATTTTTCCACGTGTGTGACGGGTCCAATTCTCCTGCGGGTCGCGGCTGTCGATGTGGAAGCAACCGGAATTGGTATCAACCGCCGTTTCCACCGACGACGGGCGTCCTGCGGAAAGAACCAGCGCCTTGGCGACCTCCATCGCCTCCAGGCGGAGCGGTTTGTCAGGGAAAAGTCGCTGACCTGCCGACAGGGCTTGTTCAACAAACCCGGCAGCAGGAAAGATGGGCATCCCTTGGACCTGATGATCTGCGAGCCAAAGATGGTCGGCGTCGACAGAGACATTCACGTGCCAGGCAGCTTCCTGTTGCGAACTTTGCAGCAGCCGACCCAGGAGCGAATACGGTGTACCACCAAACAATTCACTCGCTTCGCCGGATTGTTCCAGTCGCCCCTTTCGGGCGGCAGCATCTTCACACCAGAAAGGCTCACGTTGCCACGCGTATGATGGCAATCGGACGATTCTGCGGCGGCGAGGATGCAACTTGCGCCATTGAATCGATTGTCCCAGTGAAAACACTTGTCCCAAGGCGGCCAGCAGCGTGGGACGACCTGGCTCGCCTCGCCTCATTGACGGGACGACTGCGACTTTGCCCCTGCCTCCTGCGCATTCGATGATGGAGTTCGTCAGTACGGGATGAGCGCCGACCTCCACGAATACGCCTCCCTGGGCAGCCAGAATTTCCTGCATGGCTGCGGCGAAGAGGACTGGCTCGCGGACGTTCCGCCACCAGTAATCAGCGTCGAGTTGCGGGGCATCCATGGCGCCGCCAGCGACGGTGGAGTAGTAAGGGACACTTGCCGGTTGGATTTGCAGATCGGCCAGCGAGGCCGTCAACTCATCGCGAATGGCATCCATTCGTTCGCAATGATACGGAACGTCGACTTGCAGGAATCTGCAGAAGGTCTGATTGGCCTCCATTTCCTGGCGTAGTTCCTCCAGCGCAGAGGCATCGCCGGAAAGCGTAACGGAGGAGGGGCTGTTAACGGCTGCGATCGAAACGGTTCCGCCAAAACGCGCAATGAGCGGCTCGGAGACTTCCTGGGGCAATCCCAGCGCGAGCATGCGGCCCTGACCACGCAATCTGTGCTGAAGTCGGCTGCGGTGATAAATGACACGAACTGCATCCTCAAGTGAAAGGACCCCTGCGGCATAAGCTGCAGCCACTTCACCAACACTGTGTCCAACGACAAGGTCCGGAAGAATCCCCCAATGCCGCCATAGTGCTGCCAACCCAACTTGCACCGCAAAAATGCACGGTTGCGCCACTTCAGCTTCGTTGATTCTGGACGAAAACTCGTCGTCATGCAGTCGGTCGATAACCGACCATCCGGAGAGTCTCTTAAATGCTGTGTCGAGTTCCTCAATCGTCGTTCGGAAAACGGGCTCAGACTGAAGGAGTTCAACTCCCATTCCCTGCCATTGCGAGCCCATTCCATTAAACACAAAGACTGTCTTGGTGCCATCTGCGATGACCTGTTCCGAGACGCCGATCTCTCGCCGCTTCTCGCCTCGCAACCAGGCATCAAGCAGTTCGCCCAGTTGATCGGTCGACGACGATACAATGCTCAGGCGGTGACCGTGATGTGTTCGACGTTCACCAGCGGTGAATGCGATGCTTTCGATGTCGAGCTGTTCGGTTGAGGGCGGATTGGCGAGCCATTGACTCCATGAAGCGGCGAGATCTTTGAGTCCTTTTTCGCTCGCTGCCGAGAGTGGCACCAACCAGGGCTTGGCCTGACTTCTCGAAGTGAACTCCGCATGGACGTCGTCGGACTCGGCGTTCCGAATCTCCGGTTTGGCTTCAGTCTCAGGGGGAACTTCGGCATTCAGCAAATGTTCTGGCGACTCCGCCAACACAACGTGCGCATTCGTTCCGCCGAATCCAAACGAATTGATTCCGGCGATTCGTCGGTTGCCGTTGTTGGTACGCCACGCTTCGCATTCCGAGGTGACGCGAAGCTTCAGTGCCTCGAAGTCGATGGCAGGATTCGGATTCTGAAAGTGAAGCGTGCCTGGCAGTACCCGGTGCTTCATGGCCAGGACAGTTTTGATGATGCCCGCTACTCCCGATGCCGGTTCGAGATGGCCAATGTTCGATTTGACCGAGCCAACCAGCAGCCGCTCATCATCGGCACGGCTCTGTCCCAAGATCCGTCCGATGGCGCTCGCCTCGATGGGGTCACCTGCAGGTGTGCCGGTCCCATGGGCCTCAACGTAGCTGACTGTCTTGGGGGCCACTTTCGCCTGAGTATACACTTCGCGAAGCAGTTCAGCCTGCGCTTCTTCACTTGGCAGGCTCATGCCGGCGGTGCGACCATCCTGATTGACGCCACTCCCCAGTACAACAGCCTGGATCGCATCGCCATCGGCGATTGCACGCTGCAAAGGCTTTAGAACGACGACACCAGCGCCTTCTGATCGCACGTAACCATTTCCATTGGCGTCAAAGCTTCGACACCTTCCATCAGGTGAAAGCATGTGTGCCTGACTGAATCCGATATAGCCGGCCTGCCACAGGAGAACATTGACGCCCCCCACAATGGCGACTTCCGATTCACCTCTTCGTAGGCTTTCACAGGCGTAGTGAAATGCCACCAATGACGACGAACAGGCGGTGTCCACTGTCAGGCTTGGCCCACGCAGATCGAGGAGATAGGACAACCTGTTGGCAACAATGCTCAGCGCACCTCCGGAATTCGTATAGGCATTGATATTGCGGATCTGCATGCCCTGGCTTTGCAGCTGCAGGTAGTCGCTTGACGATGCGCCGACAAACACGCTCACGGCGCGTCCAGCCAGCCATTCCCTGGACAACCCTGCGTCTTCCAGTGCCTCCCAGGCGACCTCGAGCAGAATTCGTTGCTGAGGATCGATAAAGGCAGCTTCGCGAGGCGAGATACCAAAAAAACCGGAATCGAACAGGTCGATGCCATCGAGAAATCCTCCCCAGCGACTGTACGTTTTTCCGGGCTTGGGAGGGGCGGGAGCGAAGTACGCGCGTGTCGACCAGCGATCTGCGGGTACTTCACGCACAGAGTCGACACCATCCCTCAGGAGCTGCCAGAATTCGTCCGGACCATTGGCACCCGGAAATCGACATCCCAACCCAATAATGGCGATATCGCCGGAGGAATTCGGTAGGTCGGATTCTCTGTTCGTCTTGAGCACTGATGAAACCGGAGCGTCCTCTTGCCGGGAAGCACTGGATGTTGTCATCTCGAAAGACATTGTTTATTTGGTTTCGGGAGTTTGAATAGCGATCGATTGGACCCCGTGAACTGGATGATTATGTTCCAGTTCAACTCGACGCATGAGGTTCGGCCAATGCCAGGCTGCGAGCTTGTTCGACAGCGCGGAGTGTGGCTTCGGCAGCAGCGTGGATTTCTTCGGGCGTGTGCAATGCCGTAAGAAAGAATCGAAGGCGAGCTGCGTTCTGTGGCACGACCGGATAACACAGAGGATGAACGAGAATTCCCGCGTCAAACAGGAGATGCGCTGCAAAGAGCGACGTGAGCGAACATCCAAGAATCACCGGGACAACTGCGGATCCAGTCGAGTCTCCGGTGTTTAATCCGCCGCGCTCCACGAGTGACCGAAACAACCTCACATTCTCTGCGAGTTGTCGTACGCGTTCTGGCTCCTTTCGCAGCAGGCGAGCGGCGGCAAGCGCAGCCGCTGTGTTGGGAGGGGAGATCCCACATGTGTAGACGAAACCCGGTGCGGCGAATCGAAGTGAATCAACGAGTGAACGCTTCCCCGCGATATAGCCGCCGCAACTGGCCAAGCTCTTGCTCAGCGTCCCCATCCAGATGTCAACATCGCTTGCAGCAAGCTGAAAATGGTCGGAAATTCCGCGTCCAGAAGGGCCGATGACGCCCATCGAATGGGCCTCATCAACCATAAGAAATGCCTGGTGGCGACGTTTGACATCGATCAGATCGGGAACCGGGGCAATGTCGCCATCCATACTGAACACACCTTCAGTGACGATGACAACCCGTTCGAATTCGTTACGCCGCCGACGCAAAATTTTGTCAACGTGCCCGACGTTGTTGTGGGCAAACTGATGCGCTGTTGCGCCCGAGAGAGCGATTCCCTGCTGAATACTGTTGTGAGAAAGTATGTCGTAGAGAATCAGGTCTTTGGGGCCAAACAGGCAGCCCAGTGTGGTCACATTGGCGGAATGCCCTCCGACATAGACAATGCTGTCTTCCGCCCCAATCAGTCCTGCAATTTCCCGCTCAAGGTCGCGATGGATGGGACGCTCACCGGCGATTAAGCGACTTGCAGATGCGCTACAGCCGTAGAAGTCGATTGCCTCTTTTGCCGCCGTTGAGACTCTCTCGTCTCCCGAATATCCGAGATAGTTATAAGTTGAGAAGCTGACGAGAGTTCGACCATCAATTTCGGCAAGATGTCCAACAATTCGATCACTCGCCTGCAGGAAGTGAGTCGACATACCATGTCTTTTCAGAACCGACTCGTAGGGGCGAAGCCCGGCGAAGGGGTCGGCTGCGACTACAACTAGTTGCAAAACGTCCTGAGGACGATGAGCAGGCAGCCGAGGTGGAGGAAGCCTTCGAATAGCTCGGGG
>JAGQPW010000131.1:3166-14110 GCA_020426515.1 Planctomycetaceae bacterium | reverse complement strand
AGTGAAAGCCCGTAGACGCTTTGCGTTGCGGGCTTTTTTTGTGTCGGTTCGGTGGCCTGTTGTGCCCCGCTCGGCTGTTGAGTCGGGAATCTATAGCGGACGTCCGACGCCCGTCTGCGCGACGGGGGCGTCAATTTCTGCGGTCCGTTTTCGAGGTCGAAACTTCCCTGTTGCTGTGTTCCCGGCGCATGCCGCACGAGACAGTTTTCCGAGGTTGAATCGCCGATTCGGCCCGGGGCCGCAATATGATGGTGGTCGGTCTGCATGTCACTCAGCTTCCCTGAGCGGATTCAGAACTCGATGCCTGGTGGGGCAAGCTGCCAACCCATTCCCAAATTTGGCGAGCAGGCGTCCCGTATGGCGATTCGGCACGATCATTCGGGATGGTCGAAGTTCGTAACGTCCACTGGCCTGTGGAATTAATACAAGCGACGTGCAGATCCAGGGACACAAACAGACACTACCGCTGGACACTGCGAACCACGTGATCGCTTGCAATGGTGAGGCAAGTTGATGAGCATGTGCGCTGTTCAAATTCACTGGTTTCGGCGTCACCGCGCGCCGTTTCGCACGGGTTTTCCATGTATTTCAAGCTCGATTGTCCCCACTGCAGTAAGTCACTGAAGGTTCGTGAAGAGCAGGCTGGGAAGAAGTGTCGCTGTCCGTATTGCAAGACGGCATTCATCCTTCCCGTTCCCTCGGGAGTTGATCTGGGGCTCACTGAGGATCCTTTCGGGGCCGGATCAAACCTTGATGATGATGAATTTTCGAACCTCGATTTTGGTGGTGGCACCTCGAAGTCGCCTGCATCCAAGTCATCTGGTTCGGCAAAAGGACAGGCCAGCGGAAAGAAGGCTGCGGCGGCAGCACGTAGCTCCAGGTCTGAACCGGCCCCCTCGCACGGCCAAAGTCATTCGTCAGGCAGCAGCGACATTGGCCTGGTCAAGAGTGGCATTATCGGGCTGATTGGAGCTGTGCTGATCTTTGCCGGGCTCTACCCGCTCTGGAAGGCGGACATGCGGATCGGCAAGATGTTCTGGGACAGCGTCGGGATCAACTTTCCGACGACGCTGCTGATGTGCTGGTCCTTTGCGATTCTGTTTCTGAAGTCGCGTCGGTTGTCCCAGCAGAAGTCGGCCATGCTGCTGGATCTCTTGCCGACCGAAGTTTCGCGGGAGATTACCCTGTCTTCGCTGGACAGGTTTGTGGCGCATATTCACAGCCTGCCCAACGAGGCTCGCAGCAGCATTCTGGTCAACCGTGTGCTGCGCGGCATTGAGCACTTCCGCGTCCGCAAGAGTGCCGCGGAAACCGTCACGATGATGGAATCACAATCGGCGATCGATGCCAGCAACGTCGCCGGCAGTTACACGATCATCAAGGTCTTCATCTGGGCCATGCCGATCCTGGGGTTCATTGGAACGGTCATGGGGGTGAGTAGCGCAGTGAGCGGCCTCTCCGCCACGCTTGAGAATGCAGCCGATGTTTCGGCGGTCACCGATTCGATGAAGAGCGTGTTCGGCGGACTGGGAACGGCGTTCGACACGACGCTGCTCGCGCTGGTCATGAGTATGCTCGTCAAGATCCCCACCTCGGCGATGCAGAAAAGCGAAGACGGGCTGGTGACGATCGCCGACGAATACTGCAATGAGAACCTGCTGCGGCGATTGAACGATGGTCGCGAAGGGGGAGCGGAGCGTGGAGCTGGAGGCGGCACGGGCGTCGATGCGAAGATCTTTCGAGAGGCCGTTGAAGCCGCGATGGGAACCCATCATGCCGAGCTGGAGAGCTGGCTGCAGAAACTCGATGCCATTGGTTCCAAGCTGACCACGCAGGTCGCCAAAGGCTGGACGGACATCAACACTAAGATGAAAGAGCAGCAGGAACAGCAGCTCGCCCACTTCCAGGAGCAGTATGCCGAGCACACGACGCAATTGCAGCAGCAGTTGCAGGAGATGAACACCTCGGCGGTTGAAATTCACAAAGCGCTGTCCGACCTCAGTGGGCAAGCCGCTTCGATGCAGGACGATGTGGCCAAGTCTGTTTCCAGCTCGACCGAGACTCTCGAATCACTCTTCTCCGGATTGGACCGCGGCCTAACAGGCTTGAGCACCGTCCTGGAATCGCTGGGCGAGAAGCAGGTCATCGTCCAGCAAGTCGAAGCACCGAAACGCGGTTGGTTCGGGCGAAAGAAGTAACAGGGAGGGAGACACGCCATGGCACGACGACCACTCGCCGACGACGACGACGTCTCACTGTTCCCGTTTTTGAGCATCATCTGCGCGATTATCGGGGTGCTGACACTCATGATTGCGGCGGTCACTCTGGGCCAGATGAATCAGGAGGACGTCAAAGGGGCCGTCGAGAATGCGATTGCCATGGAGCAGATCCAGAAGGAGCTGGCAGCGACGGAAGATGCCGTGGAGGAAATGACCCTCCAGCTCAACGCCGAAAAGGCCAAGATTCTGAGCAACTCGCAGAGTCGGCAGAACGAACTCGTGAAGTCGCGGGCCGAACTGGAGTCGCTGATCAAGCAGCTCGCCGAGACCCGGCAAAAGTCCGAAGAGCTCAAGAAGATCAAAATCATTATTCCGGAGGTTCCCAAGGGGCAGCGTGAAACGCTGGCTGATATGCAGTCGCAGTTGTCGACCATCAAGGAACGTCTGGCCGTCCTGCAGCGCAGCATCGACACCAAGAAGAAGCCACCAGATGAAGCCGAGGTCTCGATTCTTCCGGGTGGTACGGGACTGAGCTACACGCCCAATTTCATTGAATGCACAGCCAGCTCGATCGTCCTGCACACTGAAGATCCTCCCCTGACCATTCGGAATGCGGAGATCGCCGCCAATGCCAAATTTGTTTCGCTCCTGGAGAAGGTCGCGAACGACAAGAACCAGACGATCGTGTTCCTGCTACGGAGCGACAGTCTCAATACGTATCGAGCGGTCAAGAAGATTTGCGACGACAACGGCGTTCGCAACGGCAAGTTGCCCGCCGTCGGCAACGGACGGATCGACCTTCGTCACTTCCTGAAAAAGTAAGTGATCAAGGGCTGGATTCAGACGCGTCATGTGGAACAATGGTTTGAGGACGACATCCCCCAAACCAATTCGAATCACTCAGTATTTCGCCCAATTGAACGATCATGAAACGACGCCCCAGCGCAGAAGAAGACGATGGCGGTGGACTCGATTCACTGCTCGACACGATGACCAACGTTGTCGGAATTCTTGTGATGGTCCTCATTGCGACGCAGCTCGGTGTGAAGGACGCCGTCAGCCGAATTGCCGACGCCGATGTCGTTGATGCTGCCTCACTTGAGGCGGCCAGGGAAAAGCTGCTGCTCTCCAAAGAACAGCGCGATGCCGTCGCCGAACAGCTCGACGAGCTGAAGCCCGCGGACGATGGCGCAATCAAGATCCAACTGGCGGATCTCCGGCGAAAACTTGACGACACAAGAGCCAGCCTCAATCAGGAGACGGCCGTCGCCAATCAATTCGCGATCAAGATCGAAGAGGACAAGAAAAAGGCCGATGCGGCAAAAAAAGAGATGGAGGAGATGGCCAACTCCGGAGAGAAGCGAGAACAGCTGCAGACCGAACTCACGAAGGCGTTGGAAGACGAAGCCAAGCTAAAGGCCATGCTCGCGAGCACTCCCGTGCAGAAGGCCCCGCCACCCAAAATCGTCACACTTCCCGACCCTCGGCCCGCACCGGAGGGGGCACGCGAAGTCACATTTCTTTGTATCAACAATCGTGTCTATCCGATCGCTGCGGATGACTGGCGCGACAACATCCGCAAGAAAGCGGAATTCATCGTCGAGTCAAAGCGGCTCGACGGTGGTCCCGAAGTCGGTGTGAATGAAGAAAAGTTCATGACCGAGTTCAAGAAGACGTTTCGTCGTCTGGCGGATGATTTCTTTGAGCTCGAAATCTACGCCTCCGGAATTTATCCGCGATTGCGATTCAATCCCATTGAGGATTCGGGGGCGGATGAAGACGAGGTCCTGAGGCCGCGATCGCGATTTCAACGGGCCATCCTGCTGCTCGACAAGAGCAAGTATTACGCCCGCTATATCGTCCTGCCCGACAGCTTTGAAGTTTATCTCGCGGCTCGCGCGGTGAGTGACGAAGCTGGACTGCTTTCCGGCTGGGAACCGCAAGCGGAAGGATGGCAGTACACCACGCATCTTGGTGGATCTATCCTCTTCGGCCCCAAGCCCCCTCCCAATCCGAACCCCACACCAAGTCCTCCGGCGAAGCCCGCGAACGTCATCGACTAGCGGGTGCCTGGTTCCGGCCTGACGGACAAGTGTTGAACGACTTACCGCAATGCCCGGCCCAATTCCTGCAGTTCGGCCTGCGCCATCCCCACGACAGTGGACGGGGCAGCAGGCCTGGCAGGCGGATCTGCTGCAATTTGAACGCCTCAAACCGTTCGGCGCCGCCTCAAGGGGCGTTCATCTCCACGTCAAAAACAATGGCTGCATGGTCAGACATGGTGCGACCAGTTTCGGCCTCTGGCTGGCCCCAGTCGTATCGAATCTCCGTGACCCGCCTGGCCATTGATTCCGTGGCGAACAGTTGATCCTGCCGGAAACCACTTCCGCCGTGTGTGTACCAGGTAAACTCCCGCGCCTCGGGATTATTGGCTCGCCACACATCTTCCCAGCCAGCCTCGCGAATTCGGTCGAACCATTCGCCTTCGCGAGGCAGAAAATACATGGCCTCTTCGTCGATATTTGGCACGCCGGTATTGGTGTCACCAAAGGCCAGCGCATTGGTCGTACGCATGGCCTGGAAGCTCTCAATGACTTCGTCCTGAAACTTGTACTTGCTGCCTTCGAAACGGTTGAGAACGTGCATCAACATGAGATGCAGACTGTCTGGCGTATCCAGGGTGGCATGCAGCCAGCGTCCCGACTCTTTGCACACGCCGGTTGCTTCATGTGTTACGAACGGAATTCGCGACGCCAGCAGGAGACGATTCCAGCGAGGTTCGACCGGATCGACCGTCGAGACCTGATGTACGAGTCCCAGATCGCGGAGCGCATCGGCAATCTTCTTGCTGGAAGCCATCCCTCGGAACTCCTGCAACCCGGCAACATCGGGATTCCAGACACTCAGCTGATTTAGAATGCCGTCGACGGACTTGCCTCCTCCGTTACGAATGTTCCAGGAAATAACTCTCATCAGTGGGTCCGATCCAATGTCTCACAGGGGATATCGAGTATCGCGTCGTGGCGAAGCAGTCTCTGTTTACGGGGAGTTTCGCGAATGCCGTCCCGGTTTCCAATGGGAAGCGCTGAAATCATTTTTGGAGCCTCCGCAGGACAACGTCGACTCCGGAATGACAAATCACTCGAACTCAGTTCAGAAATTACGTTTGCCGCCGGCTTATCGGGTCCAGCCTCGCGAAAAGCCAACGCTGCTCAAACTTCCGGGGCACTCATATTTTTCGGTTGTAAGGGTTGAACAACGCAAATTTCGGTTCGAATTGTGACTTGCCCCGCCGATTTCACGTCCGGCCCCCAAGGCAAGCTAGTGTTTTCGCAAATACACGGAGTTGATCGTTCGTCAGGGCATTCGCTCAATTCACCCGTCCTTTCAATTTGCACTGGACTGTTCCTGTACTTGCCCGAGAGAGATTTTCATGGCCCGCATCCTCGTCGTCGATGACTCTGAGCTCGAACTGTCCATTCTCCAAAAGGCATTTCGCAAGCTGGGCGACTGGAATCCCGAGTACGTGACCAGTGGCACTGCGGCACTGGAATGCCTGCGGCGCGAGGAATTCGACCTCCTGCTGACCGACCTCCACTTACCTGAGATGAACGGGCTGGAGTTGCTGGCGGAGGCGCGCGAACTTCGAAACGGGCTGCCCGTCGTCATTATGACTGCCCATGGCAGCGAGGAACTGGCCGTGGAAGCCCTGCGTCAGGGCGCCACCAATTATGTGGTCAAAAAGAAGATCTGCCGCGATCTGCCTCAAATTGTCGAAAGCATCGTCCGTGCAGAACAGCGGACCCGGCAGCAATCACGACTGCTGCAATTCCTGGATCAGGAAGACTTTCGCTTCGTTATCCCGACCGACCTGTCCCTGGTTCAGGCCGTCATCGTTTACGTTCAGAATGTCGCCAGGCGAATCAGCGGTGTCTCTGAGTCGGTCCTGTCTCGACTCGGGATTGGACTTGAGGAAGCACTGCTCAATTCCATCATTCATGGAAACCTGGAGATCAGTTCCGAGTTGCGACAGGATTGTTCAGACACGTATCGACAAACCATCGCCAAGAGAGTCCGCGAGCGTCCGTACTGCGACCGCCAGGTCACGGTTTCGGTGTCGCTTCGCGGCGACCAGTTGACATGCCAGATCACGGATGAAGGCCCTGGTTTCGATGTGAACGCCGTTCCCGATCCGACCACTCCGGAATATCTGGAACGCCCCAGCGGCCGTGGCCTGCTTCTGATGCGGTCGTTTCTCGATGCCGTTGAATACAACTCAAAGGGCAATCGGGTGACGCTCTTTAAGAAACTGCAGCGTGCGTCCGAATCGGAATCGCGGCGACAGTCCAGTGCAGCCACGTGTGATGCCGAAGAACCCGTCCCCTGCGTCTGCTGACAGCAGACTGGTTACCAGAACACGCGCAGCAATTTCGGAATCAGCAGGCGAAACGCGCGAGCTCGATGACTGAGGACCCGCTTGACCAGCGGACTGAGTTCGCCAAACGTGCGATGATACTCCGGGATCTCAAAGTATGGATCGTACCCGAATCCATTCGTTCCACGAGGCTCGACCGTGATCCGGCCGCGACACGTCGCCTCGACATGCAGCAACACCTGCCCGGAAGGGTCGGCCACGGCCACATGGCAGACATACTCGGCTCCACGCTCTGCAGCAGGCCGCGTCCCCAGTTCTCGAATCAGTTTCGCGTTGTTCTCATCATCCGTCGCGTTCGGACCGCTGTACCGCGCGGAATACACCCCGGGAGCTCCATTCAAGGCATCAACACGCAGACCGCTATCCTCGCCAATCGTCCAGTGCTCGAGTTCATGAGCCACCTGTGACGCCTTCTTGGCCGCATTCTCCGCGAAGGTCTGGCCATCTTCCTCCACTTCGCTTGAGCTGGAAAAGTCCGCAACGGACAGCACAGGAATCCGGTAGGGATCGAGCAGCGCGCGGATTTCGAGACTTTTTTTTCGATTGCGGCTGGCGAGCACGACAGTTGGCATCGACATGAATTTTACCCGATTGAACGGCTCTTAAATCTGAAAAGTCCTGACGTGGTGCGGCCACCTGGACGCCCTCATTCAGCACGTCACGAAGGGCGATGCGGCTCGAAGCGTGTTCGCTGTCGACGCTGATCTGACCTCAACGCCCGACGAGCGGCCTGATACAGCTCCTCCTGGGCGCGACGCGAGGGCGAATCGCCGGGAGTCAGTCGTTCGTAACGTCCATCGGGCAGCAGCCGACTGGAACTGACATTGTCTGCCAGGCAGGTTTCCAGAATCGACATCATCCGACGTCGTGACGCCGGATCATCCACGGGCACCAGCAATTCCTGACGCTGATCCAGATTGCGCTGCATCCAGTCTGCACTGGAAATGAACATCCGCTCGGCTCCACCGTGGTGAAAGTACAGGATTCTGGCATGCTCCAGGAATCGGTCCACGATGCTCAACACCTCGATGTTTTCACTCAACCCGGGAACTCCCGGACGCAAACAGCAGATGCCGCGAATGTTGAGTTTGATTTCTACACCAGCCTGTGATGCCTCATACAGGGCCTCGATAATTTGCGGATCAACCAGCGCGTTGACTTTCGCCAGAATTCGCGCTGGCTGACGAGCCTTGGCTCGCTGCGTCTCCCCGCGAATCATGTCGAGCAATGCTTCCCGTAATCCGATGGGGGCCGCCTCCAGACGTCGATAATTCTGAGGATGAGAGTAACCTGCAATCGCATTGAAGAACGCAACCGCATCCGCTCCGAGATCTTCATTGGCCGTCAGCAGCGACACATCGCTATAGATTCTCGATGTGGTTTCGTTGTAGTTCCCAGTGCCAAAGTGAACATAGCGCTGTATGCCATGCGGTTCTCGTCGGACCACAATGCAGACTTTGGCATGCGTCTTGTAGCCTTTGACGCCCCAGATGACGTGAGCACCGGACCGCTCCAGTTCCGCCGCCTGTCGCAAATTGCGAGCTTCATCGAATCTCGCTTTCAGTTCCACCAGCACAGTCACGTGCTTTCCGTTCTCAACGGCCCGGATGAGCGCCTGCACAATACGCGAGTCCCGACTCACGCGGTACAGCGTTTGTTTAATCGCCAGCACATCCGCATCCTCGGCGGCCTCTTCCAGAAAGCGAACCACGGGATCGTAACTGTCATATGGATGATACAGCAGCACATCACGGTCAGAGAGGATGTCAAACATCAACTCTTCCGAAGGCACCTGCGGTGGAATCACGGATGGCCAGGGTTCAAATTTCAACTTGTCGAAACCCTGCCGCCCGGACAGCTCCATGAAACTCCCCAGATCCAGCGGCCCATCCAGCCGATGCACGTCGGCAGCATCGAGATTCAGCGCCCGCGTGAGATCAGTCACCAACGTGTCGGAAGCCTCGGCAGCCACTTCCAATCGCACCCAGTCGGCTTCTGATCGTCCCTGCAGCGTCTCTTCCATCTCCCACGCCAGTCCAGCGGGAGAAAACTCCTGCAGTTCCACCTCGGCATTTCGCAGGCAGCGGAACGGCACACACTCCTCAATCTTGTCACCCGGAAACAGCTCCGAAATGAAGTGCTTGACCAGATCCTCAACCAAAATGTATGCAAACCCTTGTTCGGTTGGCACAGAGAAAAATCGCGTGAGAATGTGCGCTGCGGGAACGATGGCGTAACGCGTGCCATCTTCTTCCAGCATCCCCTCAAACTCCCGGGGATTCTCTGGACGCAGCCGGACCAGCAGGTGGACAAGTTCATTGGGCAGATGAGGGAACGATTCGCCTACCAGTGCTGTCGGTGTCAGGACCGAAAGAATTTCCTTCTCGAACACCTGGCGCAAAATCCGCTGCTGCGTTCCGGAGAGGCCTTCCGATGTGACTCGCCGCAGTCCTTCACTGGCAAGCAGAGGCTCCAACTCCCGTAGACAGGCATACTGATCCGTGAACATCTTCGCCGCACGCATCTGCACCGCGGCCAGCTGCTCAGCAGGGTTCAGTCCGCTGAGGCTGACTCGAGTAATTCCCCGCCGCAGTACGATTTTCAGTGTGCCAACCCGCACCCGATAGAACTCATCCAGATTCGATCCGGTAATCGCCAGAAATTTGAGTCGTTCCATCAACGGCGTGCGCTCGTCGAGCGCACGGTCCAGCACACGCTGATTGAATTCCAGCCAGCTCAGCTCACGGTCCAGAAATTTGGGCATCTCGGGCATGTCGATCACAAACGAAAGTCAGCAGGGGGGCAACCAGCAGCATGATATCAAGCTGCCTCGAGATGTCCCGGTCACCGGAGTTCCGGAATTAACGATTCCGCCAATTCCGCCAGTTGTACCAATCAGGCGACTTGCGCGTGACCAGGGAAACAGTTTTGAGTTTCCTGTCAGCAATTCCCGCCGCAAGGATCATGATTCTGTGGCAGGTTTGTTGAGAATCGGCAACATCCATTCCCCAATGTCCGATTGAAACTGTATGTCTCTCTCCAAGACACGATGATCCCGGATGGAGCTTCTATGATCAGCAAAAACCCCACCAGACGTCAGCCACGACTCGACACTGAACACAACACTGCTTCCGTCGTTGTGCTCCGCCAGAGAGCCCGAGCCGTTCGCAAAGCATGGACACCACAGGAATCGGAAAGCCGCAAGGTACCCGAAATTCATGCCATGATCGACTTTCTGCGCATGCTGACTTACCTGCCTGGCGAATAGCCAATCAGGCCCATCGCCATTCGCACTTGTGTCGCTGCCACGGATTCCTGACAATTGAAATGTCCGCCTCCTCGACTGCGGATACTCAGTCAATTCAGTGAACATCCCCCGCCTCCAAACCTGCGGGGGCACAGGGACCGTGGCACCATGACTCCAAACTTCTGTGGACGCACCCGACGGGAATTTCTCCATCAGGCTGGCGCGGGTTTCTTCGGCACCGCCCTCGCAGGCATGCTGGATGACGAGTTCCTGAGTCGACAGGCTGTCGCCGCAGACGGCCAGACGCCTTTCGCCAATCCACTCGCTCCAAAGCAGCCACACTTTGAGCCCGAAGCAACCGCCTGTATTTTTCTCTTCATGTATGGCGGCCCCAGCCACATCGATACCTTCGACTACAAACCGGAGATGATCGGGCGGGACAATCAAACCATCGCGGTCAAAACCTTTGGCCGTGGCGGCCACAAGAACATGGGCCGCATCGTTGAGCCTCGCTGGAAGTTCAAGCAGTACGGCGAATGCGGCAAGTGGGTCAGTGATCTGTTCCCGCACACCGCCCGGCATGTCGACGAGATTGCCTTCCTGCATTCCATGACTGCCGAGAGCCCCATCCACGGCTCGGCCCTGTTGATGATGAACTCCGGTCGCGTTCTCAGCGGCTATCCCAGCATGGGCTCCTGGGTGAACTACGGGCTCGGCTCCGAGAACGAGAACCTGCCCGGTTTCACGGTGATGCTCGATCCTCGCGGCGGCCCGATCTCCGGCCCCAAGAACTGGACCAGCGGCTTCATGCCCGCTTCCTATCAGGCGACCGTCATGCGGTCACAGGGCGAGCCCATCCTCGACCTCAAGCCGCCACAAGGGGTCAGCATGGAAACTCAACGACAACTGTTGGACAGCCTGCGCGAGTACAACGAAGCTCACCTCGCCACCCGAGCCGACAACAGCGACCTCGCCGCCCGTATTGCCAGTTACGAATTGGCCTACAAGATGCAGCAACACGCTCCGGAAGCGGTCGACCTGTC
>JAGQPW010000131.1:0-3066 GCA_020426515.1 Planctomycetaceae bacterium | reverse complement strand
ACCTCGGCCCCCTTCGGTCGACAATGTCTGCTTGCTCGCCGCCTGGTCGAACGAGGCGTCCGCTTCATTCAAATCTATTCCGGTGGCAACCACAATGATGCCAACTGGGATGCACACGGCGACCTCGAAGTCAATCACAACCTGCATGCGGCTGAGACCGACAAATCGATCGCCGGGTTGTTGTCAGATCTCAAGCAACGCGGCCTCCTCGAAAAGACGCTCGTCGTCTGGGGGGGCGAATTCGGCCGACAACCGACAGCCGAGTACGACAAGGGAACCGGACGCGATCACAACTCCTACGGCTTCACCATGTGGATGGCCGGAGGCGGCATTAAAGGCGGCCGCAGCATCGGCAGTACCGATGAACTCGGCTCCAAAGCCGTCGAACAGAAAATGCACGTCCGCCGTCTGCACGCCACTGTCCTCAACCAGATGGGCCTCGATCCCAACCGGCTGACTTACTTCTACAGCGGACTCGATCAAAAACTCGTCGGCGTCGAACACACCGAACCGATCTTCGAAGTGATCTCGTAGTCCACAGGCCTGTAGGGTCCGCTGTGCGGACCATCAGCGTAGCTTGCCTTCCAGGTCAATGGTCCGCACGGCGGACCCTACTTGGCTGTGGAGCCAGTCGCGGCCTACAGTTCGCCCTCCAGTGCCATTTCGTGGAAGCAGTGCTGGATCTTGTCCTGATTCTCCAGCAGCCAGTCGATCGTCGGCTCTCCGCGCATTGCCTTGCCCAGCGCTTTCGCCGTCGCAGCGCGATGCGTTTCGAACAGGATCTTGTGATCAATCTCGGTCTCAATCACAGCCGGGTCGAGCCACACCGAAACGATGATCCCCAGGTCGTTCGCCTTTTCCTTCGGGATGTCTCCCGCACGCACGGCATCCAGCACACCGTTCGCGATGGCCGCCTGCACGGTTCCCATAAGAATGTTGGTGTAGCGTTCACTCTTCACGGTGACTTTGCTGACCATCAGCGTCGTGGGACGCACCTGCACATCGCAGTTCAGAATCGCGAATACGCGTGAATGCCCCTTAATCTGGTCTCCCAGCAGGTTGGCGATCGCGTGCCCCACCGGGCCATCCAGTTCGCCAATCACCACCTCGGGCTCTGCTGCCGACCACGCGGGTTCCGCCTCCACCAGCGCCTCGCCCGTCCGCATCACAATCCGTCCACTCGCCTGCGACATCTCTACTCTCCAGTTGGTTCCAATGGTTGAGCCACGTTGTCGCAGATTCCCGTTTTCCACGCAAAGCATCCGTCACAACTGACGCCCCCGCCTCGGCAGGTTAGAATTCCCCAACGGAAACGCCCCTTGCACTCATGAGAAAAGTGACATGTCCGACAACGCCACCAAACAGTTCTACGACCGCATCAGTCACGCCTACGACATGATCGCCGACGGCGGCGAACACGTTGCCCGAGAGAAAGGCCTTGCTCTGCTCAACGTGCAGCCGGGTGAAGCTGTCCTTGAGATTGGCTACGGCACCGGTCACTCACTGGTCGCGTTAATTGAAGCGGTCGGCGAGAAGGGCTCAGTCTCCGGTATCGACATTTCCTCCGGGATGAAAGAGGTCTCCGAAAATCGACTGCGCGATGCGGGATATCCGGACCGGGCCAACCTGCTCGTCAACAGCGCTCCGCCACTCCCCTTCCCCGATCACTCCTTTGATACTGTGGTGATGAGCTTCACACTGGAACTCTTCCCGCTCGACACCATCCCCGCCCTGCTGACCGAATGCCGACGAGTCCTCAAGCCCACCGGCCGACTTGGCGTCACCAGCATGGCCACCGTCGAATCCGGCGACAAAAAGAGCGTGCTGGAGAAAACCTACATCTGGATGCATACCCACTTTCCCCACATCGTCGACTGCCAGCCGATTCCGCTGGAAGACCTCGTCCAGAAAGCCGGATTCAAGCTGCTGCAACAGGAACGCATCGACCTGTTCACCATGCCGGTGGCGATCGTCGTGGCTCAGCCCGAGTAGGCGTAATTAAACCTCCCTCTCCCCACAACCGGCTCTCCACTCCAACACGCTTCCACGTGGGGGAAAGGGCCGGGGTGAGGGGAAATACATTGAGGTTTCCCTCAGAAACTTCCTTCCGGCAACATTCCATAGCCACCGGTCCGCCACACCTCCGGATCAAGCCCGCTCGCAGCCACGATTCTCAGCAGCACCCCTTCCAGATTCTTCAGCACATCATCATTGCCCACTCGACAAACCCGCCAGCCGGCACTCTTTAAGACCATTTCTCGTCGGCGATCGTACTCAAACCGATCCGCGTGACTCTCCCCATCCAGTTCAATGATCAGCCGCTGTTCGGTGCACGCAAAGTCCGCGATGAAGGATTCGATTGGAACCTGCCGCCGAAACTTCAGTCCCGCCAGACGGCGATCACGCAGCACCTTCCACAACACTCGCTCCGGCCCCGTCATCTCCCGCCGCAATTCCCGCGCACGCTCCAAACTTTCCCCCCGCCGCTTCCGCCGCATCACACTCCCCCTTCTCCCCCACAACCGACTCCCCACTCCAACACGCTGCAACGTGGGGGAGAGGGCCGGGGTGAGGGGAATACACGTTGTCTTCGCTACCGCATTTAAGTGCTGGCAAGCCACAGAAACAAGGGTCGGCGCGGCAATCGAGCGGGACGGTTCGTAGCCGTTGGATCGGCCCCTCACCCCAACCCTCTCCCCCTGTTCAGTCCCCTGAAGCTACGAAGCCACATCAGGGGGAGAGGGAGCACGAACAAGGGCCACTTCATCAACACATCCGCCCGCTCACCAATCCACCAACAACACCCCAAAACCAACTCCCCCTCTCCCCCACATTCGATTCGGCCATGGCCGTTGGCTCGGCTGTGGGGGAGAGGGCCGGGATGAGGGGGACGAGTGGCAACCGGAGAGCTTTCCCCTCACCCTAACCCTCTCCCCCGCTGGATGCATTCTCAAGCATTGGAGCCCCCAGCGCGGGGGAGAGGGGACGACGCTGCTCTCGACTGCACCGAAGCGAAAGCAAGCTCTCCCGACTCAATTCAGACATATCGGAAGAGCGGCGTGTAGG
>JAGQPW010000130.1:2672-14147 GCA_020426515.1 Planctomycetaceae bacterium | reverse complement strand
ATGAAGTCGTCTGTCAGTGCCTCGCCAAGAAACCCGAAGACCGCTATCCCGATGCATATGTCCTCGGACTGAGGCTGCAGGAAATTCCTCGGAAGGTCGATCTCTCAAAGAGCGAGGGAATGCTGGCTGGCAGCAGGGTCGACTCCACCAGTGAGACCGAGGCGGCGCATGGCGGTGTGGATCCCGCCGCCATCGGGGGGACATTTGTTCGCGACATGATGCGTGCGGAGCTGGAAAAGCAGGAACATCGCGGTCTGCTCAACCGCTGGTTCGACAATGTGTGGGTGCTGCTGACCCTCCTTCTGCTGCTGCTCATCGGCACAGCGTGGCTGTTTCTGAACAGTCGACCGACACCGGAAAAACTGTTTGCACGCGGGGAATCGCTGATGAGCCGTCCGGCAGGGCCTGCGTGGGATGCTGCTCAGACACAATGTTTCCAGCCTCTGCTGGAGGAAGACGCTGAACTCTGGCAGCCTCGCGTGCAGCCCTATCTGGACCGCATCGCCGAATATCAGCTGGAGCGAACGCTTCTCGATCAGCCATCGCTCAACAGCTCGTCACCTTCCGACGAACCGGAGCAAATTCTGCGACGTGCGCGAGTCCTGGAACAGATGGGCGACTTCGAAGCGGCTCGTGAGCAACTGGAAGCACTGCTCGTATTGCTGGGGGACAGTCCCGACTATGCGGCTCCACGACAACTGGCGCAGCGGATGCTCGAACAGATCAAAACTCCCGAACCGAGACAAATTGAGTTTCTGGAAGCCGTACTCATACGGGCTGCACAGCTCGAAGAGTCTGGGAAGCAGGATGAAGCGGACCGAGTTCGCGAGGCCATCAAACGATTGTACGGCGAAAATTCCTCGGCCATCGAAACGCACGAGAGTGCCGGTAGCGCTCCCGCTTCGGGACGTTAGTCGCGACGGCGTGGCCGATTCTTGACGAGCCATCTTTTCCCGGCAGCCCGCTCGACGGCAGGCGCCAAATTCCTCAGAATGCAGCGCACGGCCACTGAGGACGGTGGACGAACCGCGGCACCCAATTGAAGACGAGAGTAACGATGCAGTTGACGCAGGAAGGTTGTCTGGCTCGGCGGGCCCGAATGTGGGAAGCACTCCCTGAAGACGTTCAGTGGGTTCTGATTGCTGATCCCCGGCACGTGCAGTACCTCGCGAACTTCTGGGTACAACCGTTGAGTTTCTCCGGTGGTGAACGCGGGCTGCTGCTGCTCGAGCGCAGCGGTAAGGCAACATTGATGGGCGATAACTTCGCCATCCGTTCAGCCGCTCATAAGCCCTATGTCGACCGGGAAATCCTGACTCCCTGGTACGACCACAAACACTCAGTCATCAATCGCGACCACGCCTTGTTTCAGGCGCTGGAAAAGGTTGTGCCGGAAATTGCGGGACGCACCGGTCGAGTTGAAGCCGAATGGCTGCCACTCGGCGCGGCCAACGTGCTTGGTGCGGCGGCGATTGATGGTCAACTCGGGACGCTGCTGCGCAAGTTGCGTCGCCAGAAAGAAGCCGATGAAATCGCCCTGATGAAGCACTGTATGCAGGCTGGCGATGCCGGACAGGCTTGGCTCCGTGAGAACCTCCGGGAAGACATGACTGAGTTTGACATCTATCGCGGTGTCCAGGAAGCAGCCGTGAAAGCGGCCGGTCGGCCCGCTCTCGTCTATGGCGACTTCCGTGCGGCCAACGCAGAACACCACAAGACCGGCGGACTCCCCACCGATTACACCCTCAAGGAAGGTGATCTGTTTGTGCTCGACTATTCTGTCGTGCTCGATGGTTACCGCAGCGACTTCACCAACACAATGTCGATCGGCGAACCCAGCGCCGCAGTCGTTGAGATGTTCGCACTCTGCCAGGCCGGCATGGCTGCTGGAGAACAGATCATCAAAGCTGGTGTCGCCGCGAAGGATGTCCACGCTGCTGTCGCCGGGCCGTATCGTGAAGCTGGGCGCCCCGAGCTGTTTCCGCACCACGCGGGCCACGGCATCGGCCTCGGTCATCCGGAACCGCCGATTCTCGTTCCGGAGAGCACCGATGTCCTCGTGGCTGGCGATGTTATTACGCTAGAGCCGGGAGCCTATCAGGCAGGCATCGGCGGCATGCGGATCGAGCACAATTACCTCATCACCGAGACCGGCTACGAACGCCTCAGCAATCACATCATCAGCCTGACATAGAGACGGATTGGGATCACCGCAGAGGACGCGGAGAAACGCAGAGGTGTTGCGTATTTCACCCTCAGCGAAACTCCCCGTCTCTCCCACAATTGATTCCCCATCCACGAACAGTCACTTGTAGGGGAGAGGGCCGGAGTGCGGGGGATTCGGCTTGGTGTCACAGCCGCTTGAACGGAGTTTTCTTCTCCTGCTTCGGTGAAATTTCCGCCCAGCCTGACTGCGACTAACACGTATCGGACATGCTCACTTCCGGCCCCTTTGACTGGACCAGCGATTCACTGCACAACCTCGATGAACGGGGTTTGCGGCGGGCTCGTCGGACCATCGAACCGCTGTCCGGTGGACGCTGTCGATTGAGAAACTCGGCCGATCCGGAGGCCATCCTTTGGAACTTCGCCGGGAACGACTATCTCGGACTGGCTGAAGATTCCCGCGTTCTGGCTGCTGCTCAATCGGCGTTGAGTGAGTCTGGCACTGGCTCCCGTGCCAGTGCACTGGTCACCGGTCGAACGATCTGGCACGAGCGACTCGAATCCCGCCTCGCTGAATTTAAGCAATGCGAAGCGGCACTGCTGTTTCCGACGGGCTACGCGGCCAACGTGGGAACGATCTGCGGACTCGTGGGGAATGACGATGTCGTGCTCTGCGACCGGCTCAATCATGCCAGTCTCGTCGATGGGTGCCGTCTGTCGGGGGCCACGCTACGCGTCTATCCGCACAACGACCTGACGATCGTTGAACGCGAACTGCGAAAGGCCGCCTCAGCTCGACGCCGACTGATTGTGACCGACAGCCTGTTCAGTATGGACGGTGACGCAGCTCGTCTGGCCGACCTGGCATGTCTCGCCGAGGAACACAACGCGATGCTCCTCGTCGACGAAGCCCATGCGACAGGCCTGTTCAGTGAGCGAGGCACCGGACTGCTGGAAGCGGCCGGTGTGAAGTTGCCGCATGTCCTTGCCGTGGGGACGCTCTCAAAGGCACTGGGCGGGCAGGGGGGCTTTGTGACCGGTCCGCAGTCGGTGATCGACTGGCTTTGGAACTCCGCAAGAACCCAGATGTTCTCCACGGCCCTCACCCCCGCAGCCTGCGCGGGGGCTGTCACTGCCATTGACATCATTGAGCAGGAGCCGCAGCGTCGACGCTGGGTCCTGGAACAATCCGCCCAACTCATCGCCGAACTGCGAAAGCAAGGCTGGACGATCCCAGAGAACACCTGCGGCCCGATCATTCCTCTCCTCATCGGCGAACCCGGGCCTACACTGGAGCTCGCGGATCAACTTCAAAACCAAGGCTGCCTCACCGCCGCCATTCGCCCGCCGACGGTACCACACAAGACATCCCGACTGAGAATCTCACTGAGTTGGGCACATCAGGAGGACGGTGTGAATGCCTTGCGTTCGGCGCTGAAACGTTGCCAAGGCCGTTGAACGATTGGCATTACGCCTGAATCCTCCGGGTGCCAAACAGCCACGGCAACGTTTGCCCGTAGAACCGGACCTACATGAACTGATGTGGTTTGCCCCTTGGGGAGAATACTGTCACACAAGGGAGTCGCTGCGTGCGTGGAGTGGCGGGTTGGCAGTGTTGCCATGAGCGCGGGCCGTGCCAGCTTTGACTCAGCAGGGGAAGCGTGGCGAATGGCAGGTGGAAGCTCCTCCACGCACACCCTGCTATCCCTCGTGAGCACTCGGCGATGCGTTACCGGACCAACGTAAAGCTATTCGCTGGATTCTAACTCGAAGAGCAGAGGCGGCATGTTGGGGGCGACGGTTGTAACAAGCCCTGATGTTTTGGGATTGCCATACTTTTCTGGAATCAAGCTCTTCGGTGGCGGAGGCAGGTTGTTCGGATCCAGCTGAAAAGGGACGCTCGGGTCTGGTAATGCAACTGGTTCATGGCTGGAGATGATGATGTGATAAGCGCCGCTGACGACTCCCCTGGACGACGCTGTGGTCACCATCTGGAATTTTCCGTTGACGATCGGACTGCTGGCGACTTCTCCAGTGGGGTCGACCGGAACAAATCCAATGGTACCTTGCGGCATCGGCTTTCCATCCAGCAATACCGTTCCACTCACGGGAACCAGATTGGGGAGAGAGTTGCTGTTGCAACCTGCTGCGAGCAGGCTGAAGAGCACGAGCGGTCGCGAGATGAACCTGGAAATCATGTCATCCTGAATATTGAACGCGATTGCGATGGTCAGGCAAGAGCGAGGTGAAATCAATGACAGATCAATGTCGCTGCGGCGGCTAGAATTCGCCCACAGTACTGCCATCCGACTTGTGAGCCAGATAGTTCAACGTCGCCAGGCTCATGTTCTCGCTCAGAAAACGGACGGAACCGTCTGCAAGCACGACCTGAGCACCGCCGACATGAAAACTCGACATACCGATATTCGCTCCAAGGCCATCCGGGTAAAGAGTAGTCGGGACCGTAGTGATACCTCCAGCGGGAATAATTCTCTGCGGGCTGTTGATCTTTTGTGCCGTACAGAATCCGCCCTGCTGGATCGCCCACATGCCGAAATAGCCGTTGAGTTCCGGTCGGACCTCGCCCATGGCGAGGGTATTGCTTGTGCCATCCGTGATGTCGCGCATCCGAGAGCAGTAGTTCTTTGCGCGATTGCCCATACCAAACATTCCCGACTGGAATGTCACGTTGCCACCACTGGTGCAGTACGCCGGTGAGCCCGAAAAAAAGCAATCGGTGTTCGCCGTGGTTGAAGACGATGTTGTCCAGGAATTTCCGAGATATGACGCAGGTCCCGAACAGACCACATAGCAGGCCCCCTGGGATGCGGGGTTCGCGTCATAGTTGGCAATCTTTGATGCGTATGGGTTGCTGGGACAAGACTGGAACGAAAAGAACTTGCCGCCAAGTGCGGTGTTGTTGCCACCGGCGTCCGAAGCAGCAGTGAAATTGAGTTGATTGTACAACGGTGCCTGGTCGACGTACGGCAACAAAAAGGTGTTGTAGGTATGTCCGTAGTAGGCGTTGGATCCGCCTCCATAGCTGAATATGGCCTGCGGTGGAAAGATGGTGTGCGTGTCGTGATAGTTGTGCAGTGCCAGTCCCAGTTGCTTCAACTTGTTCTTGCATTCCGTTCGACGAGCCGCCTCGCGGGCTTGTTGCACGGCTGGCAACAGCAGTGCGATGAGAATGGCGATGATCGCAATCACCACCAGGAGTTCAATCAGAGTGAAACCACGGCGATTTGCATGATGCATTCGACAACTCCACCTTAAGAAGCAGGAAATGGAATCGAGTGTCCGACAGCCGAAAGTACATTCGAGGCCTTGAGACACATCAAAGGTTCTGCATGTTTGGTATTTTGTACCTGGCGTGAGTCCACAGTCTTGGCCAAAAGCCGCAATTTTTTGTACAGATGCAGCAGATCATGGGAATTGATGGCAAGTTTGTGGGGACTCAATGGGATTGACCATTTGAGTCTATGCCTGACATTGCCAGTCGACAGAAGATCGCCGTCAAGCACAGGCTGGCTTGCTTCGAGGCCTGTCCAGGAGATGGCACGTTCGACAGGCCGGGGGAAGTCACGACGGAGCATGCCCTGCGGATGGCTGTGAGTCGACCACCCGTTGGAGACCAACCGGCGGCGGGAAGCTTGTCGCTCAGGGAACGGCCATTCTCCGCGTCGCCCGTGGATGCTCAGCCATCCTCGTGGTAGGCTAGTGGTGGAAATTACGCCGTTGCGTCGTTGCTTCGCCGATCGCGACTTTGCCCCCGGGTTGGAGCCCTGCATGTCGATCATTTTTCGATGTCCGGAATGCGACTGTGAAATTCGGGTTCCGCGTGACCGCACCGGCCAGTCGGGTAGTTGTCAGAAGTGCGGTGAGTTGATTCGTGTCCCGGCCGTGGACGATTCCATTCCGGATGACGCCGAAGTTTCCGAAAGTGGTTCCATCATCTGGCGGCATGAGGCTCGCACCATCCCGTTTCAACCCACATCCGGCGACCCGGAACAGATTGAGCGGATCTCCGACCATATCGAGGAGCACCTGGGGCCCATCGCGACGGTCTTTCACGAGGTCGTCTCGGACCTCGTGCACATTGATGTTCACGTCGTGGCCCCGACCGAGGAGCGGCCCTGGTCCATTCTCGTGACCAGCGGCATGAGCGAAGCGCCGATGAATGTGCCGGAAGGTGCCGAGGAGTTTCGATTTGCCGAACTGATGATCATGCTGCCGCCGGAATGGCCGCTGACGACAGACGACTTTGACGACGAAGCGAATTACTGGCCGATTCGCTGGCTCAAAATGCTGGCCCGGTTTCCGCACGAGTACGACAGTTGGCTTGGCTGCGGGCACACCGTTCCCAATGGGGACCCGCCGCAGGCCCTCGGCCCCAATACCGATTTCTGCTGCGCGTTGATCCTGCCGCCGCTGCTCGTCCCGGAAGAGTTTCATACCCTCGAAATCGACGAACAGCGGGCGATCAACTTTTATTCGTTTATCCCGCTGTACGAAGATGAGATGCGGTACAAGCTGAAGTACGGCCTCGACCAGTTGCTCAGCCTGTTCGATGAACACGAGATCGACGACGTGATCAACATTGAGCGGGAAAGTGTCCTCTGTGACCTGTAGCGAGCCGTTATGCGGCGCTGCTGATCTTCAGCACGTTGTCGGCCTGTGGGTTGGCGTGCACGTACAGATCTTGACTTGGGAAGGGAATCGTGAAGCCTTCGGAGTCGAAGCCCAGCTTGATCTGTTCCAGCAGATCGCGGCGGACTGCCTGATAGTCATCCGTCCGCACCCAGGGCCGCACCACAAAATTGACGCTGCTGGTGGCCAGGTCGTCGACCGCCACCAGTGGCGACGGGTCTTTCAGAATGCGGGGATCCGAGGTCACCAGGTGTGTGAGGAACCCTTTAACGGCGCGCAGGTCATCGGCATAGCCACAACTCACGACGAGGTCGATTCGCCGGGTGGGCAGGGCATTGAAGTTGGTAATTACTCCGGAGGTGATCTTGCCGTTAGGAATGATGATCTGCGTGTTGTCGCCCGTGCGTAGAATGGTGGTGAAGAGATGGATCTCCTCGACCGTTCCGGCTGATCCTCCGATATCCACCCGCTGACCGACGCGGAACGGCTTGAAGATGACCAGCACAATTCCGGAGGCGAAGTTGGAGAGTGACCCCTGCAGGGCCAGGCCAATTGCGAAGCCAGCGGTGGCGATGATGGCTGTCATGGAGGTCATGTCGACCCCCATCAGTTGGAGTGAGCCGATGACCACGAGCGTCATCATGACTGCATACATCACGTTGCTGGCGAACTTGACCAGCATCGTGTCGACCTTGGCCCGGTGCATGGCAGATCGGGCAATCTGGACCACAAGCTGAGCGGCCCAGCGCCCGGTGTAATAGAGAATCAGGGCCGCGACGGCCCGCAAACCGAAGTCCGCTGCGCGCGTCACCAGAAACAGCTGAGCCTGTTCGACCCACGTTTCCACAGTTTTTGTGACACCCAGATCCTGCATATCCAGCGCCAGGACTGACCATGCGTACATCGATGCGTCTCCGAAAACTTCCTGTCCCGCCTTAAAGGGGACTGATGGGTCGAAAAAACTGTTGCGGTACACTCGCCTTGTGCCAAATTGAACGTTATTCTGTGGAATTCCCCCGCCCGCTGCAGTAGCAACACGGGATGAACACCTGTTGGCCCCATCCGGGCGGCAGGAATTGCGGATCTCCAAGGGATTTTGGAGACGCAGGCCGGGACGGGAATCAGGACAAGAGACATTTGGCGGCCCCCGTAGTCTGCCAGCAACACGTTTGATTGACCATGTTTGCGATCATTGAAGACAGCGGTACCCAGTTTCGAGTAGAGCCCGGCCAGACGCTGGTTGTCGACCTGCGTTCCGACGTGGAAGCCGGCCAGACGCTGACTTTTGATCGTGTTCTGCTCGCCAATGCCGGCGGAGCCAGCGTGGTCGGACAGCCTGTGATTGACGGAGCAACCGTGACCGGCGAGATCGTTGATCCGCTGGCCAAGGGCCCTAAGCTCGAGATTCAGGTGTTCCGCCGCCGTAAGAACTCTCGCCGTCACGTCGGTCACCGTCAGAAGTTCACGACCGTCCAGATCACCGGTATCAATGTGCCCGGACTGGAAGTTGTCGAAACTCCCAAGGCCTCCGAAGCAGCTGCCGAGTAGAGTCGTCTGACGTTTCTGCTGCGTTCCTCTAAGCGGATATCATATCTCTGCCGGGAGTGGTGTGCGCATCGAAAACCGCTGTTGCGGTTCTGTTCCGGGATCTCCATACTTTGGGGCACCGTGAGTTTCGGAAGAGGGTTCAGAATGCGCAGTGGAGATGGATCGTTTCGAGCGCTGGCGTGGCTGATGTTTGTGTCGGTGTGCGTCTGTACCAGCACCCCGGCAGCGGAGCCTGGATTTAATGCCGGTCGCGCATTCGGGTATCTGCAGCAAGTCTGCGAGCTGGGCCCACGCATCTCGGGTACTCAGGGGATGACGCTGCAGCAGGAGCTGATCGAGAAGCATTTCTCCCAGTTCGCCTGCCGGGTGTCGTATCAGGACTTTGATGTCGCTCACCCTCAATCGGGTGAGCCCGTCCGCATGCGGAACATGATTGTTTCGTGGCATCCCGATTCACGCGAACGCATTCTGCTGGCCTGTCACTACGATACACGTCCGCGTCCCGATCGGGAATTGCTGCCATTCAATCGTGACAAACCGTTCATCGGGGCTAACGATGGGGCGAGTGGGGTGGCGTTCTTCATGGAGCTGGGCCATCACATGGCGAGTGTCCCATCCCGCTACGGAGTTGACTTCGTGTTCTTCGATGGAGAAGAGCTCGTCTACGACGCCAAGGACAAGTACTTTCACGGTTCCGAGTACTTTGCCACCGCTTATCGTGATACGCCTCCGGCATACCGTTATGTGGCTGGTGTTCTGGTTGACATGATCGCGGATAAAAAGCTGACGCTGTATCAGGAACGATTCAGCCTGCGATACGCTGGCGGCGTGACGCGCAGTATTTGGGAAACTGCGGGGCGGCTGGGCGAACGGGCCTTTGTTGCTCGCCCCAAGCATGAGCTCAATGACGATCACATTCCGCTCAACGAAATTGCCCGCATCCCCACTTGTGACATCATTGATTTCGACTATCCCTACTGGCATACCCGTAACGATCTGCCTGCTGCCTGCTCTGGCGAGTCGCTGAAAACGGTGGCCCGAGTCATCGTCGCGTGGCTGCAGACGTACCAGGCTCCCTGATCTCTCCTCTCCACTGGCCGCCATGCTTCGCACTGTGCTTCTTGATATGGGCAATGTGCTCGTGTTCTTCTGTCACGACCGCATGTGCTCTCAGCTTGGAGCCCTGTGTGGCCGGACCGGGGGCGAAATGCGTCGACTGCTCCTCGACTCCCATCTGCAATGGGAATTCGAACGGGGGCAACTCTCTGAAGCTGAGTTTTGCAATGCCCTGTCGGAGCGTGTTGGTCAGCCGTTGAATATTGAAGATGTTCGCCGGGCCGGGTCCGACATTTTTGAGCCTCATGATGAGATGCTGCCGATACTGGCGGGCTTGCGGGATGCGGGGATCCGACTTGTGTTGATGTCAAATACCAGCATTTCTCATCTGGAATGGGTCCGGGCGCAGTACACGTTTCTGGATTACTTCGACGATCTGGTCCTCTCGTATGAAGCCGGAGCGATCAAGCCGGAACCGGCCATCTATGAAGTTGCGCTGAGCAAGATTGAATGTCCGCCAGAGCAATGCTTTTATACTGATGACATCGCGAAGTATGTCGAAGCAGGCCGCGAACACGGATTGCAGGCCGAGGTCTTTCGAGATGCAGCCACTTTGCGGAAACATCTCGGCGACCTGGGCGTCGCACTTGCCTGACAGGTTGCTCAGGTCGCTGCGGCCATTTCCTTTGGTGCCGCGGCAGTGTTCCTGCTGACCAGCGCAGCGACGTGATCTCCCAGCAGTTCCGCGGGGTTGATCACTTCATCGATGCCAATCTTTCGCATGCGGTTGCCCAGGATTGGATCGTTGGAGAGCGCAAACACGCTGATCTCCTGACCCAGATCGCGGCTGGTAATTCCGATCAACAGGTTGTCGACTTCGGAAGCCATTGCGGCGATCACGATACGGGCACTCAGAATGTTAGCTTCCGCCAGCGTGATTTCGCTGGTGGGATTGCCTTCGAGTACGAGGACCTTGCGAAACCGCGAGCGAATTTCTTCCAGCCGCTTCGCATTGGTGTCAACCACCACAACGGAAACTCGCTTTCGTACCAGACGCTCAATCAGTGCATCGGCGACCGGTTCGGTACCGCACACAATGACGTGTCCACTCAGTTTAGAAATCATTCGCAACATCCTTCGCTTAAAGAAGGTCCCGCTCAAGTCGAATTCGACGATGTAGCTGGTGAGTGAAGCGGTCCAGTACGTCATCACGACGAGTGACGACAGAACCAGCACACCTGTAAACGCTCTGCCTCGTCCGGAAAGCTGGGCTACTTCGGTATAGCCCACGGTGGACAGTGTGATGACCGTCATGTACAGGCCATCTCCCCAACTCCAGCCCTCCAGGAATACATATCCGCTCGCTCCACACAGCATCAGGGCGAAGATCGAGAGGACGATTGGCAGTAACCGGTTCATTCTGACGATCCGTTAGTTGGCGAAGGAGGCCTGCAGTGTGTCAAAGCCCTCCAGCGAGCGCTCCTGCAGTTCAGTGAGATCGTCCAACTTCAGATTCAGTGGAGACTGATGCACCATGCGTTCGACATCAATTTCCCGCGCATCAAGTCCCCCCACTCCCCAGTGTTGCGCAAGGCCATTGGCCACGGTGATGACGTCGACCAATCCCCGAAAATCCTCGGCATCGAGCGGGTCATGGTGATTGGAAATCGCGTCGGCCACCTCCATCGGGAGTCCCCATTCGTCGGCACACCGCAGTCCGAGTTCCTGGTGATCGGTCCCGAATCGTTCTCGTTCCGCGGCAATGCGCTGTTCTGAAGGGAGTCCACCGGCAACTTCCAGGTAGTTCTCGCCATAGGCGTCAAACAGAATCAGCTTGCCGGCATCGTGGACGATTCCTGCCAGAAAAGCTTCTTCTGCGGAGACGCGATCCGCCTTGGCCAGCAGGGTGGCTACGGAAGCACAGGCCAGCGAATGTTTCCAGAGGGTTTGTCCTAACGTCCCGCCATCGGAAGTGAAGACGTCCTCGGCAGCGGCTGCGAGCGCGAGGTTGCGTACGGCACGAAATCCCAGCACAACCACAGCACGCTGCAGGCT
>JAGQPW010000130.1:0-2572 GCA_020426515.1 Planctomycetaceae bacterium | reverse complement strand
AGAACGGCAGGAATTGGCGCACGAGCAGCCGCTTTGAGGCTGCACGGCTCGGAGAGAGATCGAAGCGATCGGAAGAGACTTGTCAGCCCCCCCAGATTTCCCAGAAGGTTTCACACGAACAGGAGTCAGGTCGTAAGCATTGCAGGAAGTGCAGCAGTTGTCCGAATTGTTGCGAACAGGGTGAAGAGTGGTCACAACGCCGCCGGATCTGGTACTCCTATCGCAATGGATATCCGCTTAGCGTGAATTCGCTTCGGTCGGTTCGGCTCCTGCGTTGCTCCATGTGAAGTTGTTCCCCGGCCCTGAAACCTCCGATTCCGCTGGACGGTGCCGACTTCGCTCCTGAGATTCCCCGTTTGTATCTGGTGGCAGGAAACACGCTCATGCTCGCGCGCTCACTTTGTTTGCTGTTCGTTCTCGCTGGTCCGGTTTCGTGGGCAATCGCCGACCCGTTGACCCTGCATCCTGCAGGGCAGTTCATCCATTTACGGAGTGGTGGGCCCGAGGCTGCCGCAGAATGGGACGAGTTCCTCAACAGTCAACCCGTCGAGAACTGGACCACGACATTCCAGTGGTCCGAGGCCCTGGGGGCGTGCCTGGAGATTCGGCAACAGGACGTCAAACAGTCATGGACGATTCAGCTGAACGACAAGCCGCTGGGTACGCTCGTTCGCGACGAGAACGACATGGTGGAGTACATGCCTGTACCCGCCGGGATGTTACGGCCAGGGGCGAACACGCTGTCCATCGCCACCAGGTCCACTGCGATTGATGACATCCGCCTGGGAGCGATTCGATTGCATCCCGAAACGAGAGACCAGGTCCTCAGTTCGGCTTTATTGCAAGTACGTGTGCTGGATGGCGACACGCAACAGCCATTGCCCTGTCGCATCACAATTCTGAACGAGCAGGGGGCCTTGCAATCGATTGACGGTGACGATTCACCTCGACTGGCTGTTCGTCCTGGCGTCGTGTACACAGGCAACGGCAGGGCGGAACTGCGCCTGCCTGCAGGGCGATTCCTGATCTTCGCCGGACGAGGGTTCGAGTACTCACTAGCTCAGCAGGCCGTTACGCTGGCCGCGGGGGATTCACGGGAACTGCAGTTGACGATTCGCCGCGAGGTCGCCACGTCTGGCTACGTCGCCTGCGATACGCACGTGCATACGCTCACGCACTCGGGGCACGGAGACTGTACCGATCGGGAGCGGATGATCACGCTGGCCGGCGAAGGAATTGAACTCCCCATCGCCACCGATCACAACCGCCAGATCGATTACGGTCCCATCCAGCGCGAACTCGGACTGGATGCGTACTTTACTCCCGTCACAGGTAACGAAGTCACCACCGGCGTGGGGCACTTCAACATCTTTCCGGCAGTTCCCGAAGGAGCGCTCCCCAATCACAACCTGGAGGACTGGAACGTCATTGCCGATGAAATCGAACGCCAGCTGCTGACGCGGGTTTCAATTCTGAATCACGCCCGTGACGTGCATCGCGGTGTCCGACCGTTTGGACCGCTGCTGTACAATGCCGCCATTGCCGAACGCTACGATGAGCGGCCCATTCGAGTGAATGCCATGGAGGTTCTTAACTCGGGGGCCACGCAAACCGATCCGGTGCAGTTGGCCAGCGACTGGATGCAGCTGCTCAATCGAGGCTATTCCATCGCTCCAATCGGGTGCAGTGACTCGCATGATGTGGCCCGCTACATCGTTGGCCAGGGGCGCACGTACATTCGCTGCGACGACAGCGACGTCGGCAAGATTGATATCGACGCCGCGATCGGTGGTCTGCTGCGTGGCGATGTCGCGGTGAGTTACGGCTTGCTCGCGGAGTTGACCGTCAACGGGAAGTACCGCCCCGGCGAACTGGCCACGGCTCCTGACGAAACGCTGCAGTTGAACATCCGCGTGCTGGGTCCGCACTGGGTCACGCCCACCAGGCTGCTGCTGTTCTGCAATGGTGAGGAGATCCGCGATGTGGAACTGCCAGTGCAACCCGTCGCGACCGGCGTCAAATGGGAGGGGACGATCGAATTGCCACGCCCGAAGCGTGATGTGCATTACGTCGCCCTCGCTCTTGGCGAAGGGACCGGGCTGTTCTGGCCGACTGGCAAGCCCTATCAACCGCTGTCCCCACACTGGACTCCAAGAACGCTGGGCTGCAGCGGTGCGGTTTGGGTGGATGCGGATCGTGATGGATTGCGGCAATCAGCCCATGACTACGCCCAAACCTTGGTCGCGCGCCACCATCCCTCCTTTCCGCACCTCGTCGGCGAGCTGGAGACCTTCGACATCGCGACGGCCACGCACGCCGCAGCCTTGTGGCATCGAGCGACGGGCGCACTGGACGATCCGGTAGTGCAGGCCCTTCTCAAGGACGCCTCGCCACACATCCGTAACGGCTTCCAACGCTACTACGAAGCGCTCCGCGAACGCGACATCGCCCGCCTGCACGCCATTCCGTGAGCGGTCCGGTTTTTCGGAATTCTGCGTCAGCCCCCGGTTTGTCGCTGACAGGGAGGCTTGCGGCGGGTTAGAATTTGGAAACCCGCCGATGCGTTCTCCCA
>JAGQPW010000012.1:55485-59073 GCA_020426515.1 Planctomycetaceae bacterium | reverse complement strand
TCGCCCCGAGCGAGCGCTGCAGCTTTTGAGCATCGTCGGCGACAAGGTCCATGATGCTCTGGCCTTCACGGGCACGCTGGACCATGCGCTTCCGTTCGGCAGGAGAGTCGTTCACGAACAGACGTGTAAACAGTCGGGCGGGAGAGTCTTCGGCGGGAATCATGGACCCGTTTTCCGTGTACGACGGGCTGCTGCTTCCAGAGAGGCCGAGCACCAGCGAAGGGAACCGCGTGTGGTGCCCCATGTGCTTAGCCAGCAGCTGGTCCATCGAGATGGTGTTTCGGGTCTGGGCGGAGGCGCTCATTGGAGCTGCGCTAAGCAGACTCGCCTCCGCACGGTGCCCGCCGGTTACATGCGGGTGTGAAGCTCCGGATACGACCGTGAACTGGTCGCGCAGGTCCTGCAGTTGTTCGAGGTAGGGAGAGGCCTTGTAGTCCCGGCCTTCCGATTCGGGGAACAGGTTGTCCGCAACGAGTCCCAGGCCGAGCGTCATGGCGACGAACCGTTTGGGGGCGGGGGATTCAGCGGGATCGGCAAAGGCCTTGGACATGGCGGTCAGCCACGGCATTGCCATTGCCACACCGGCCCCGCGCAGCAGCGTGCGGCGGTTGAGCTGGCGTTGAAACCCAAAGTGAATGCTGGACATGGGGGAATCCTGTTCAGGAGTTGCACTTATTTTGAAAGGAAGACCGGGCTGGTTACGACGGCATCCACAATGGAGCGGAACCCGTACCCGGTATTGCCTGTCTGTTCAATTATTCGGTCAATGGCATCACGATCGGCAAACGAAATTGGGGCTCCGGTCCCGTACACCAGCAATTGTTCGGCGACATTCGCAGCGACGCGTTCCGGTTTGGCCACAATCAGCGAGCGGAAGTCATCCACATTGGTGAATTCACGACCGTCCTGCAGGGAGTAGCTGGCATCGATTTTCGCTCCCTTGGAACGTCGGCCGCCAACAATTTGCGTGTAATGATCGCGCCATTGGCCAGCGGGATCGAAATTCTCCAGAGCGAATCCCGGTGGATCAATTTTCACGTGGCAACCGGCACAGGACGGCTGCGAACGGTGCTTCGCCAGTTGCTCTCGAATGGTCTTTGCCCCCCGAATGTCGGGCTCAATGGCAGGGACGCTACCGGGCGGCGGCGGGATCGGGACGCCGAGCAATCGCTCGGAAACCCACACACCTCGAATCACGGGCGATGTGTTTGAGCCGTTCGCCGTAATTTTGAGGATTGCCCCCTGTGTCAGCACACCGCCTCGATGGGTCTCGGGGCCCAGTTCCACACGCCGCAAGTCATCACCCGCAACGTCAGGAATGCCATAAAACCGGGCGAGCCGGCTGTTCAGAAACGTGTGGTCAGCCGAGATTAAGTCCGTCACGCTGGAGTCGTTGACGAGCATGGTGTCGAGGAACGTGTGCGTCTCATCCAGCATTCCCTGCTGCACAATGGGATCGAATGTCGGGTACAGCTTGCGGTCGGGTTCTGTGAAATTGATCTCACTGAGTTCCAGCCACTGACTGGAAAAATCTTCGATGAACCGGCGTGAACCAGCGCCAGCCAGTAGTCGATCGGTTTGCTGGTGGATGACGTCCGGATCTCGTAATCGATCCGCGTCGGCCAATGCGGCGAGTTCCTCATCGGGCATGCTGCCCGTCAGCATGTAGCTCAGCCTCGCGGCGACGGCATGACTGTCGAGCGGCCCGAGGTTCTCAGTCAGGTAGAGAAATCGTGGAGAGCACAGCAATGCTCGATACCCAGTTCGAAGAGCAGCGACCATGTCTTGCTCTTCTTCGTACACCTGGGTCGCGAGTTGAACGTAGCCTTGCAGATCCGCATCGGCGACCGGGCGGCGGAAGGCACGACGGGCCATGGAGTGCAGGAGTTGCGAGATGTCGCGCTGCGGATCGCTGGAGACAACTCCGACACTTCGCCCTTTCTTGTCGGCCTGAATCTGCAGGTCGCCGAACAAACGCTGTCGAACCTGATCGTCGGTCGCTACGTGGTGGACCCGTTCCATGGTGACCCGGTCAAAGGCGATCCCCGGCAGGTCCTGCGGTTCCCCTTCACCGACTCCCACCTGACCACCTTCAAAGCGGCCTCTCTTCAGTGTGACGTCACCAGGACGAATCTCCAGCATGTGCCGTTTGGGCAGCCAGGCTTCGAACTCAATCGTTCGCGGTTCGGGAGTCGCTTCGAAAGTTGTGACAAGGGTGAGTAACGGAGCACTGGAGACACATAGACCTGTGTTGACGGTACACCAGACACCACCAGACTTAGGGGGCTTGAGTGCGGAAACGGTCACTTTGAAGCGGTACCAGCCATCTTCCGGAGCGGTCGTGGCTGGAAGTCGTCCGTAATAGATCAGTCCGGATGACCAGACGACCGCCTGCCCATTCCTCATTTCCGGTTCGCGACAGCGACGTTTGGGGTTCGTACGGGCGACGCCTTCGGCATCGAAGTCGCGTTGATACTTGTCGGGCGGGGACATCGCCCGACGAATGGCTTCATCCAGCGCGGTGTCAACGGCGGTCAGGTGTCGCTCCAGTTGGAAGTGCGACATCGACTGTGCATCCGCGACGGTATCGAATCCCTTGGAGAGTGATTCTTCCGGCAACAAATTGGCCAGAGGGATGTCGATACCCAGGAGATCCTGCAACGAGCGTTCAATCTCGCGGCGGGTCAGTCGCCGACTCTGCACACGCCCCAGTTTGGCCTGCCTGTTCAATTGATCATGGCGGAGCCAGTCCCGAGTCTGCTGCACAAAGGTGGACCGCTCGCCGGCCGGAGGGGGATCGACATCAGCCGGGGGCATCTCACCAGACTCCACTCGATCCCAGATACGAATCCACTTCTGGTCGACGCCGGGCGTTGAGAGATCGAAACTGATGGACGTCAGGTCGAGACCACCTTCGGCCTCAGTGCCTTCGTGGCAATCAACACAGTGTTGCTTGAGAAAGGCCTGAGTCGGGACGGGTGGCCTGAGCGAACCATCGGCAGCGGCGGCAAAACCACAATGCCCCCAGACAACGGTGCCGACGATGAATGTCAGCAGCAACTGTGTCGGCCATCGGAAATTACACACTGTGCGTATCGATCGCATGGAGACCACACATAAGACGGGCGGGAACGCTCGGGAGAGACGTCGTCAAAGGCGGGAACCCGTGGCGAAATCTCACACATCGGGCAACTGAAGTATAACAGATGTTCAACGAAAGACAAAAACGGCCGCTGATGGATGCGGCCGGAAGGTCCCTGCAGCAGGCCATTTGTTCGGCCTTCCGAGGACTGCCGGCTCGGTCAATAATTAGGAGTCAGCATTGTCTCCGATCGAATTTTCGCCTTCATTGGTGCGATGTGGCCCGCTGAGTAGTGCGACTTCAGCTGTCAGGCCCGGTCCAAATCCAAGCATGACCGTCGGCGAAGCTGCGGGTTGGCTCCGGAGTCGATCAAGCACGAACAGGACCGTAGGTGACGACATGTTCCCCCGCTCGCGAAGGACAGTTCGCGATTCGGTGCAGGCCCCTGGGGGCAATCCCAGCGAGGTTTCGACGGCATCTAGAATTCTCGGTCCTCCGGGATGGAC
>JAGQPW010000012.1:27959-55385 GCA_020426515.1 Planctomycetaceae bacterium | reverse complement strand
GAGTTTGGAATCATGCACGACCCGGTGTCGTGAACGGTCCACACAGGAGAGTCATTTTCTGATGGCTGTCCGCAAACCAGCGCGCCAGCACCATCAGAAAACAGGGCATTTCCCTTTACTCCCTCGTCGTCCCAGATCAATCGATAGTGGAGGGTGCAAATTTCTACTGCGCACAGGAGGATGCGTGCCTCTGGCGACGTTGCTGCAAGTCCACGGGCAACGCGAAGTCCATTGATGGCGCCGTGGCATCCCATGTATCCCACATGAACTCGCTCCACAGTTGGACGCAGACCGAGCAGGTTGATCAGCTCGGCATCGATGCCCGGAGCAACGAATCCGGTGCAGGAAACAGTCACCAGATGCGTAATTTCTTTGGCATCGGTGAATGAATCTTTCAGGGCCAATGTTGCCGCTTTGCAGCCCAGGGGGCCAGCATGTTGCGCGTACAGTTTCATTCGTTCGCCGGTACCTGGGCCAAGGCCTGGAGCAGCGGGTGTCGATTCCGCTTTCCACCTGGTCAAATAGTCCGTATTCAGAACGGTTTGCCGACTGTCGATTCCGGACTTTTGAAACAGGATCGTCATCAGCCGCTCCTGTCGCGAATTCTCACACACGAGGGTGCGGGAGACATCCAGAATCTCATTCTGGCTGGCCCGGTTTTCGGGAGCGACGGTCCCTGATCCGAGGATGGCGAACGTCATTTGTAGCTCTCCAGGTGAATACTGCGGACCACGGCTCGCCCCAAAGGGGGCATCGCCGCAGTCAGGAACAGTGCGGCCCGAACCAGCTTCGGATGACGCAAAACTCTGGCGAACGTGCGGCACCAGCGGTGACGCCTGGCCAGATGTTGATTTAACGTGGTGGCCCATTCATGCATGAGCGCGGGACTCCAGTTCTGCACTCCCCGGACGACAAGCGGGACCACCGCACAGCCGCCTCGAATGGCCCATGCCATTCCTTCGCCAGTGAAGGGTTCGATGTAACTGGCGGCATCGCCGACGGCGAAAATGCGGTGTGATGCGACTTGCGGCCGGTTGCGTGTAAGACTGGCTGTTCCGCGCCAAGGGCCCTCAAGCATTTCGGGAGAGATCGCGAATTCCGCCTGCTCCAGGATTTCCCGGCACACGCGGGCCGGATTCGAGGCCCGCACTCTGGGCAGGTCGAGGGCGGCAGCAATGTTGAGGCTGTGGCCTTCCACTCGCGTCAGGCCGACGTAACCAGAACGACCGACGGCCATGTAAATCGTGCCCGGCTCGTAGAAGGACGGAAAATGACAGGCTGTGGTTCCCATTCCAATACGGGCCGTTGAGGCGGCAAGGACAGGAAGTTCGGCTTCGTCCACACAGACTGCGGTGGACAAGCCTGTCGCCAGTACGACCGTGCGTGATTGCATGGCGACGGTTCCGTCAGAGCCCAAGTGCAGCAGGCGAGTCTCAGCCTGGAGGTTCGTGTGGTCGATTCGAACTGGCTGTCCGGGCAGGAAATGCGAACCATTGGCGATCGCCTTCTGCACGAGGAGTGCGTCCAGCGCGCGGCGTGAGACAGCCATTCCTGCGGGCAGGTCAAGTGTGGCTCGTGTGCGACGCTGCGCCAGCAGGAACTTTTTGATGGTGAATCCGCCGAGTTCGGAAACCGCCGTCGCGAGCCCGAGTCGATCGAGATCAGACAGTGCATCGGAATTCAGGCAGCCGCCACACACCTTGTCTCTCGGGAAATGTGTCCGGTCGATCAGCAATGTCTTCAGTCCGGCTCGCGCCAGACCAATGGCCGCCACACAGCCAGCGGGGCCAGCACCGACAACAACCGCATCCCAAAGGGTCTGCTCTGCCGTTGCGAGGTCGATGGTGCCGTCAATCATGTGCGTTTCCAGGTCAGCAGGAAACGTTCTGGCCAGATTCTGGAGACTTCGGAGTTTGTCAGTCCGGCCTGCTCGGCGAGGGCCAGAATTTCGGTCGGCGTAAACGCAGCCCGCACCGACAGAGGTCCGTCAATGTGGCAGACATGCGATCGGCTCAGGAGTCGAATCCCGCACCAGGTCATGATGTAGCCCCACCGGCTGCGAATCAGATCGTTGACCACGACCATTCGACCGGCCAGTTCACGCATGCAGTTCAACAGGCTGATGGCATCGTTGTCCGCAAGATGATGGAGGAAGAGTGAGCAGACCACGATGTCGAAGCGATCACGCGGGGGGTGATGAACGGCGTCCGCGACAATAAAGTCCACAGGAACTCCTGCTGTGGTGGCGCGCTTCCTTGCGAGGTCAATCGCCGTCGGGCTGATATCGCAGCCGCACACGGTCACAGGCAGTTGAGCCAACGCAGCACGTCGAGCCAGTTCAATGGCGACTGCACCGTCTCCGCACGCCACATCGAGAACCCGTACCGGGTTTTCGGGCGAGGCGCTGATTATTGGGCGGATCGTGTTCCAGATGATGTTCGCGGTGCCACTGAGCCAGTTTACGCGGGCGAGTCCACGCAGCGCCTGAGCGTGGAGCACAGGATCAAGTCCCGGTTGATCCATTAGCTCCGGATGGCGCTCGCGCCGCTCAAGTTGTGGAAGCAGCATGGTCACAGGCGACTCACTTACGAGAAAGAGTGGAGGCCTGATATGTCGACATTCTCGTCTGCCATCGCATGCGACGGGTGGTTTTCAACGAAAGGCAGCCGGTTTTTGGAATTGAAACAGTCCAAACTGCATCGCGCCAAAGTAATAGGCGATTAAAATTCTAAACAGTGTAACAATAAAAATGCGGTTGGAGAAGTTGCGGTCCAGCAAGGCACGCCAGTAGCGGGGCCGGGTCAAGAGCTTCCAGATCAGACGCCGGGCACAAATGATCCATGTTCGGCGGACCATTCGGCTGACTTCCTCGAATGAATCCACGATCAGTCCGGCGTCGGCAATCATGGCTTTGATTTCTTCGCTGGTAGCCATTCCCGGCAGTCGACCTTCCGTGCATATCGGTTCGAGCAACCACTTCACGGCTCGTGGACTGGCATTGGGGGCTGCCATCCAGATGGCCATGGATCCGCGCCCTTCTGGTCGCAGGACGCGAGAGACTTCGCGAAAGAATCCGGGCTTGTCGGCCACGTGGCTAAAGCACTCGATAGAGATAATCGCGTCACACGAATCTGGCTCCAGTCCGTTTTCCGCCCAGTCTCGGACAAGGTACTTCGGATTGTCACGTCCGGACGTCTGCTGGACCGCATAGCGATGTTGCTCAGCTGACAGTGTAAGTCCGATGACTTTGGCGTCGTACTTGTCGACAAGGCGGCGGGACGTTCCGCCGTACCCGCAGCCGATGTCGCACACGCGCAATCCGGGCTCGGCCGCGATTCCTGCTCCCGTGGCGAGTTCGTCGACCAGTTGTTCAATGGCTTGACTGGTTGTTTCACCCCCGAATCGCCACAAGCCGTGGTGCAGGTGATCTCCCCAGATGTCGCGATAATATTGATCGAGGTCGTCGTAGTGCGCGGCCACTCCGTCTGTCCCAGGGGCCACTTGAGATGTGATCAATGCCCAGCTCCTGTGAATGTGGCGGACACGCGGGACGAGAGTGGCCCTCTGCTTTGTGCGTTGAAGGAACATTCTGCCCGGTGCCTTCTCGCGAAACAGCAATTGAAGTCTACCGCATCACGTGACCTCGGCATACAAACTGCTTGGGATTCGGCCTATGCAGTTAAACGCCAGAAGCCCGAATCAGGCAGTGCTGATTCGGGCTTCGTGGACAATGGATTGCGAGCGGGGCTCAAGCAACCTTGCTCTGGCGGTTCGAACCCGGGCCCCCACGAGGTGGGTAGCCGTACTCGCGGAGCTTGCCCGAGAGGGTGCGAATTCCGATCTTGAGTGCCTTGGCGGTCAGTTCGCGGTTGCCGCCAAATCGATTGAAGGTGGCTTCGATCAGTTTGCGTTCCATTTCCCGCAGCGTCAGACCGGGGTCTTCGGCATCGTTCTCTGTGGCTTCAAGCCAGGGTTCCAGTTCGGCGGGGGCGACGGAGTTGGAGGTGGCGGCGATCGAACAGCAGCGGGAAATGACGTTTTCCAGTTCGCGGACGTTACCGTTCCAAGGATGGTGACGCAGACGTTCGAGAGATTCTGGTGTCAGTCGACGGACCGACTGGCCTTCGCGTACCGCACACTGCTGCAAGAAGAATTCCGTGAGGACGGGCAGGTCTTCGATGCGGTCCCGCAGCGGCTGAATCGCGATGCGGGCTTTTGTGAGCACTTCGAACAATCGGCGATCGAATTTCCCTTCAGTGACGAGTTTTCCAAGGTCGGCAGAGGTCGTCGCGACAATCCGGGCTTCAAGTGGAGCGTAGCTGCCCTGATGCTTGAAGGCACTGTTAAAGATAATGGCCGCGAGTTCCTGCTGTTGCGGTAGTGCAAGCAGATCGATGTCTTCGAAAACCAGCGTTCCCCCGGCCGCGGCTGCGAGACGACCTTGCGTGGCGACGTCACCGTACAGTTCGTGATCCACGGCACCGGCTGTCAGCAGGCCGCAACGAATTGCGAGGAAGGGAAGTCCCGGACCTGACCGTGTGAGATGAATCGCACGAGCGGCTTCGCTTTTGCCACTGCCAGGTTCGCCCTGAACGAGGACGGGCAGGTTGTGTTCGGCGGCGTGCTGAATGTCCAGTCGCAGCTTGCGAGTGGCATCGCTCACGCCCACCAGCCCATCGAACATGCGGCCTTCGAGGCGTTGCTTCAGTTGAATGTTCTCGGCAATCAGCTGAGCACGGCCAACAGCGGCAAACAGCGAACGACCAATTCGTTCGGGAGTCAGCGGCGGATCAACAATCTCACAGCTGACGCTCCGGGGAGGCAGCATTCGTTGTCCGATCGAAGGCAGGATGATGAACTGTGTCGCTCGGTCGGCTTTACGAACAGCTGCTTCGAGCTGTTCGATGGCCTGTGTCGACTCCGGCTCATCGATGAGGGCTGCGGCAAACTCGCCATGGACGAGTGCGTCTTGCAGCTCCTGCATTGTGGTGACCGCATGGGCTTCATAGCCGTTGCGACGAATCGCTGAGACGAGATGTTCCTGTGCCTTGAGATCACGGGCACAAGCGATGACCCGTCCCGTCGGGCGAATCGTAGCAGGGGGGGGTGATGTGATCATGGTCGAGGGGGATAGACCCGCAGATCCTTCCCAGCAGCACACGACCATCCAGAACGCGGGAGCGAATCAGGATGCAGGCAGCAGCGAACGAATACCAACACCGAGTGGGATGGCACGTCTGTTGCTGACTTCAATTCAGTTGTGGACTGTTGGAAAGGGTCCGCGAAGTGCGGTGAGGGGGGAGGAAGTGAAATCGGAAGTGAGAGGTGAGACTCGAAAGGTGAGACGGGTGATATCGGCGAAGGCCGCCGGAGGTCAACGTGTTTTGAAAGTTTTTCCGCAGAAATGACCGGTCGTTTGAAATTCTGACAATTGAGGGCTCCCTTGGTACGGCAGCTCTCGCCGGATTCATCTCGCTCCAAATGGCGATATCCGCTATTTCTGCCGCCTCGGGAAACGGGATCGTTTCCCCAGTTTCGTGACGGTTGTTCTGTGGGACATGGATGTCTGCCAATCTTCAAGTCGACACGCGTGACACGTTCGTGCACTCCATCGGTCGGATGGTGATCGACATGGTTGCGCTTGCAGGAGATGTCACACTGTTCGCACTGCAGATGGTGGGCTGGCTGTTAGTCCGCTGGCCGCGCGGCAATGTGCTGTGGCCGGTGATGTATCAGATCGGTGTCCTCAGTGTGCCTGTCATTATTGTGACCGGCGGATTCATCGGGATGGTGCTGGCCGTGCAGGCCTACGAACAGTTCGCGCTGATGCATATGGAAAATCAGCTCGGGACTGTTGTGAATGTCACACTGTTAAAGGAACTCGGCCCGGTGCTCGCCGCCGTGATGCTCGCCGGACGTGTGGGAAGTTCCATGTCAGCGGAGCTGGGAACCATGCGTGTGACCGAGCAGATTGATGCTCTGACGGCATTGGGGGCCAATCCCGTGGCACACCTTGTTGTGCCGCGCTTTCTCGCCTGCTTCCTGCTGATTCCCATGCTCACCATCTTCGCGGATGGAATCGGCGTGTTGTCAGGATGGTGGTTCAGCACGCAGGTGCTGGGCATTGAGGGCTTCCACTATTGGCACTACTCCAGGAACTATGTGAACGCGTACGACTTCTGGAGTGGCATCGTTAAGAGTGTGTTCTTCGGGGCCACAATTGCCATCCTTTCCTGTCACCGGGGGTTTCACAGCCGCGCCGGGGCCGAAGGTGTTGGCCGGGCGGCAACGGAAGCCTTTGTGTATTCCTTCGTCGTGATCCTGATGCTGGACTTCCTGCTGGGATTCCTGCTGATGGAATTCTACGGCGTGATGTGGCCCAGCCAGGCTGGGCTGATGTGACCCTGAAGTGAACCCTTTTGACTTCACGTCCGGTTTACCCAACTTCACCTTTCGTTTTACAGATTCGTCATGTCCTCCTACCTGGAACTGCAGAACGTCTCCAAGCATTTCGGCGATCAGCCGATTTTGCGTGATGTTTCGCTGTCCGTTCAGCCTGGAGAAACGCTCGTCATCATTGGTGAGAGCGGCTGCGGAAAAAGCGTGACGATGAAACTGATGATGAACCTGCTGCGTCCTTCCAGCGGACGGGTTCTGTGGTATGGTCGACCCGTCTGCGACCTTTCCTCACGTGAAGTCGTTCGTGAGCGTCTGCAATATGGCTATCTGTTTCAGATGGCTGCACTGTTCGACAGTCTGGACGTGTTTGAGAACGTAGCGTTCGGCCTGCGGCAGAACACAAGTCTCTCACTGCCGGAGATTCAGCAACGGGTCGATGCCTGTCTGAAGGACGTGGGGCTGCGTCCCGAACTGGTTTCACGCAAGATGCCGGCGCAGCTTTCCGGCGGGATGCGAAAGCGTGTGGGGCTCGCTCGCGCGCTGGCGATGCGGCCTCGCGTGATGCTGTACGACGAGCCAACCACTGGACTCGATCCGATTATGAGCGATGTGATCAACCAGCTGATTTTGCGAACACGTGACCGCGAACAGATGACGAGCATTGTCGTCACACACGACATGCACACCGTTCGCAAAGTCGCCGACCGGGTCATCATGCTGTATCCGCTCAGCAGACTGCAGCCGGATGAGCCGCAGATTATTTTTGAGGGAACTGCCGAAGAGGCATTCGAATCGAGTGATCCCCGCGTCTCGGACTTTGTCCGTGGGGATGCTGTTGTACGGCTCAAGGAACTTCTTGCCAGCTGAAGTACATTTCCAGTGAACTGCCCACGTGAGGCGAAGGAACGTCCATGACAGAACGCCAGATGCAATTTCGTGTGGGGCTGTTCGTCCTGCTCTCTGTCCTGGTTGGGGCTGGTCTGATCATTCAGTTCAGCAACGTCAAGGATCTGTGGCGGGAGACGTACCTGCTGGTAATCCACTTTGAGGAGGCTCCCGGTATCCGCCCCGGCAGCCCGGTCAAGCAGACTGGAATCGGGATTGGACGGGTCAAGTCCGTCGAACTGGACCCCGAAGCTGGCGGCGTGCTGGTTGCGGTCGAGATTCACGCCGATTGGGCACTGCGCGATGACTCGCGGCCTCAACTGGTGCGTTCACTGTTCGGAGATGCCCGGATTGAGTTCACTGCGGGAAAGAGTCGACAACCATTGCCACCGAATTCGCGTCTGGTTGGGCTGACTGCGGTGGATCCGATGGAAGTTGTCCAGCGGCTGGAGCAGAACGTCGGTGTAACCCTTGGAGCGTTCGAGGAAACGACGCGTGAGTGGACTCTCGTGGGGCGTAATCTCAACAACCTTGTCAGTACCCGAGAAGGCGATCTCGATGAGGTCCTGGAACGCACCGCTCTCGCATTAAGTACGTTTACAAACACAATGCAGAATGCTTCCGTGACGCTGCAGAAAGCAGGACAGACGCTCGATAGTGCGAGTCTCACCGTGGCCAATGCGAATCAGCTGCTGGCTGATCCGCAACTCCAGGCAGACTTGCGGGCCACTGTGGCTGGTCTGCCCAAAATGGTCGAAGAAACACGAGCTACAATTGCCGCAGCTCGCGTCTCTGTGAGTGAAGTCGGCCGCAATCTCGAAAATCTGTCGCAGGCGACCGACCCGCTCGCCAAGCATAGCGATGAAATTGTGCGTCGACTTGCTGGCAGCCTCATTCAGATGGAAGCGATGCTGACCGAACTGAACAAGTTTTCGAAAGTGCTCAACGAGAACGATGGCAGCCTGCAGCAGTTTGTGAACGATCCCGAGTTGTACAACAATCTGAATCGCTCCACCGTGGCGATGAATTCGCTGCTGCGAAACCTCGAACCGATGTTGAGTGACCTGCAGATCTTCAGCGACAAGGTCGCTCGGCATCCGGAGCTGCTCGGGGTCAGCGGGGCGATGAAGGGAAGTTCGGGGCTCAAGGTGGACTCGGAAGTCGAACCCGCGAGCTTCACGCTGCCTCTACCGGGGCGCCAGAAGTGAGGCGGCAATCGCCGCTGATGTTGAGTGACTGCCGCGCATTGCCTTGCGAAGCAGATGCATAGTCGCCGTCGATCGGGGACTGACCGCCTAGCGGATGGCGGTTGCGTCGAATCCCAACTGCTGGTCAGCTTGTCTCAATGGCACTGTGGCTGTACGAACCAGCGAGTCGTCCACGGAACGGAGCTTTGAGCCACGGAACTCTACCGTGCCAGTCAGCAGACCATCGATCTGCATGACCTTGGGATTCAGTGAACGGAATTCTGCCGCGTCGGACTCATAGCGGTATCCGGCGACAGCCGTCTTCTGATCGACAATCAACCCCTCGGCTGCGATCTGCAGATGCTGTTCCCAGTCCGTTGACAGCCGACCGGCCGTAAATTCAATCAGTGCCGTGTCGGGGCGAAGAGCCAAAATGCTGTCTCGACCTTGAAGTGACAGCTGGCCATTGGGGGAAACCGTATGGAGCAGCCAGCGAACGGGAGCTCCGGTATCTCGCAGTGTGCAGTTGTTGAGGATCACGGGGACACGAGCCCCGGGCCGGACACCTTGATTCAGGCTCAGCAGGCTGCCACCTCCGGCCTGCAGCACGTTGTCAAACGAAGCGGCCTGCAATGGAAACTGCAAAGAGAAGATGTCGCTGGCCACCTGGAACACGGTGTCGGTCACCTGCAGATGTCCGGCGGTGACATCGGCGGGATTGGCGAGTCTCCAGTCGAGCAGAGCTTCGCTCACCGACGATTCGCCCAGCACTTGAAACTGCCCCAGGCGTAGATCCTGGGCCGTAATCTGAATCGGAGGTTCTGCAAACGCCGGTTGGCAGGTCACACGAACATGCTGCAGCAACACCTGTTGTGCCTGTAATGCTAACGGGGCTGCTTCGACGACAATTTCCGCCGGCGACTCAGCTGTCCCTTCCACTGTCAGCGTGTGAAACGCAGTCAGAGTCGAGGCCCGATACCGCCTGGCTTCCAAGCGAACGTATCCCTGGCTGTCAGGAGCCGGAAGGTCGAGTAACGTTTCCTTTTCCAGAGATGGGGCTTCGGCAGTGACACGGGGGAGCGTTTCCTGAGGAATCTCCGTAGTTGCTGCCGCTTGCGGTGGGCCAATGGAATCCGAGTTCCAAAGTCCCGGTCCCCAGAACAGGCCTGCACCAAGCAGCACCAGGGAGGCCGTTACCAGCGCCCCCTGACCGGCCACCTTCCAAGGCCCGGTGAGTTCGGCCGTTGGGTCGTGCTGCACCAGCGGGCGAGGTGAGGCTGATTCGAATCCGTTCAGGAACCGAACGAATCGTTCGCGACCGGCGGTCACGGGAGTGGCCAGCTCAGTCTTGAGTTGTTCCATCGTGGGCCGCCGAGCAGGATCGCGCTGTGTGGCGCGATCGATCAGCGACGCCAGACGTTCGGGCGTATGCGGTGCCCAGTCTCGGACAGGGGGGACCCGCTGTGCACGGTGGGCCGACATCTTCAGCAGCGGATCAGCCATTGGGTAGGGGGCTCGACCGACAAGCAGTTGCCAGAGCAGGCACCCCAACGCGTAGACCTCCGACGATGCCAGACTGCGTGCATCGAGTTCTGTTTCAATCCGTTCCGGGGCCAGACCGTCAAAGTATTCCAAAGGAAGTCGAGCCAGAAGTGGGCGCCCGGGTTCCAGCGCCCGCAGGACACCGTGGTGCGACAGTTCGAGTTGACCGCGAGATGTCAGCCGAATGTTTGCCGGACGAAGATCTCCATGGATGTGCGAAAGCCGATGCAATAACGCCAGTTCGTGTGACAGTCTCACAGCGATCAGGTGGACGATGTCCGCTGGAAACCGACCACGCCGTACGAGCAGACCGTCCAGCGGAATCCCTGTGGATGCCGGACCGACAATCCACCATGCATCGCTTTCCGCGAAGGTCGCCTGAGGCGGGGACGTGAGTTGGGAGCGGACGGACGTAGTTGTCTTCAGCAGGTCCTGAAGTCTCTCATCCGCTTCAATCGCCTCGCTGTTGCTGGCGGAGAGCCGAGTCAGAGTGACCAGTTGCCCACTGCTTGCGTGCCGGGCGCGGAAGACCTCCAGCCGTGTTGCCGATTGAATGCGATCCAGCAGTAGCCAAGGCCCGGCCCTCAAGCTCTCGACGTGGCCGGCCTGAATCTGCCGGGCCTGAAACTGGGAGAGCGTTCCATTGCGGACCAGTCCATCGACCCATACGGAATCAAATGTCGGCAAGTCGCGGGCAAACTGGCGAACGTAGCCGGAACAGCGCGCGAAGTCCCGATGGTGGACCAGCTCCAGCCGGGTCAACGTCTCGATCAGTTGTGGAGAAGGGGGATTCACCGAATGTCCGCGGATCTTCAGCGAGGTTTAGGAAAATACCCATACATTTGAAGAGGGGATGTAAGAGATTTCCGTTCAACAGGGCAAGGTGAGTCGTGGAATTCGGTTAATTGAGTGGGAATGGGTAGTTTGTGCGAGAGCTACGTCCCGCACTGAGCAGATCGACGGTATGCGCCAGGCTTTGCATTTCGCGGCCGCACCACGTGAGCCGATAAGCAGCAATGAGTGTCTCCTGCATGAGGGGGACCACCGTATCGACGACTCGTTCCTCACAGGCGTCTGTTTTGTTCCGTCTCCTTTTCCTCTTCGCTGTCCTGACCGTTTGCTGCGGATGTCAGAGTACATCATGCGGCAGGCCTGCGCAATGTGAAGAGAAAGGGGCGTGTGGGCAGGGGCCAGCGTGCAATCAGTGCAACGAAAAGTCCGGATGTGGCGGATCGTCGTGGTGCCGAATGCCGACGCTGTGTCCGTCTCACCACGAACAGAAGTATTCCCGGTTTTGTGACGAGACGACTGCCAAGTGTCGGGCCTACCTGGCGTCCCGATCGGCATTGAGTGACATGGAATCGGAGTGCGGTGTCTCGTGCGACTTCCGACGCGGCTTTGAACAGGCCTTCCGCGATGTGGCTTTAGGAAGCGATGGGCGTGTGCCTGCGTTTCCACCGGCTCCTTACTGGAAGGACGGGGCGAGGTCTCCGGAGGGACATGCGCGAGCACAGGAATGGTTTGCCGGGTATGCAACTGGGGCGGAGATCGCCGTCGCCCGGCGAGGAGTGAGCAATTACGTGTACACCGCGGGAGTGCCTGACTGTCAGCCGGGCTCTCCATGCGGTTCCAACTGGTCGGGAACCCCGGCCGAATGGCAGTAACTGGATTGCGAGGTTTGCCTGCGGGCAATCTTTAGGAATCCCACCACGGATGGTGATATGAAGGCAGTTGAAACGACTCTGAATCGCAATTCGCACCTTTGGATGAGGTTGCGTCGATGCCGTCGTGACGTTTGTCTTCCCTGCGTGGCATTGGTCCTGTTTGTGCTCCAGGGATGTGCAGCCTTTCATCCGGTCCGCGGAGTTCCGGCCAGCTATGTTCCCGATGAGTTCATGGCTCAGTCCCGCGAGGGACGGCGCCAGCTTGATCCGAGCCTGCTGATGCGATCGCGGCCGGAACAGCATCTCGTGGCTGGAGGCGACATTCTCTCAATCTACATTCCTCGTGTCCTGGGCAGCATGTCCAGCGAGGTGAACGAGGTGGGGATATCCCCCCCGATTAACATGCCCGCTTCTGCGGACGATCCGCCGACAGTCGGGTTTCCGATTCAGGTCCGCGACGACGACACCATCAAGCTGCCGCAAATTCCACCGCTGAACGTCGGAGGGATGACTCTGTACGAAGTTGAGGAGGCCATTCGTCGAGCCTACACCGAAGTGAGTCACATCCTGAAGCCCAGCGAAGCGATGATCATGGTCAGCCTGTTTCGGGCTCGTGAGCACCGCGTGCTGATCTATCGGCAGGAATTCACGCAGGAGTCGCAGCCGCAGTCCGGTCAGGGCTCGCTCAACTACGGCAAGTCCCGCAAAGGGACAGCCCGCGTCGTGAGGTTGCGTTCGGGTGAGAACGATGTGGCTCACGCGTTGACCATGGCCGGAGTCGATGGTCTACCTGGGGCTGATGCCGAGAACATGCTCTACATCATTCGCGGCAAAGGGGCACGGGAAGTGATGCCAGCGATGGGCCGCGGGGGGATGTCATCGCCGGTAATGGACAACGTCAATTCGCCGTCTCGCCCGCCGATCAATGGTCCTCTCCCAACGCCGTATGCCGTCCCACCGGGACCAGTGCAGCAAATGAGCGGTCAGCGGACCACAATGAGCCCTCAGGCCGGCTATCGTCAGATTCAGCAGATGAGTGGTGTGCAGCAGGCTGCGGGAGGGATTCAGCGAGCGGACTACGTCGTTGAGGCCCAGTCCGCATATCCGCAACCCTCGCATGTGCAACAGATGCAGCACTCGCTGGTCACGCCGTTGCCTTACTCGCAGGCCTCCGTCACCCCGCCGGTATATGCTCAGTCCCAGAACGCGCAGCCGCAACTTCAAGGCCTGGTGCAGCAGCCGCAATTGGGCGGACAAATGTTGCCCCCACCCATGTCGATGCAAGGGCAGCAGCATTCCGCCTATCCGCCGGCTCAATACCCCCAGGGGATGTCGCAGCCGCCCGCAGCTGTAAGCAACTTTGGGCATTCGATGACTGTTCCCTTGAATCCGGAAATGATGAGGCCCATCCCCGCGCAGCCGATTCAAGGACTGGGGCCGAATGAGGGGGGATTCGATCCCATGTGGAGTCAGGTCCTGGCCAATTTTGATCCAACCATCGACAATCCCAATGTGATTCGCATTCCATTGCGGCTGCGCGAAGGGGAGCAGGTTGCGTTCACCGAGGAGAACATCACGCTCTACGATGGTGACATCGTGTACATCGAGTCACGTGAGACCGAAGTGTTCTACACCGGCGGTCTGCTGGGAGGCGGTCAATACACGCTCCCACGCGACTACGATTTGCATGTGCTGGAAGCACTCTCCATCGCAGAAAGCCGTTCCAGTCAAGGTGGGCAGTTCAACCGATCGATTGGTGGTGTCTCGGCCTTGAACCAGGATGTGGCCAACAGCGCCAGCCGATTGCTGATCATTCGCAAGCTCTGCAACGGGCAAACCGCGAGGATCGAGGTCAACATCGTCAAGGCGATGAAGTACGACCACGAGAACATTCTGATCAAGCCCGGTGACATGCTCATATTGCAGTACACCTTCCCGGAAGCCTGCTGTGCCTTTACTCAGCGGTTCCTGCTCGAAGGGGCTCTGATTGGAATTGCTACCAGCACCTTCACCGGTGGGCAATAGCGTTGAGTGTTGAGAGCCTGGGGTGGATCATGAATGCTTCCATCTCTGTTGTGCAGGCTGCAGGCCTCTCGGCGTTCCAGCGTCAGTTCCTTGGCTTCCCATCAGCGATGGCCGTGCCGATCATTGACTGAATGCCTCTTGTGACAGAGTTTCGCTCTGCCGTATTGTGGTGGCATGAGGTCCTTCCGTCTGCCACTGCTGCTTCTGCTGACCCTTTGGTCTGGGGCAGGAGCCATTGCGCGTGCTGAGTCGACCGCTGTCGCAAGGTATTTCGCCGGTTTGCGTCAGCGAGGACTACTGGTTCTCGCGGAAGAGTACGCGATTCGGCAACTCGGCGAGACTCATCTGTTGCCGGCAGTTCGTCGCCAGATTGCCTGCGAACTGACGACCACGCTGGTCGCGCACGCTCGCTTGAATCCGGGACCGCAACAGGTCGAACTGTTTGCGTCCGCCGCTGAATATCTGCAGCGTGAATTGACGCAGACCGATCTTCCGCCAGCCGATCGCTTTCTCCTGCAGGGAGAGTTGGCCTTGCTGGGGGCGGTGCGTGGCGAAGTGCTGACCTGGGAACTGGAACTGCAGCCGGGAGTCGATCGGGCGGGATGTCGCGAGTTGCTCAGCCAGTCGCTGGCGGATCTCCAGGGGTTTCTGGAGCGTATGCCACACGCGCCGGAGGAGTTGTCGCGAGAAGAAAAGAACGAGTTGGAAGATCGACTGCGTCTGGCATTGGGGCAGCTCTACCTGGACCGGGCTCGCATGGCTTCCACGGCGGCCAATCGCGTTGGAGACCTGCTCTCCGCGACCCGCGAACTGGAAGGTTGTACGCACGTCCGGGGTCGGGATGAGCTTGCACGCGAAGCGAGGCTGAAGCTCGCAGCCATTGCTCGACTGCAACAAAATGAGCCGCAGGCTGCAAACCTGTTGACGTCATTGTCCGGATTGAACGCCCCGGCCGAGTTTCTTGATCGGGTCAAGGCGGAGCAGATTCGTCTCGATTTGGCGGCCAGTCGATACGATCAAGCGTTGGACAACGTCCGGCGGGGGGCATCCGCTTCGCCGGAAGTCCGGGCTCTGGGGGTCGAGGTGCTGGCTTCAGCGGCGGCGCTCGCCGGACGCAAACAGCAGCTGACGTTGCAGGATCAACTGCTGGAACAGGCCCGGGCGGAACTGGCTCTGGTGAACGGGCATTGGCAGCGCTGGGCCAGCCAGCAGCTGCAGCTGGCCGAAGTCAGACAACGCTACGGACCTGAGTTAGCCTCAGTCGTGCTTGCGGGGCAATCTGCCTTTCAGCAGGGCGATCTGAGTCGGGCAGCGCAGGAATTTGCGGAGGCGACTCGCATTGCCCACGGACTGCGGCGTGCCGACGATGCCGTTGAATTTGGATTGACTCGAGGGTCAATCCTGTTGCAGGAGAACCGGTTGAGTGAGGCTGCTGACAGCTTTCGGCAACTGGTCGATGCCTACCCCGGTCATCGCCGCGCGGCCGAAGCTGACCTGTTGCTGTGTTATGCGCGGGGGATGATGTTCAATGCACAGCCCGGTGCGGAACAGGAAGCGGCCTATGTTGCTGCATTGGAAAATCATCGGCAGCGCTTTGCGGCTGACCCAAAGGTGGCTGAAGCGACCTGGATGCTGGCGAGCCTGAAGGAACAGCAGCAGGATTGGCAGGGAGCATTGCCGCTCTACGCGGCCATTCCTTCGGACAGTTCGCGGTATGACGAGGCTCAACTGCGGGTGGTCAGTCTCGATCAGCGCATTCTCAACCGGCTTCGTGAGCAGCAGCAGCCGACGGATGCGTGGGAAGATCAGGCGATCCTCCGATTGGGCCACATTGTTGCCGAGTATCCTCTGGCACCGGAATCATGGTCCCTGATGCAGGCCGAGATTGGTTTGCAGGGGGCGAAACTTCTGCTGCAACACCGCGCGCAACGTCTTGACGATGCGGATGCACTTCTGGGCCGCATCATCGAATCAGCTGCAGCGATTCGTCAGCAGGCCACGCGAACCGACTCGGCAGTTGATCCGCGCTGGGATGAGCTGAACCGGCAGGCGCGACAACTTCGAATTCTCTCGCTCGCTGGTCGCGGGAAGCTGAATGAAGCACGCATTCTCCTGCAGCAACTGGAAACAGATGATCCGCCAACTCTGCTGCATCTTCTCAATGGGCTCTCCGAATTGACGGAGTCCATCCCCAATGCCAACCGCCGGCAGCTGGGAGAACTGCAGCGAGACATGGCAGTGCGGCTGCAGCATCGACGAGCGGAACTGCCAGCGGATCAGCAGCGAATGCTGGATGAAATTGTCGCGCAGGCTCAGGTGGCCAGCGGCAATCTTCCGGAGGCAGCCGCCATTTATGAACAGCTGTTGCAGACGACTCCCGGCGATCGGAGGCTGATGACAACTGTGGCGGGTTTGTACTTGCAGCGAGGCCAACCGGCTGACTTGCAGCACGCACGCGAATGGTGGGTGAAGCTGGAAGCCCTGGAGCAACCGGGCTCGGAACCATGGCTGGTCGCCCGACTGGAAGTTATTCGAATCATGGTGCGCCAACAGGACATTGCCGCCGCAAGGAAGCTGCTGGGCGTGACCCGAATTCTCTACCCCAAGGCCGGGTCCGCAGAATTGCGCCAGCAATACGCCGATGTTGCCAAGACGTTTGAAGCGTCGGGTGAATAGCGTGTTGTGCTCAGCGATCGAAGGGGAAATCTTGATTCGGAGAAGGTGACAGAGGCAAAGTCGGGAATCGCCGGAACCGACCTGCCTGGAAGACCAGCTGTCTGGTAAAAGGAAGTCGCGTTCGGCGAGTTCGTCACAGGTGAGCAGGGAGTGCAGTCATGGCTACAATTGATCTTTCGACCCATGGAATTCAAGTCGAGACCATCTATCGAAACTTGGGGCCGTCCTCATTGTATGAAGAGGCGATTCGTCACGAGCCCGGCACCACCATTTCCGATACCGGGGCCCTGATTGCCTATTCCGGGGAGAAGACTGGCCGATCTCCCAAGGACAAACGTGTCGTGCAGCACGCCGATTCGACCAACGATGTGTGGTGGGGACCGGTCAACTTTCCGCTGGACGAAGCGACCTTCATGATCAACCGCGAACGAGCGGTCGATTACCTGAATACACAGTCCCGGCTGTATGTGGTGGATGGCTTCGCAGGCTGGGACCCCGCCAACCGGATCAAGGTGCGCGTGATCTGTTCGCGTCCGTACCATGCACTGTTCATGTGGGACATGCTCATTCGGCCCAATCATCAGGAACTGGCCGAGTATGGTGAGCCGGACCTCGTCATCTTCAATGCGGGAACTTTCCCGGCGAATCGCTACACCACCGGCATGACATCGCGAACCAGCGTCGACCTGAGCCTGGAACGCAAGGAAGTTGTCATCCTGGGAACGGAGTACGCTGGAGAAATGAAGAAGGCGGTGTTCACGTACATGAACTACTGCATGCCCAAGCAGGGCATTCTGTCAATGCACTGCTCTGCGACGGCCGATGTTGAGACTGGTGAATCAGCTGTTCTGTTCGGCCTTTCTGGAACGGGCAAGACGACGCTCTCGGCGGATCCGCGTCGACATCTGATCGGTGATGATGAGCACTGCTGGACCGATAGTGGCATCTTCAATATCGAAGGAGGCTGCTATGCCAAGGCTGTGTATCTGACTCGCGAAGCGGAGCCGCAGATCTTCGATGCGCTACGGTTTGGCGCCGTACTGGAAAACGTTGTTTACGACGAAGCCGACCACCACGTGGACTTCTGCAATACGTCGATCACCGAGAATACTCGCGGTGCTTATCCCATTGAATTCATTGAGAACGCACGCATTCCGTGCATCGCCGGACATCCCCGCAATGTCATTTTTCTGACATGCGATGCGTTCGGCGTGCTGCCTCCGGTCAGTAAGCTCAGCCCCGAACAGGCCGAGTACCACTTCATCAGTGGCTACACGGCCAAGGTGGCTGGAACCGAAGTTGGCGTCACCGAACCTCAGGCGACGTTTTCCCCCTGTTTTGGCGGCCCGTTTCTGGTGTGGCATCCCGGCAAGTACGCAGGGCTGCTGAGCGAGAAGCTGCGTCGTCACGATGCCCGGGTCTGGCTGGTGAATACCGGCTGGAATGGTGGGCCCTATGGCAAGGGACAGCGGATGAAGTTGGCGTATACCCGAGCCATGGTCGATGCCATTTACAGTGGCGAGCTCGCTGCTGCTCCCACCCAGACTGATCGGCTCTTCGGATTCGAAGTCGTGACCGATTGCCCAGGGGTGCCCACCGAGGTCATGTTGCCTCGCAACACGTGGAGCGATCCCAGCGCGTACGATCAAGCGGCCCTCAAGTTGGCCAATCTCTTTGCAAAGAACTTTGCAACGTACAGCGGTGGAGTCTCGGAGCTCGTCAGGAACGCCGGGCCTCGCATTTAGCCGCGTCGTCGTCCGATGAATTGAGGAAGCGGCATTGCCGTCAGTCGTCACGCGGCGGAGGGGCTTTGCGAGGGTAGCCGGTCCAGACGAGCGGCTTGGAGAGGTTGGCCGACTCTTTGGTCTCCAGGGCTTTCATGATGTCGAGCACGGTGCGGTTGGTTCGAAGTTCCCGTTGCAGCTGCTGCACCACCTTGGCGCCAATCTGCATCGAGGCGGGTCCTTCGCCCGATTCCAGCAGCGCACCCTTCTGGTCGAACACAGCCCACATGATTGTTCGCTCATGCAGCCGGGCTCCATCTTTCGCCTTCGTTGCGGCTTTCCCTTTGGCGCGTTGTCCGTTCACTCGATACAGATCGGATCGTTCAAACATGACGGCAACAACATTCCAGTCTTTGCCAAACAGGCCAAACATGGAGCTTCCTCGGGATGGTGTGAGTCAGATGTGAGCGGAGTCCGTTTGGACTCCGTCCCTGCATTGGAACTGAGCTGCCCGGTCAGGTCAACTCGCCCAACTCTTCCAGCATCAACGAACAACCGCACGTGAGCGACCATTGCTCACGTGCGGTGGTTACGGGTTCAGGCCGGAGCGAGCAACTACTCGGCTTCGACGATGCGTGCGGTCTTGATGTAATCCAGCTTCGGGAAGTTGGCCTTCAGGTACTCATTTCCCTTGGACTGCACCAGTCCCTGAGATGGGCCTCGACCTTGCGGTGCCCCTTCGCCGTAGCCGCTGTACCACTTGTCGACAACGTCCATGCCTTCGACCACCTTGGCGAAGGGGGCAAACCCTTGACGATCCAGGAAGCTGTTGTCGCCGAAGTTGATGAACACCTGCGTGGTGCGGGTATTCGGGCCAGCGGTTGCAAACGTCACCATGCCCCGCGTGTTCGACTGAGTGACTTTGTCGTCAGGAATGTTCTTGGTCCGCCAGTCGGCGGACGTATTGGGATCGCCATGGATTCCGAACTGCACCATGAACCCTTCGATGACACGGAAGAACCGGCACTCATCGTAGTACTTGGACTCGACGAGTTCCCGAAAGCGGGTTGCTCCATTGGGAGCCCACTCCGGATGGACTTCCAGGATCACATCACCCTGGGACGTTTCGAACTTCACTTGAAACACTTGAATCTCCTGTGCCACTGCGTGGGCGGAAAAGGGCGATCAACATTCACGCCGTTGAAGGGAGTCGTGAACCCATCCTGGCGACGACTCCCATGGATCACTCGAAGGGCATCGGGCACCTTGCAGCTGTCTCCAGTCGCCGCGAATTGCTCGATCAGATTGGTGTTGATGCTGACGGATCGGCGGAGAGACAAACGTTCGCGGCCAATCTCGCAGCGTTACTCGGACTCCGTTTCGGGGGCATTGGATGAGGCCGCCTCTTCTCCTGCTGGCGCGCTCTCCGGAGTTGCCGCTGGCTTGGCTGCTTCGGCTTCCGCCGCTGGAGCATCTTCCGTCTTCGCAGCGGGCTGGGAAGCTTCCGGCGTGGGCTTCTCTTCCGTTGCAGCTGCTTCGCTCACGGGGGGGGATGCTGGCGAATCCTCGGCTGCACCTTCGGGAGTCACGATCGTGACCGACTTGATGTAGTCGAGTTTGGGGAACTCTTTGATCAGGTAGGCATTGCCTTCTGCCTGAATGCGACCCTGTTCCGGACCGTTGCCCCCCGGTGCTCCTTCTCCGTAACCGCTGTACAGTTTGTCGACGACCGCCATGCCTTCAATGACGCGAGCAAACGGCGAGAAGCCCTGGCTGTCCAGCCCTTTGTTGTTGCCGAAGTTGATGAACAGCTGCGTTGTGCGGGAGTTGGGGCCAGACGTCGCAAAGGTCATCATGCCGCGAGTATTGGACTGCTTGACGGGATCGTCGAGAATATTGGCATTGCGCCATTTGGCCGCCACTTCTGGATCTCCGTTGATTCCGAACTGCACCATGAAGCCCTCCACAACGCGGAAGAAGCGACAGTCGGTGAAGAAACCAGACTCCACCAGTTCGCGAAACCGGGCGGCTCCCTGCGGAGACCATTCGGGGTGAACTTCCACAGTGAAGTTCCCCTGCGAAGTCTCAAACTTTGCCAGCCACGTTTCCGCAGTGGCGGAAGCATCTTGCTGGGGCGCCGGTTTGACTTCTTCAAACTCAGCGGGGTCTGCGGTCTGCGCCGTTTCTTGAGAAAATGGGGCATCCGCAACGCAACCCGCCAATACCAACAGTGACCCGGCAGCAAGTGCCCAACGTCCAGATCGCATCAATGTCGCTCCTTGAATTTACGGGACTGAATTCGAGACACACGCAACAGGCAGTGTCGCAGGGAAAAGGCTAAAAAATTCCAAGTTGATCCCGGGCATCATCTGTCATGCGGTCGGGAGACCAGGGAGGAGACATCACCAGCTTGATCTCCGCCTTCTCCACATCGGCCAGACGTTCCAGAGCCATTTTCGACTGCTGAATAATCTGTGGACCGGCAGGGCAGGAAGGACTGGTGAGAGTCATTTCCACATTGACCGTCTCGCCGTCCTGGGCGACATCGTAGATCAATCCCAGGTCCACGATGTTGACCATCAGCTCCGGGTCAATGACTTCTTTCAGCGCATCCAGTAGTTCAATTTCCGTCGACATTTCTGTTCCTTTAAGGCACTGTGGAAAGCAGTGTTGCACGCAAATTGTAGAGACCTCGGGCGACAGGCGGAAGTTGCGGGCGTACCCGAGCATGCATCAGTGAAGGGCGGGGAGGCTTCTCTTGTGACGGAATCACGTCAGGCCGAATCCGCCGGGATGTTCGGGGGGCTTGTTCACAACGTTCTTCCAGTGCTCGGAAAACGTGTGACCATGCTCTTCTTCCAGTCGACGCCGTTCCGCTTCGACCTGTTCGAGTACATCCGGCCACCAGACCGTATTCAGGTACTCGACGCGACGGGCGCGTTCCTCTTCCGAGATCCCTTCTTCGTACGGGTCCATTTCCGTGTGTTCGAAATCCATCTCCTGCCAGTGGTCCGAATGGACGGGCACGTGTCCTTTCCTGTCGTGAGGAAACAGATGGACAAAACGATCCAGTATCGACTTGTGAATCACGTGAATGTCTCCTTGCGAAAATCGCCTTGCTGCCACCATTAGCCATGTTCAGGTAACTCTTCATAGTATAGCAGGTTGAGAATTGGGCGACTCTACCGCCGCTCCCGAGAATGCGATGTGGAGTCGATCCCTCGTGTGCTCGTTTGTGAACTTCGCATCGCGGACAAGGGACGACCATTAATGAAGGTCCGCCTTCGTTTGCCCGTTTGTGGTGAAACAGACGATTGAGAAAAGTCGCGGTATTTTCACATCCGACATCTGTCAGCAATTGTGGTCGAATCGGGGTTCTGGGAGACTTCAGTTAATCGGGACGCAATTAGCAGCCCCGTTTGGCCAGTACGGTGGAGAGTCGCGATGAAAACAATGAGCGAATTATTGACGAAGCCTCTCATGGTGATGGCAGCTGGGCTGACCATGTGCCTGGCGGTGTCGGTCGTCCTCGCCGATGAAGCACCGGAACCCGATTCGGCGGCAGTGGAGGTCTCCGACTTCGACGGCGGCGAAGACGAACCGGATGCCGCCGCGTTTTCGACCGATCCCAATGCCCCGCAGGCAGCCGCATTGAAGATCCGAAAGCCCAAGGGACCGCCACTTGCAGGCTACTATTCCGATACCTTGAAAGGGGAGTTTCTGGCCCAGTGGATGAAGATCACCGATGCCCGCGGCAAGGTGTATCTGTTCTGGGGAGCCCGGATTCTCAGCCTCGATCCCAATTCACCACTCAAGACGATCAGCCTGCGTGCGGGTGATGTGGTGACTCGGCTCGACGGTGATCCGATCTGGATCGGCATGACGAGAAAGAACCGCAAGGCACCGTATCAACTGGTGGAGATGGAAAACCACTATGGCCCAACGGCTGTGCGTTTCATTTTCAAGTCGACTCAGCAGGTGCAGGAATTGAATGTGAATCTGGGGCCACAGGGGGGCGGCGGTGGAAGATTGCCAGCTCCGATTGCTCCTTAGGTCTCTTGGGAGTTCGCAATTCCCTCGGCTCAAATTCGCCAGGAACGTTCTCGGGATTCCGAGCCGGATGATGAGCGTGTGAAGGTTCACTTCATCTTGTGGCAGATTCAACTGAACAACAAAGAAAGCCGGAGCCCAGTGCCCCGGCTTTCTTTGTTTTCGTTGAGTGTTGCATCAGACCGTCAGAATTCATTGTGCGGATGACCGCTCCACGCGCGGCATCGCGTTGGGGCTCTCGCTGATCTCTTGTTTGCTCGTCTGTCCAATAGTTGTCTGGACAAGTATTGTGTCGACGTGTACCATCTTCGCATGCCAACCGCGTCCTCTCAATCTCGACCCCACGTCCCGCCGTTTGACTCTCCTGAGCAGGGGGTGTTTCTGAACTTGTGGCGGACGTTCGACTGTTTGAAGGCCCTCGAAGAGGAATTGTTTGGCCGGTATGGGTTGTCGGCTCAACAGTACAACGCGCTGCGGCTGCTTCGAATGGAATATCCCGCAGCGATGCAGACGCTGGAGCTTGGCAAGCGGCTGATTTCTCGCGGTCCGGATACGACGCGCATGCTCGACCGGCTGGAGAAACAAGGCTGGATTGCCCGCAATCGTCGGCCGGAGAATCGACGGGTGGTGGAGATCACGCTGACTGAGGCGGGGTTGACGCTGCTCGAACAGATGGGGCCGGATGTTGTGGAGATGCACGAGCGACAGTTGGGCCATCTTTCGGCGCAACAGCGCCTGCAACTCGTCGATCTACTGCGATTGGCGCGGGCACCTCATGAAGATGCCAGCTGCGGCTGGCTTGATCCCGCTGTCCCGGCCCGTCGGTCGGCGAAGCGTTCCGGTAAACAGAAGTAACGTCACCATGTCGGCACCCACGAATCCGTCGTCGTTTCGTCAGTTGCGTCCCTTTTGGCTGTGGCTGGCGGCATTCTATGCCGTGTGGCTGCTGATCCTGTACTGGGGGGATCTGTGGTCGGTCGTCGCTTCGCACTGGCCGATCGCTCTGGCGATGTCCTTTGGCTCCTACATCGCCGGATCAACGCCGATGGGAGGTGGAACAGTCGGGTTTCCCGTACTGGTGCTGCTGTTTGAACTGCCGGGATCGCTGGGCCGCAACTTTGGACTGGCGGTGCAGTCGATCGGCATGGTTTCGGCCAGCATCTACATTTTCTCAGCCCGACGACCGCTCGACTGGGGGGTGTTGCGTCCCGCCCTGTTGGGCTCATTGATCGGTACTCCGCTCGGTGCGGCGTTCGTGGCTCCCAGCATTCCCGATCTGTGGGTGAAGCTCACCTTTGGCGTGGTGTGGGCCAGCTTCGGCATTCTGCATCTGATCAAGATTCGTGAACTCGTCGCCGCCCAGGGGGAGAGTACCCGCTTCGCCCCATGGAACGGGCCGATCGGGTTGGGGGTCGGCTTTCTGGGGGGAATCGTTTCTTCCGTGACGGGCGTCGGGATCGACATGATGATCTATGCCACACTGGCGCTGCTGTACCGGGCCGACCTGAAGATTTCTATCCCCACCTCGGTGGTGCTGATGGCATTCACCTCACTGGTGGGGATCGCCTCCAACGTGGCCCTCTCCTATGTTCGGCCCGCGATGTACGCCATCGATCCGGAAGTCTTCGCGAACTGGCTGGCCGCTGCGCCGGTGGTGGCGCTCGGGGCTCCAATCGGTGCGATCGTTGTGAATCGGCTGCCGCGTGCTCCGACGCTGCTGATCGTCTCCGCGCTCTGTGTCGGTCAGTTCGTCTGGACCATTGTGCAGGAGCGGGTCACGGGCACGACGCTGGCTGGTGCGCTTCTTGGAGTGATTGGAATGAACGTTCTGTTCCAGCTGCTCTACCAGTGGGGGCGCGGCGTTCACGTACTGGATGGATTGCAGGGGCATGAATCGCCCGTGCAATTGGCTTCAGGCGAATTGAACGACTGAGCCCGCCTGCCAGTCCGAAGCGCCGGCAAGGGGAATTCGTTTGTTGCCCCTCGCAGGTGCTTTGGTCCGATATGAATCACACTGCGCAGGATATCCCTGGCCAGGAATAAGCCGGTCTGAACTAGTCGGCGGCAGGGCGACGGATGAAGTGTCCCATCAGTTCGTGGCCGGTCAACTTCAGTTTCCCCTGTTCAGCTGCGATTTCGTCGTAGGTCGCAATCCCTTCGGCATCGAGACCTGTGCCGCACATAGCGAACGGCACGTAGCCGTGGCTGTGCGTTTTCGTCCGGAGGAAGGTGGGATGATCGGGCGAGACAAGAATGCGGTAGTCGCCCAGCGTCTTTAAGTGAGCGTGCAGCGGGCCGACAATGTGCTCATCGATCTGTTCCAGGGCATGCACCTTTTCTTTGGCATCTCCTTCGTGTGAAGCTTCGTCCGTCGCTTCGACATGCACGACGATAAAATCGAGATCGCCGGATATGGCTTCAATCGCGGCTCGTCCTTTGGCGCGATAATCGGTATCGATGTAACCGGTGGCTCCCGGAACCTCGATCACGTTCCAGCCCAGCAACTTTCCGATACCGCGAAGCAGGTCCACGGCGGTGATGACCGCCCCGCTGACACCGTACTTCTGCAGGAACGGTTCGAGGTTGGGGGCCTTGCCCTGTCCCCACAGCCAGATTTGCGTCGCGGGAAGTTGTCCGGCAGCGATGCGGGCCTGATTGCCGGGGTATTCCGCAAAGAGTTCTTCGCTCTTGGTCATCAAAGCCCGCAGGTCGCAGGCGCCGGACCCCATCGGAAGATGGCCTGCAATCTCCTGATCGGTAATGTCGTGTGGCGGGACGGTGTAGGTGTCGTCAGCGAACGGAGCTTTGCCATCGCGGCTGCGATACAGCAGCAAGTTTCGGTAGCTCACGCCGGGATGGAACTTCCAGTTGTCGCTTCCGCAGCAGTTCTTCTGCATCAACTGAACGAGCTCAGCGCCGAGTTCATTCGGAATCTGCCCGGCGGTGAAGCTCTGCATGCGGCCCTCGTTGACGGTCACGAGATTGCAGCGGATCGCCCAGTCATCAGGGCCGAGCTGAATGCCTTGAGCGGCCGCTTCGAGCGGAGCCCGTCCCGTGTGGAAGACGAGTGGGTCGTATCCGAACAGGCTCATGGTCCCGACATCACTTCCGGACGGCATCGATTCCGGGACGTTGTCGGCCTGTCCCGCCAGTCCCGCTCGGGCAATGGCATCCATGTTTGGTACGCGAGCGGCCTGCAGGGGCGTTTTGCCTCCCAGTGAGGCCTGGGGTTCATCTGCACATCCATCGGGGATGACCAGTGCGTATTTCATGGCAGTGTTTGAGTTGAAGTCAACGCGGGTTGCGAGCGGGGGACTTTGTACAAAGCTCGCAGGATGGACGGAAGCGAGGCGACGGATTCCAGTATGAGCATTAGCAGGGTCAGTGCCGCCGTTGAGTGGGCTGTGTTTCGCGATGCAGGTCCTGGTCGAACTGCAGCTTTCATTCATCGATTGCCGGCACCTTCGGCAGAAATCGCCTTCAGCCGGAACAATTGGCGCATCTCGTCTGCTGCACTGGATTTTTGGCCACCAATTATGCTAAGTTTCCCGATTCGATTGTGTTGCGTCCGTTTCGAAGTGCGCGCAGGTGCCGCACTGCGGTTGTAACTCCTTTTGACTTCTTGAATTGTGGCTCACCTTGTGTAGGGTGTGTCGCGATGGGATGTCCCCAGCGTTTCTAAGGTTTAGCATGGTTGATCGTAACCTCATTCGTGAGTTCCAGGTAGATGACGAGGAGCTGGATGCAGCCCTCGGTGGTGAGTTGGCGGCATTGCTCGCAGACGAAGACTCCCACATGGATGCTGTCTACAGTGACAGTTCCAGCAACTTCGATGTCAACGAGCTCGTCAAGGGACGAGTGTTGAGCGTCGAAGGTGATGAGGTTCTGGTCGACATCGGATACAAGAGCGAAGGCATGGTCCCGCTCTACGAGTGGGCCGACGAAGAAGTCAAACCAGCCCCCGGCGATATCGTCGAAGTGCTGCTGGAAGAAATCGAAGACGATTTCGGTCTCGTTCTGCTGTCGAAGCGCAAAGCCGACCGCCAGAAGGACTGGAACTGGGTTATCGAGCGATTCGGCGAAGGCGACCGCATCAAGGGTCTGGCCATTCGCAAGATCAAGGGTGGTCTGCTGGTCAATATCGGCGAATCTCCCACGCTGGCCGGTAACCGCGGCGTGAACGTGTTCCTGCCTGCCAGCCAGGTGGATATCCGTCGTCCGCCAGATATCGGCGAATTCGTCGATCAGGAAATCGAGTGCGTGATCCTGAAGATCGACGACACCCGCAAGAATATCGTCGTTTCGCGACGTAAGCTGATCGAAGAAGAACGTGCCGACCTCAAGCGCAAGCTGATGGCGGAAATCGAAGAAGGCCAGCTCCGCAAGGGCGTGGTCAAGAACATCGCCGACTTCGGGGCCTTCGTGGACCTGGGCGGAATCGATGGTCTGCTCCACATCACCGACATGAGCTGGGGCCGCATCAATCATCCCACCGAAATGGTGCAGATCGACGAGGAGATCGAAGTGGTCATCCTCAACATCGATCGCGAAAAGGAAAAGATTGCTCTGGGTCTGAAGCAGAAGTTCCCCAGCCCATGGGACAACGTCGAAAGCAAGTACCCGGTGGGCACTCGCATCACTGGCGAAGTGGTCAACGTCATGTCCTACGGTGCCTTCGTCAAGCTGGAAGACGGCATCGAAGGTCTGGTGCACATCAGTGAAATGTCCTGGACTCGGCGGCTCAATCACCCCAGCGAAATGGTCAACATTGGTGACCAGGTCGAAGTGGTGGTGCTGGGCATCAACACCGACAAGCAGGAAATCTCGCTGGGTATGAAGCAGACGCAGCCCAACCCATGGGACAACGTCACCGAGAAGTACCCGGAAGGGAAGAAGGTCAAAGGGATTGTCCGCAATCTCACGAACTACGGTGCGTTCATCGAACTCGAAGAAGGGGTCGATGGCCTGCTGCACGTGAGCGACATGTCCTGGACCCGCAAGGTCTCGCATGCCAGCGAGCTGCTCAAGAAGGGCGACGAAATCGAATGCGTGGTCGTCTCTGTCGACGAAGGCCGCAAGCGAATCGCTCTGGGACTCAAGCAGCTGGACGACGATCCATGGGAAACCCGGATCCCAGCCAACTTCCAGCCTGGTTCCATCGTCAAAGGCAAGGTCACGAAGATCACCAACTTTGGTGTGTTCGTCGAGCTCGAAGAAGAACTCGAAGGCCTGCTGCACGTTTCGGAACTTGGTGAAGAAGGTGCCAAGGATCCC
>JAGQPW010000012.1:15466-27861 GCA_020426515.1 Planctomycetaceae bacterium | reverse complement strand
AGTCGAACGCAAGATCGGTCTGAGCATGAAGCTCGACGCCGAGATCGAAGAGTACAGTGCCGAAGGTGCTGCTGGCGATGCAGATCGTGGTGCTCGTGAACTGAAGGGCGGTACCGGCGGCGGTGCTGGTCCTTTGTTCCAGCTCCCCACGGCCGAAGCCGCTGCAGCTGAGACTGAAGCTGAAGCTGAAGGCTCGGAAGAGTAGTTGGCTCCGGGGCAGGTCATCGCTGTTTGATGTCGTCCCGTCCAATTCCGATTCACTCCGGTGAATCGATACAGCACGAATGACTGACCTGAACGGTCCAATCGCCAAGAGCGGTTGGACCGTTTTTTTTATAGCAGTCTTCCCTGGAACCCCCACTTGTGTGAGTTTCCTGACGCTCCCACTGCAGCAGCACGATCTGCCGGTTCGATGAAAGAAGCAGTGATTCAAGGACGCGATGGGAGCACAAAGGGCGGAACGATTCCGCAGATTTCTTTGTGAAACACCAGTTCGCAAGTTCGCTCCGGCTGCCTCCCCTTATCTGGAGATGCAGTGCTGGCCTCGGTAGCGATGCCCGGCAGAAATGAAGACTCATGACCAACACGACTCGACGTCGCAGCAGTTCCGTCCAAAATCCCCTGGAAACATATCTGAAAGAAATCAATGAAACCGCACTGCTGACCGCTGATCAGGAGAAGGAACTCTCGCGTCGAATTGCCCAGGGAGACGGTGCCGCACGTGACCGCATGGTGCGAGCGAATCTGCGCCTGGTGGTGAATATTGCCCGAGGCTATGCGGGCAAGGGGCTGCCGCTGCAGGACCTGATCGAAGAAGGAAACCTCGGACTGCTGCGGGCGGTCGAAGGCTTCGATCCGGAAATGGACACCCGATTCAGTACCTACGGGAGTTACTGGATCAAGCAGTCCATCAAGCGCGCTCTGGTCAATTCCGCCAAGACGATTCGCATTCCAGCCTATATGGTGGAACTGCTGTCAAAATGGCGCCGGGCCAACGCCGTACTGCAGGACCAGCTGGGCCGAACCCCGACCGCTGAAGAAGTGGCCCGGGAACTCGAACTGCCCGCGAAGAAGCTGAAAATCGTGCGCAAGGCGATTCAGCTCTACAACAGCACTCCACAATCCGAAGACCCCGATGGCAGCATCTCGCTCGGAGATCTCATTGCCGATGAGCGAATTCAGGGGCCAGAAGACGAACTGGTCAACAGCGACAATCTCAAGCACGTGAATCGTATGCTGGAGGAAATGGACGATCGTGAGGCGGCCATTCTGAAAATGAGATTCGGAATTGATGGTGACGAGCCTCGCACGCTCAAGGAGATTGGCGAGGCATTGGGCCTGACGCGAGAACGCGTCCGTCAGATCGAAGCGGAAGCGCTCAAACGACTGAATCGAGAACTTGTGGGAGAGTAGTCTCCAATCGCGGATGCATCTCCTTTCTGGATGAGCCTGTCCGTGGCCTTGTGCTGCGGGCGGGCTCGTCTTGGTTTATGATCCCGCATTCACCGCTCCAATGATCGTGTTGCCATATGGCCGACAGCAGTCCTCCATCAATTGACACCTCAATTCCCTCTCCGTGGCTGGTCTGGCTCTCCGAGGGATGTGGATTGGGGCGTATGAAGAAGGCTCCCGGCACATGGGGGAGTCTTGGCGGGCTGCCGGTTGTGTGGTTACTGCAACTCGCTCCCGCTCCGGAACTGGCCTGTGGCACGGGCGCTGTGCTGATGTTTCTGATCGGCATTCCGATTTGCGCCGCGGGCATGCGTCACTATCGAGCGGCTGATCCGGGGCATGTGGTCTTCGACGAGATCGCCGCTTTTCCAATTGTGTTCCTGCTGGTGCCGATCAACTGGATGACGGCGCTGCTGGGCTTTGGATTGTTTCGGCTGTTCGACATTTCAAAGCCCGGCCCAGTGCGCTGGGCGGAGAAGATTCCCGGGGCCACAGGTGTGATGGCCGACGATACGGTGGCTGGCGTGCTGGCCGGAGTCGCTCTTACGGCGATTCACGTTCTGCTGCTTGCTCCCTGAGCACCTGTTCGCGTTCCCGCTTCTGCCTGGCAATCATTCTGAGCGTAGCTCTTCGGTCCAGTGTCATCGCCAGGATGCACAGGAAACCCACGATGCCGGTCTCAATCAGGATGATTCCCGTCCCGTAGCGGTTCATCAGCCGATTGATGGGGGCTTCCGGATTGCCAAATGCTGCGGCAAACCAGAGAAACAGTGAAAAGCAGAAGATGACTCCGGCAATGGAGACGGGCAGGAAGTAGTGTCGACCCGGATCGGTCACGTCCAGGTTGGGTTCATCGGAGCGTGCTGGGGATTCGTCGTTCATGGCTGCTGATTCCGAAACGTGCGGCGGTGCAGCAGGTCGCGAATCTGATGCACCAGCGAAGCAACAATGCCCCCGACGACCAGAAGTTCGCCGACGACAATTAAAGGGTAGTGGCGCGGGATCGTTGGATCGCCCCGCAATGCAAGTAACACAAGATACGCGATGATGGCGCTGATCGTCATCATCCAGACCAGACGGGGCTGATACCAGAAGGACGCCGCGACAATCAGCAGTGAATAACCGACCACCAGCGATTCGACTGGCCCCTCGGCAAAACTGACCGCTGCTGTGAACAGCACGATGTCGAACACCACCCAGAGACTGCGGGCGAGTGTGGGAAACACATCGTGGGTCAACATGCGCTGCAGTCCCAGCGAAGCCAGCGACCACAGCGTCAGAACTGTCATCACGGGGATGTAGGGAGCCCTTCGCTGACTCGACAGAACTTCCGCCAGTGTCACGATCGCGGCCATGACCCCAAAACCGATCAGGCGAGCCACCAGAGCAGGTTCCCGTCGGACCCAGCGAGTCAGCTTGCTGAATGCATCAATGGCGGGAAGCCGCAGTGGTTCTCGTTCCAGGAAGCGCTCGAGGTCAGCGGCGAGGTCGGCCGCTGTGGTGTAGCGCTGCGAGGGATTCTTCTCCAGGCAACGCAGGCAGATCTGTTCCAGGGCCCCTGGAACTGAGCGACGGATCTTCCGCGGCGGGATTGGCTCCGAATCGCGCAGTCTCAGCAGTTGATCCAATGGACTGGCTTCTGCATACGGAGGCCGGCCCGTCAGCAGTTCGTAGAGGACCGCTCCCAGGCTGTAAATGTCGCAGGCCAAAGTCAGTTCCCCGCTCTCGCCCCATGCCTGTTCGGGCGCCATATAAGCCGGGGTGCCCACAATCATGCCACTGGCGGTTCCGCTTTCCTGCTGGTCGAATACTTTGGCGAGACCGAAGTCCGTTACGTAGGGAGTCCCGAATTCATCCAGCAAAATGTTGGCCGGTTTCAGATCGCGGTGCACCAGACCTTCACGATGCAGGTAGTCGACTGCCAGGGCAATTTTGCGCATCAGCTCCGCAGCTTCTTCCGCGCTGAACTCTCGCTGCTGAAGCTGTTGCCCGAGAGTCCCTCCCAGAATGTGCTGCATGACGAGATAGTGCACACCATCCTGTTCACCGGCATCGTGTACGCGGACGATGTGCGGGTGCTGGAGGCGGGCTGCCGCACGAGCTTCGCGGTAGAAGCGATGGACTTCGGCATCAGAGGCCCACTCGCTGGAGCGAATGAGCTTGAGCGCGAAGGTGGCCTGCAACGACTGGTGCCGGGCGCGGTACACAATGCCCATGCCACCTCGGCCCAGTTCTTCCTCCAGCAGGTATGAACCCAGTTGTCGCGGCGCGCGAATGGAGGAGTCGCCAACGGATCCCTGAGGAGGGCTCAGCGCATCGCCGGGACCGGTTGAGGTCTCCGAAAGCTCGCCGAGCGAGGCCAGGCACCGCAGCATCCCCGGCAATTCGGGATGTCGCTCGAGCACATCGCGAGGCAGCAGCACAGAGAGTTGCCTGTCCGGGTTGCGCGTGACAAGCGGGGCATACTGTTCGAGGAGATCGAACAATTCCGCATCGTCAGCAGGCAATTCGGCAGACATCAACCCAGTAGAACTCGCTCTTGGGGGTACTCGTAGCGAATGGCCCCCGCATCGCCGGCCAGCGCGAGCAGCAACGTCAGGGGGCCCACTCGGCCCAGGAACATTGCCAGCACAATCAGGACGCGCGACATCGGCTGCAGCGACTTCGTTGTGGAGACCACGGTGCCATCGTCCAGCGTGACCGACGTCGACAGGCCCACTGTCCCGACGGCACTGGTTGCTTCAAACATGTGGTCGAGCAGACGCTCGGGACGATGCTCAATCATCACCAGCAGAATCGTGGTTGTCATGATGGTGATAACGGAGACAAACAGAATCGCCAGCGCGCGATTCACGGTGACCGAGGGGATGGATCGACCAGCGGCTTCGACATGGTCACGTCCACGCATCACACTGACCAGCCCCAGGGCGGCAATGGCAAAGACGATGGTTTTCACGCCACCACCCGTCGAGCCCGGAGAGGCTCCGATCACCATCAGCATGATGCTCAACAGTTTCGTGGCCGGGTTCAGGTCCCCTTCTTCGATGGTATTGAATCCCGCCGTCCGCAATGTGACCGACTGGAACCAGGCATCCGTCAGGCTGATGGGAGAATCCGACGATGGCTGAATACGCTCCAGGCAATACACGCCTCCGGTGCCCAGCACCAGCAGCAGTAGTGTTGTGGCAATGACGAGACGGGAGGTGAGCGATAGTCGCACCTTTCGCAAAGGGGTATCAAACGGGGTTCGAGCCGAACGACGCAGGATGGACCGGCTGACGAGCATGACGTTGTAGAGAACTGCGAAACCGAGCCCTCCCACTATGATCAGTCCGGCCAGAACTCCCCACACGGTCCAGCGGTGCCCCATCCCGACGAAGCTGTTCTCCGTAAGGGCAAAACCCGCATTGCAAAACGCGCTGACGGAATGGAATGCGGCTTGAAACAGTCGCTCGCTCCAGGAGAGCCCGTTGAAATGCGGCAACAGCAGCAGAGTACCTATCAATTCGATCCCAAACGTAAAGCCGAGAATCGCTTTGACCAGCCGACGGACGTCCCCCAGTGCCTCGGTCGCCAGCAGATCACGAATTGTGGCTACTTCAGACACTCGGGCGCTTCGCCCGGCAATGACGGCGAAGAACGCCCCGAAGGTCATGATGCCCAGTCCGCCAATCTGGAACAGCACCATGATCACGCACTGGCCCGGACGACTCCAGTAGACTCCGGTGTCTTCGACGACCAGGCCGGTGACACAACTGGCGCTGGTTGCTGTGAACAGTGCAGTCAGGAATGGCGCACGCTCGGTACCATCGAGTGCAGGGTTTTGCGCCCGTGAGACGGGCAGCATCAGCAGCAGCGTGCCCAGCGTGATCAGCAGAAAGAATGACAGCAGCAGCAGGTAGGCCGGGCTGATCCAGCCTGAGGCAGCCTTGCGGACTCCTTTGAAGAAGCCGATCAGCGAATACGTCGCCAGGATAATCTCCGAGACGAGTACCCAGACTGTCCAGAGTTGTCCGACGAATCCGATTCCCAGCGAATCCTCAGCGAACGGCGCGAACAGTGAGGCCACCAGAATAGCTGACAGCCAGATGGCGACGGTTGCCACGGAATGCAGATGCCGCGTGCCGAACGACTGTTGTGCAAGGCTCCAGTGGTATCGCATCCCCAGGGCGACGGAAATCGTCAGCAAGGTCCCCATGACTACCAGTCCGGCATGCCAGGGAAGCAGGCGGGACGAGTACAGCCCGTGACCAACGACAATGGCCGTCATTCCGAGAAACTGGCAGATTGCGTCGAGTCGACGCAGCCACTGAGCTCGCACGGGATGCAGTGTTGGCCGGAAAAACCAGCGGTGAGTCTCGTTGACGTTCGGATCCATGAGCGGATGCTAGGGAAGTTGGCGCGGGAACTGAAGTGGATGTGGTTTCAGAGAACTCAGCGCTCGTCGTTCGCAATTGAAATTGTGAGGGAAAACAACTCAGTGCGGATTGTACGCATTGTCGCGAAGATGTGCTGCATCGCAGGCTTCTCCGGGCCTTCGGTGTCGACTCCGGTCAAATGTTGTGCAGAATCAGCCCCACGAGAATGACCCATCGGCCAGTGCTGAGCTGACATCATTGATCTGCATCCGGGAGGGCCTCAGTGTCCGCAACACGTATACCGCAAGCGGCGGATGAGCCGCGTAATACGCCGCAACTCCGCGAGAATTTCCGCCGCAGTAACGTTACGGCCGAAGTCGCCCGCATCGATCGGCAGGCAGTTTGGCAGAAGTCCTTTCGCCCCAAAGTCCGCCGTTGGATTGCGGCCTATGCTGGAGTAGGACAACGTGATCTTTACCTGTGGCAGTGGTGCCTGCATGGGATTGAGTTGACTTCACTTTCGTGCGTGGCACCAGTTTGGCGTGAGCAACTGTGTGACACCAAGCTGCTGTCGGTGATCCTGTGTGTACTGTTTGATGATGTGGCTGACTGTGGCGAGCGGTCGGAATGGCTCTCGGCCATGTTGCTGGCGTGTGGGCAACCGGGTGTCGGATCGGTCGGCGAACTATCAGAGTATGAAACAAGCCATGTGGAACTGACGCGGGCATTGTGGGAGGAGTATCGGGAGCGTGTCGCTGAACTTCCGCACTTCGATGAATTTGAACCTGTATGGACATTCGACCTGAATCAGTTTTTCAATGCCATGCGGTATGGACATCTGGCCAACCGGTACCCAGCGCTGCTGAACAGCACCGAACATGATGTGTACGCTCCGCACAACATGTTGATGGTCAGCTTCAGCACGCTCGACCTGATGGCATCGCCTCCGTTACCCGAGGCGGAACTGGGACACCTGCGTGAGGCACTTTGGCACGCTCAGGCAATGGGGCGAGTCGGCAATGTGTTGAGTACCTGGCGACGAGAGATTCGAGACCGAGATTTTACGGGAGGAATTTTCTCTCGGGCTCTGAAGAATGGAGATCTGACTATCGACGATTTGAAGTCCATGCCGGGTAAAGATCTCGAAGAGCGGGTTCGAAACTCAGGACTGGAGGCGGAGCTCCTCAAAAAATGGGAGCGGCACCGTCGCTGCTTCCAGGACGCGGCCGCCCATGTCGCGCACGTGGACATGGAACAGGTTCTCGACGGACATGATCGGTTTCTGGAATTGCACCTGGGAAGTGTTGGTTTGATATAGGGCCATCCGGTGAACGGGTGGTTCGGAGTAGAGTCTGCCTCCATGGAAGAGACCATCCAGCAGAGCACGCTTCAAGGCTGGCAGAACAGCCAGAGCCCGTTGAAAATCTACGGGGTGACGCGACTGTTTGCCATCGGGGCAGGCGCGCTGTGCGTAGTGTATGTCAACTGGACACTTGACCTTTCCGGTCACATTCGCTGGGTCTTTGCTCAATCCGCCGCTGTGACGATCCTGACTGCTGTCGTGATGACCATGCAGCTGGCGCGTCTGCTGACACGGGACCTGCGTCGATATCTGCATCTGCGTGCCGACGGGCTGCCAACACCGGACGATCTGCAGTCGAGTGCCGCTCGACAGGCCGTGCTCTTCCCCCAGCGGCTGGCTTTCTGGGAAGCAATGATCGATCCCTGGATCACGATTGCTCCCATCTGCGTAGCCCTCTGGTACGCCAATCTGCCTGCAAACATCCTGTTGCAAGTGTGCGTGGCAGGGTTTGTCGGGCTGAGCTGCATCATTCTGACGACTTATTTCTATGTCGAAGACCGCATGAAACCGGTCGTCCTGGATTTGTTGTCCAGCGGCGTTTCCATTGACTTCGCGCAGTTGCCGCAATCGCGGCTGGGGCGTCGACTCGAAGTGGGATTTGGAACCACGATTCTCGTGACGGCAGTGATGATTGCAGGACTCGGAATGGCGCGGTCGCTTGAAATCCTCAAGCATCCGGAGAATGCAGCGCAGACCGTGCAGTTGCTGCGGCAGCAGACGTTGGGGATCACGATTTGCGCGCTGCTTGTCGGTCTGGCGTACGCCGGCTATGTGGCGCGATCTGTCACGACCCGCGTGGCCACACTGGTTGAGGCCATGCAGCGGCTGGAACAGGGAGACTTTCAGCAGGAAATTTGTCCGACCGGGACTGACGAAATCGATCGACTGGCTCGTCAGTTCAATGGAATGGTACGGCAGTTGGCTCGCAGCGATCGAGAACTTCGCGATTTGAATACCGACCTCGAACGGGTTGTGGATGTCAGAACGCACCAGCTTCAGGAGTCGATCAGTCGACTGGAGGAAGTGAATCAGCTTAAAACAAATTTCTTCGCGAACGTGAGTCACGAGTTGCGGACGCCACTGCTGATGATTCTTTCGCCTCTCATGCAGCTGAAGACCATCGTGGCCGATCGCCTCTCGCTGGCGGATCAGGGATTGGTGCGAGTGGCCGAAGTCAACTCTCGGCGATTGCTCACGTTGATCAACCACCTGTTGGAATTTTCGCGAATCGAAGCCGGGAAAGTACGTCTGAAACCGGAAAGGCTGGATGTCCACCAGCAATTGGGTTGGCTCGTTGAAGCCGCTCGGCCTTTGGCAGTACAGCGCGAACTGGAGCTGATCTTTGAACCCGGCTGCGCGCATCCATCGATTGTTGCCGACCGGGAGAAACTGGAGATTATCGTTACCAACCTTCTATCCAACGCGATCAAGTTCACTCCCGCCGGTGGCCAAATCGTCGTGCGGACTGCGAATTGTGACTCTCCACAGGGCGGAATTGAAATCTCGGTTAAGGACACGGGAGCGGGGATCACACCAGAGGAATGCGATCAGCTGTTTCAGCGGTTTTCCCAGCTGGATCGACCCACGTGCCGGGAGTTCTCCGGGACTGGACTGGGACTTGCTCTGGTTAAAGAACTCACGGAACTGCATGCGGGGTCGGCAGGTGTTCACAGTGCCCCGGGGGCCGGGGCCACGTTTTTCGTGCAGCTGCCGCGAGGAGATGAACTGCTCGTTGGATCGGCCACGGACCTGGATCCTGTACGAGGCGATGTCATCTGTACTCCGTTTGCCGAACTGGAACGGGTGGACTTCGTTGCGGGAGAGCCAACTGCATCGGAGGAGCCAGAGGAAGAGAGGCCCACGATTCTTGTGGTCGACGACAATGTCGAAGTCCGCCAGCTTCTCCGGCGATTGCTGCAGTCAAAGTTTAAGGTCATTGAAGCGGCAGATGGAGTGGAAGGTTGCCTGCAGACTCGGCAGCATCGACCAGACTGCATTATTTCCGATGCCATGATGCCGCGCATGGATGGCAACGAGTTCTGCCGGGAGATGAAGGGTGATCCGCAGACAGCGCCAATTCCGTTCATGATGCTGACAGCCCGGGTCGGCATTGAGCGGATGGTTGAAGGACTGGACTGCGGGGCTGACGACTACCTCTCGAAGCCCTTTGAAGCCGTAGAACTGTTTGCCCGGCTGCGGGCGTTGTTGCGCATCAGCAACCTGAATCGCCATCTTTATGAACGCAACGTGGAGTTGGAGACTGCACTGCGACAGAATGCCGCAATGCAGGAGCAACTGATCCGTTCCGAAAAGCTGACGTCGCTGGGCCAACTGGTCGCGGGGCTGGCTCATGAAGTGAACAATTCCATTACCCCGATCTGTTCTGGAACAGATGTCTTGCGCGACCGGCTGCGCCGGATTGGACATGGTCTCGATTCCGATGCGCCGGAAACGGAACTGCTGCGCAAAACCGTCGAACTCACCAACGTGATCTCGCAGGGGGCGCAGCGCACAGCGAACATCGTTCAAGACATGCGGCAGTTTGCGCATCCGGGATGCGGTGATGTCCAGAAAATGGAATTGAGCCGCACGCTCTCCTCTTGTCTGAATCTGCTGAAACTGCGGCACTCCACATTGAGAGTGTTCAGCGTTGCGGAGAGTCCAGACGAAGATCGGGCGGGGCTTCTCGTCGTGACGCACTTTGACAAATCCATTCCACGGTCGGGCCGCTTCGGCCAGTTGGATCAGGTGTTCATGAACATTCTCGAGAATGCCGCTCAGGAACTGAATGATTCAGGCCGAATCGACATCTTCACGACCGAAACCGAGTCCAGCTGGACGGTTCGAATTCGCGATAATGGCGGCGGAGTTCCGGAAGAGATTCGCTCGCGCATCTTCGATCCATTTTTTACGACCAAGCCACCCGGCCGAGGGACCGGACTGGGATTGGCCATCAGCCATCGAATCGTCGAAAGCTGTAACGGTTCCCTCACCGTGGAAAGCGAGGTCGGCAAGTTTACTGAATTCACAATTCAGGTAGCGCATACCGGCTGCGTACCGGAGAGGAAATCTGCGTTTTGATCGCGCTAATCCGGCTTGGAAGTTGAAATATCGAACGTCGAATAAACGAACCGTTCGACGAATACAATATGAATGTGATTCGGGGGCATTTCTGACGCCGATAGTCGAATAGCCCCACATCGGCTTACAGCCTTGGCGCGGAGTGGGGGCGCTGCGTCATCTGGAGTATCCCGTTGCAGAGGGTGACTCGAATGAGAAATGCGGATCATGTCCAATCCATTGCGAGACATTCTGTACGTTGACGATGAGCCCAACAATCTCTTCGTATTCGAGGCGACGTTCGAATGCGAGTTCCGGGTGCATACCGCAACATCCGCCGCGGAGGCGCTGACGATTCTCGACGAAACGCCCGTTCCGGTGGTCGTCGCAGATCAGCGGATGCCCGAGATGACCGGGGTGGAAATGTTTTCCATCCTGAGGCGGCGACATCCCCACATCCAGCGGATTATCCTTTCCGGATATACGGAATCGGATGCCATCATTGATGCTGTCAATGAAGGGCAGGTCTTTCAGTTTGTGCGTAAGCCGTGGGAGCGGTCAGAACTGCACACGGTGCTGCGCCGAGCGCTGGATGCCCATGATCTGGCGACTCAGAACTCGCGTATGGCGGAACGCCTGGCCTCGGTCGAACGGATGGCCAGTCTGGGACACCTGGCCGCTGAGATTGCTCACGAGATGGGGAATCAACTCATGCTGTTGCCGCTGGTCGAGCTGATTGAAGATGCCTATTCCAGCGACCCGCAGTTGCTGGAACTGGCGTCCATGGCGAGGCAGACGCACGAGCGCCTGGAGACGCTCGTCGACGAGATCAAGAACTTCGTGCGACACAACACGGGGCAAGACGATGAACGTACTCCGTCCCAACTGCAAAGTCGGCCCGTCAATCTTGCTGATTGCGTTCGCGAACTGCTGTCCTTCCTGCGGTTTCATCGCACCATCCCGGTCAAGCAGATTCAGTTTCACTGCAATTCAGAGGTCGTCCTCGTGATGGGCGACTCATTCAAGTTGCAGCAGGTTCTCGTCAATCTCATCACGAATGCATCCGATGCCATCGCCGGAAAGTCGGATGGTTGCATCGAGATTGAACTGGAATCCACGGCAACAGGGGCTTGCCTTTCGGTATGCGACAACGGCTGCGGCATTGATCCAGAAGCTCTGAACCAGATTTGGGATTCGTTCTACACCACCAAGGGCTCGTCTGGAACGGGCCTCGGCCTGGAGGTCGTCAGAAACATTGTGCAGGCCCATGGCGGCAACATCAAATGCACGTCGCATCGAGGTCAAGGAACGACGTTCACGATGCGTCTTCCTCGCATCATGGAAATGTTGCCGGCTCAGGCGATACCTGGACTTGGCAAGAACTCTCAGTAGGCAGACACCGGTCCGTCTGCCGTTGTCTGGAGACCAGGGCCGCGGTCGCTCACTCTTCCAGTTCTCGCTGAGCGTGACTAAGAATCTGTGACATATGCCCGATCGCGGGGGTTGCAATGGCCAGCTCATCGCGTAGAGGCCGGATCACTTCGTCCTCAAAGTGCTGTGCACGGCTGTCTCGCCATGCCTCTCGGGTCTGCTCCCAACGCTGAAGCAGGACGTCGAGAGCATCTTGAATCCGACCGGCACTGCTTTGCAGATTTCCTGGACGCATGCTGAATCCGGCTCTTGTTTCGAAAGGGAACGAAGTGAGTGAATAGGCCGAGGAGTGACTGCCACCAAGACAATGATACGAAAATGGAGGAAAGGTCTCTTCTGAATTCGTGACCGCGCGGACAACTTGGGCAAATCCCGGTTCAGCGAGTCGGCCACAGCGGACGTCCCCGTCCATCCAGGATGATTCCCACGGTCCCGCCTCGCAGAGTACACTCCAGTCGTTTTCCCGGACCTGCCCCGACATCGAATCCTCGCGCGGGTTCCAGTACTGCGTCAACGCTCTCGCTGTGTGATAAAGGAAACTCTTGCAGCTCCCCACAGAGCAAGACGCCCTGTTCCTGCAGCCCCTTTCCTTTGAGTGAATAGGTCAGGCAGGGGCGTCCGGCGGTAGCGGTGCCGGCCGGGGACACGGCTGTTCCGAGGTAGATCAGGCAGTCCTTCTCGAACACTTCCAGTGCGGCTTGCGGATGTACCGACGCCAGTACGCCCAGATG
>JAGQPW010000012.1:0-15367 GCA_020426515.1 Planctomycetaceae bacterium | reverse complement strand
TGGCATCATGAAAATGCTGTCCTTGGCGAGTTCGGTGACCCCTTCTGGCTCGAAGGCATCCAGCAACATCATCGCCGTCTGCCGCATTTGAGGTGCATGGGACAGCACACCTCCCGAAGCAACGAGTAGATTGAGCTTCATGTTGTTGACGATGGAACGACCGCTGCCGGACTGCGAGAACGTATCGCCAACGGTTCGCTGTTGCTGTACCCCTTTGAGAGTTGTGGCAAACTCCTTGTGTTGTTTGTAGGCCAGTCGCAGCGCTTCGCGTGCGACGGCCTGCTCGAATTCGAGCGCCTCGGCCGTCTGTGGGATCGTGGTCGGGCGGATCATCTTATTCTTGACCCGATTTCTCAGTTCACGCTCGTCCATGTCGCGATGCACCCAGCGCAGCACATTTGCCATTCCGGTTTCCGCGCAGACATTGGAGATGGAGTAGCTCATCCCCAGGTTGGCACTCACGGTGCGGTTGAAGACGGGCGTACCTTCCGGGCCATCAAAGACGCTGAACACATCGGTCGTCGCACCGCCAATATCAACCCCTACGCAATTGATGCCCCGCACGCGGGCGATCTCCTGCAGAATGTCCCCCACAGCCCCCGGGGTCGGCATGATGGGCGCATCGGTCCAGGCCATCAGTTTTTCGTATCCGGGAGCATGGGCCATCACGTGCTCCAGAAACAGGTCGTGAATCTTGTCGCGTGCGGGAGCGAGATTTTCGCGCTCGAGCACCGGGCGAACGTTGTCCACAACCGACAAGGCGACCGAGTCGTCAAAGGTTCCCGAGACAAGTGCCGCCGCATCGTGATTGCCTGCGTAGATGATGGGCATGCGGTAGTTGCTGCCAAAGCGTGGCCGGGGCTTGGCCGGGGCAATCAGTTCCGCCATCTGCACGACATGTTTTTCCGTGCCGCCATCGGTGCCGCCCGCCATAACGACCATATCTGGTCGCAGGTCGCGAATCCGTTGAATCTGTTCGTAGGGACGGCGTTTGTCGTTGGAGGCAATGAGATCGAGCACAATGGCCCCGGCCCCCAGTGCAGCGCGTTCAGCGCTGGCGGCCGACATTTCACGAACTACGCCCGTCACCAGGACCTGCAGACCACCTCCGGCGCTGCTGGTGGAGATGTAAATGTCGCAACCTGCGTTGCCACTGGCCGGCCGAATGATCTGTCCGTGATCGTCAACCAGTCGTCGTCCGGCCAGTTCGCCCACTTCGGTCGCGGCATTGACCACGCCAGCGGTCACGTCAGCGACCGGTTCTTCGACTGTGGTCGGGGCTTCGCCTCGATGTGTCTGACGGTAGTGCCCGTTGACCTTCTGGATCAGAATGGCTTTGGTCGTGGTGCTCCCGCAATCCGTGGCGAGAATGACATTCATCTGATCAGGCGAAAGCGTGGGCATTGCTGGCGTTCCTTTTCCGGGCCGCCGCAAGTCTAGTCGGACGATCGGTCATCCCTCAACGCCGACTGTGTCGGAGCAAAAGCAACAGGCCCGGTTCGGGAGGCTGGCCTCGCGAACCGGGCTGTTGTCGACTGGCTCTTGAGTTGGGCCGACGGCGTTCCCGGTCGGGGTCGAAACCCGGCCGAGAACAGACGCGGCCCTGATCGTTAGAACTCGCCGATTACCTCTCCGCCAGACAGGGTCGACAGAAACTGGTATACATTCTCGTCGATGTTCTCGCTCACAAACCGCACGTGGCCATCGCCCAGGACAAAGTGAGTACCGCCCACGTGGTGACTGCTGAAGTCATCTACGTGGATGACCCCATGGTTGCCGGCATTCGGGGGATGGTCAACGAGTCCTAATGTGCGGGCGAAAGCTTCTTCCCCCTCGGGAACGACGCCGGACCAGGTTGAGAATGTATCTTCGGTGGCTCCGAGGGGACGGGTCACCCGCTCGCCAATCACGATGGTGTTACTGGTCCCATCAGTGATGTCACGCATGCGGACACGGCTGTTGTGGAAGAACATTCCATTGCCGGTGCATTGACCGACAAAGCCTTCACAATCTTCGAGTTCTCTTCCGCCAGATCCACTGGGCGTTCCGAATACGCCGACGTAGTTGGCAGTCGCCAGTTCGGCCAGCGGAGGAGAGGTTGTGCCCTCTTCGACAATTTCCCATGTCTCGGGCTGCGGATCGGACGGACAGCGGAACACCGTCAGTGGTTGCCGCAGCAACATCAGGTTGTTGATATCGATGATGGACCTGTCGAAACGTAGTTTGTTGTACAGCGGAGCCTGCTCAATGTAGGGCAGGAGCATGGTGCCCCAGCTGAAACCGTTCAGGCCTTCCACATCGGCCACTCCAGCCGTCGCCCCGATCCAGCCAGGAGGGAAGGCGGAAAACGTGTCGTGATAGTTGTGCAGTGCCAGGCCGAGTTGCCGCATATTGTTCTTGCATGCGGAGCGGCGGGCGGCTTCGCGAGCCTGCTGGACGGCAGGCAGCAGGAGGGCGATCAGAATGGCGATGATTGCGATCACCACCAGAAGTTCGATCAAGGTAAAACCCCGTCGTGCATGAGACTTGGACATGGAGACCCCTTTCCAGGGACTGGAATGAATGAGAGTACGATGCACGAGCGCGCAGAGGCTCGGCGTCGCGGAATGAAATAAGCATTGAGGACAGCGCAAACTCTGAGTCTGGTTGGACCAGCGCAGCGTGTTTGCGACATCATCGAGAATACGATCGCGAGGCTGATGTCAGCGCCTGTCAGATTCCCGCTGCGTCAGCGCAGCATTACACAGGGAATCAGTAGAGAGGCAATTTGACTAGCGCAATTCGACCGTCAGGCCTGCTGAGCCGGTGGGCCGCGAGCCGGGGCAACCCACAGTTCCGCTGACTCCAGCACCGGTTGTGCGAGCAGCGTGATTTCGAGAACAAGTGACTCGCTCAGTTCAATCGTGGTTGCTGATGTGAGCGTGGCCGGTGAGAGGGCCAGATCACACAACTGGCACTCAGTGTCGTGATCGTGGTGTCCCAGAGGGTGAGATGACCGCTGATCATCGGCGTGACTGTGATGATGGTGGCCAGATCCGCCGTGATTGTGGTGCCCGTGGCTGCCGTGGTGGCATTCGCCAGACGGAGTCGACGTGGTCGCGTGCGCGGCGACATGTTCCGCCACGTGGTGCAGTGGCGAGTGGCCAAATTGGACTCCAACCAGCATGGCGAGGGCCAATGCGGCGAGCGGAATTCCAAGATGTGCGGCAATTCGCTGCATATTTAGACAGGAGCACAGTTGAAGAACTGTCACAATCCTTAATCGGCAAATCACATGCCTAATCGACACAAATGATTGTACGACTCTGAGAGTTCGGGATCAAGTACCCATCCGGACCGGTTGGGAAACCGTCTGGAGCAGATAGGCCCGGTTTTTCGGCAGCTTCGCCTGTTCCAGAGCGATTCATGGGAGTATCTGTTTCGACATGAAGTGCCGATTCAGAGAACGTGAAATCGAGTGGCTCAGGCAACCGGGGATTCTGCATCGGCCGGGGGCGGTCCGTTGTCCGGATCGTCCTGCATGTGGGAATTACCGCGGTAGAAGTAAGCGATGGGCACAAACGCGATGGCCGCTCCCAGCATGCACGTTGTCCAGAACCAGAAGTACGCCGCACCTTCCAGGGTGACGAGCCCCCCAACGGTGATCTCTCCGGAAATGCGTGTTTCCGGGGCCTGGCCACGATCGGCTTCGACTTCGCGCCGTCCTTCTTCGCCTTTGAGTTCGATGAGGCGCCGTTCACGCCAGGTGTACGGCAGTTGAGCCAGACCCTGATGGGCCTGCGGATCAGCCCGCTGAATGGAGGCCTGCAAGATGACATCGTCCGGTGACTGCATCAGGCCGTCCGGGCCGGGTGAGACGATGCGGTAGCGATCCTGGGTGATACGGTGATACGCCAGTGCCTGATTTCGTGTGTCACGCAACTCAGCAATCAGTGCCTGTCCCTCTTCATCTGACGGAATGGACTTGCTGGGATCATCTGGCGCCGAAGCAAAGAAGTGTGCGTCAATTACCGCTTTCGCATTTTCGAGCGATGCAATCTCCACGTTTTCGAGATTGACGAGACTCATGAAGCGGTCGAACTGCAGTTGCGTATCGTCTGCGGTGTCAAACTGCCCATCATGTCCGGCGACGAGAATTTCCTTCACGGGTGTCCCGTCGGGAAACTCCTTCCATTTGTCTTCTGTCAGCAGATGGGACGCCCGAACTTTCCAGTGCCCTTTGACCAGTTTCGTCTCGTCGTGCGATTCATCCAGGAACTCGGCCTGCGCCACGACTTCGTTGATGCTGGGGACCTGAATGGAGTGATTGACCATCGCGGTTACGATGTTGCCCAGAGACACCGAAAACAGCCACACGGACATGATCACCGACTTCATCGACTTGGGCGCCTGAGCGTAGGAGAACTCCAGGCCGGTAATCGAGACCATGACTTCTGCGGCGGTAATCAGAATGTAAGCGATGAATTGCCACGCGATGGACGGGCGATACCCGGTATCAATCCATTCCTGAACGTAGGCCGAGAGTCCAAAGCCCAACACGGTCAGAAACAGTCCCAGCGAGATTTTTCGCAGCGGAGTGACCTTGAACACTCGGTCAATCGCGGGATAGATGACGTACTGGAACAGCGGGATCAGCGCCATGACCAGAATGGGATTGAGTACCTGAATCTGCGAGGGAAGCCATTCCATGCCGAGCCAGTTACGGTTCATGTCTTCGGCCTGCAAAACCCAGGCGGAACTTGTCTGATCAAACAGCGCCCAGAAAACGGAGATACAGACGTAGACCAATCCCAGTCGCAGGATGGTCTGAATGCCCTCCCAGCTGAAAACTTCTTTGAGGAACGTCGTTCCTGCCGGGGGAACATGGATAAACACGTTGCGGCCCATCCAGAACATGAGTGTGGCAACGGCCATCAGCACCCCGGGAACTCCGAAGGCGATGTGTGGTCCATACCATTCGAGCAGCCACGGAGTGAGGATGGTGGAGAACGTCGATCCGAAGTTAATTGAGAAGTAAAACCACTGGTACACCTTCGCCATGAGATGCTGGTTGCGATGGCCGAACTGGTCCCCGACGTGAGCCGAAACACAGGGCTTGATGCCACCCGAACCGAGAGCGATCAGAAACAGTCCGAGCCACATCCAGCTGGCAGGAGAGAGTCCCGGGGTGCTCATGCAGGCCAGACTGAGATGCCCCAGACAGTACAGCACCGAGACCCACAGGATGATGCGGTATTTCCCGGTGAAGGCATCAGAGATGATGGCACCGAAAATCGGAAAGAAGTACACCCACGAAGCAAACGTGTGGTAATGCTCCTGAGCTTCCGCCTTGGACATGGCGGGGAGCAGCTGATCCGACATCAGGTGCAGATACCGAAACATGAAGACCACAAGGATCGTCCTCATGCCATAATAGCTGAACCGTTCCGCCGCTTCGTTCCCGATGATGTACGGGACTCCTCCCGGCATCCGATCCGTGTCCGAAGGCGTGGTGCGGTACTCAGCAGCCATGGGCATTCATCCGTCTGATGGTTGGTGTCGCAAAACGGCATGGCAACTGCCGACAGGTCGATTCCTTCAATGAGGGGAAACTTATGGGGAACCGTGATTCGCAGGCAAGGCAGGTTCCTCCAGACGCTTCGTTTCATCGAGTGGCAGATGTGGCCCCGGGGATTCCCTGCCCGGAAAGGAATCCGGTCAGAAGTTATGGTGAGAGACCGGACATAGGTCACCAGATATGGCATCTGGCAGGACTGTTGACATTCAAATGATAGCGATGGACAGTGTGCGACAGGTCGTTTGAAATCACACTGAATGGAGAACAGCAATGGGCAGACGCGTTTCTTTTCTGGGGCTGTGTGCGACGGTTGTGTTAAGTGCCGCGGTTCAGGCCGATCAATACGGATTAAATCCGGGACCTCTGGAGTTGAAGTCTGCGAACGTGATTGCGTTCGGCCCGGACGGCATTCTGTTTGTGGGTGATGCGAAAGCGGCCCAGATTGTGGCCATTCAGACCGGGGATCGACCCGGGGATGCCGCGAGCGTGAAGCACGCCATTGATGGCGTCGACAGCAAGATTGCTCAGCAGTTGGGGGTCTCCGCCGTTGAAATTCTGGACATGGCAGTCAATCCGCTCAGTGGGCACCTGTTCGTTTCCGTTTCGACCGGAGCCGGCCCGCAGCTGGTGATGCTGGATGGGTCAGGTGCGATCGTGCAGCTTGGGTTGGACAAGATCACGCATGCGAAGATGGACATCCCCAATGCCCCGGAAGACAAGATTGTGGGAGAAGGACGCCGGGCCCGTAACCATCGGATGTCGTCGGTCACGGATCTGGCATTTGTCGATGGTCAGTTGCTGGTTTCCGGGATGAGCAATTCGGCCGTTCCCTCAACGGTCCGCTCGTTCGCGTTTCCGTTTGCCGACAAGGTCGAAGCGACTGGACTGGAAATTTACCACGGTGCCCACGGCCAGCTGGAAAGCCTCTCTCCCATTCGCACCTTTGTTCCCTTCATGATCAATGGGGAACCGACGGTGCTTGCGGGCTTCGTCTGCACGCCACTCGTGAAGTTCCCTGTCTCTGCGATCGCTGGTGGCGAGAAAGTTCGTGGAACCACCGTGGCTGAACTAGGAAACCGCAACCAGCCTCTGGACATGATCGCTTATCATCAGGGCGACAAAGACTACCTGCTGCTGGCCAACAGTGCTCGTGGCGTGATGAAGATCAGCACCGATGACATTGATCGGGCTCAGGGCATCGAAGAGAAAATTGGCGGCACGGCCGGCCAGGAGTACGAAACCGTTGAGTCCTGGACTGGAGTCGTCCAGCTTGATCGGCTGAATGACAAGCAGGCTGTGGTTCTCGTGAAGTCGGAAACCGGTTCACTCGATCTGAAGACCCTCCCGCTTCCCTAAGCGGCCCTTGTTTGAGACGATCCATGAGCTGCTCCCCGCGGTGGTCAATGCACGTCCACCGCGGGGACTCTCATTTCGCGAACAGGTACGAGTGAACGACGGGGCACGTGGGATGGCCAAAAAGGCGGTCAGGAAATCGAGTACGGCGGCAAAGAAGGCCGTGTCGGGGCCCAGAAAACGCTCGGCGAAGGCACAGCGTGAACGGGTATTGGCTATCATTGACCGACTGAAAGCGAAGTTCCCCGTCGCGGAATGTGCTCTGACTCATCGCAACGAATACGAACTGCTGGCCGCGACAATTCTCTCTGCGCAATGCACGGATGAACGGGTCAACATGGTGACGCCGGAATTGTTCGCGCAGTACCCGACCGCGCAAGATCTGGCCAGGGCCTCACAGGAGGACGTGGAGACCATCATCCGCAGCACCGGATTCTTTCGCGCCAAGGCCGAGAACCTGCGAGGCATGGCCCGGTGTGTGGTGGAAAAGCACGGCGGACGCATCCCGGAAACGCTCGATGAACTGATTCAACTGCCGGGAGTTGGTCGCAAAACAGCCAACGTTCTCCTGGGGACGTGGCACCGCATTCCCAGTGGAGTGGTGGTTGATACGCATGTGAAACGCATCAGCCGGTTGCTCGGGTTGACCACGAGCGAATCACCGGAAGCGATCGAGCAGGACCTGATTAAGCTGCTGCCGAAGGAAGAGTGGATCGACTTTTCGCACCGGCTGATTCATCACGGCCGTCAAACTTGTATTGCTCGACGTCCGAAGTGCACGGACTGCGTGCTGATCGATCTCTGCGACCGGGTGGGGCTGCCGTCGCTGTGAGTTGCCGAGAAATGCAGGATGCTAATTTTGCTCGGGCATTTCAGCAGCTTTGGCATCTTCTTCCGGAGCCAGTTCGGGCAGAATGGGCCGACGTTCGGGGTACAGGTGATAGGTGGGGAAATCCGAACCGATTTCCCGCAAACACAAGACCAGGCCATCGTTGGTGGCCAGAATGACGCGATCTGTGCGGTCGTTGGAAATGCGGCGTGGGAATCCACGCATGGGCAGTGCGGAAATGATCTTTCCGTTGCTGCGGTCCAGAACCAGGAGATTTTCGGACAGGTCTGAGGCGTAGACCTTGGTGTCGCTGGCGGCCACGAAGCGGGTAATTCGCTCGTTCTTCCAGATCCGGTATCCTGACTCAACCGAAATGCACTCCAGACCTTCACGGTGCGGAACGGCAAAAACGTGCCCGCCAATGACCTGAGGCATCTGAACGACAGGAGCTCCGGTCGAGAAGGACCACAACATGGTCCCGTTTTCCTGGTTGAGACAGTACAAACGGGAGTGCTGATCGGCGACGAAAATCAGATTGCCGCTACGTCCCAGCGGGGTGTAAATGCGGGCATCCGTTTCGAATTGAAATTTGAGCTTCTTGGACTTGGCTGCAACGCCGATAACCATGCCCTGCTTACTCACAAAGGCAACGGTCGCTCCGGTCGAGACCGGTGGAGCGATGATTTCGCTGGGGGCTTTGTAACGCCACATTCGTGCCAGATGAGCCCATTGCGGCAAGCGGCCTTCCTGGTGCAGCTCCCGGACGCGTGCCAGATCAAAGGCATACACGCTGCCGTCAACCGACCCAATATAGGCCGCGTTGGCGTCGACTTCGGGGGAAGCCGAGGGAAGCGTTGGAACGAGCAGCTGCCACAACACACGACCGGTCATTTTGTCGAGCGAATAGATCGTCAGTCCGGAAGTGATGAGCAGTTGTTCGTCGTTCGAGGATGCGGGATAGCCGACCCGGTCCGGTGAGCCCAGGAGCGCATCCCAGAGCCGGCGACCATTTTCCACGCCAAAAGTCGTGATGATGCCCGTGCGAGACTGGATATATAGGTTCTGTTCGTCAGCACTGATGAACTCGACCTGATCTCGGTTGCGATCAATGGTCGCCTGGCCCCACCACATGAGTGTCAGGCCGAGCGGATTGAGTTGCTGTTCGGTCGGCAGCTGTCCCTGAGCGTGGCTCACGGAGCCACCCATCCACAGGAGACCCAGCACAAGCAGAGTCCGTAGTCCAGGCTGCATGGTGTTTGCCTTTTTCAGTGATCTCAGTCGAAGTCCAACCATCGAACGGCTGTCACGATGCGCAGCCACCCCCATTTTCATCGGTTGTCGGCCGCGCAACCTCTGTTGGGATTCTGCGAACGTTCGGGGACAGCAGTAAAGTCTGATCGGCAGGAATGGCAGAACCGATTGTAACCGATTCTCAATCCGTTGCTCGGACGATACGACTGTTGTCGTCCGCGCAAAACATACAGTCGATACAAGGCGAACAGGCAGCTATCACAGGCCTGTTCGTCAATTGGCATCAGCCTCTAGGACGCCGAGCACATCTTCGGACTTGAGCGGGTCGGGCAGGGCGACCGTCAGCCGCACAAACAGAGGACGTCCTCCCGGACCTGGTACGGCTTCCAGTTCCACGGGCATCCCCTCCTTGACCAGTTCCATGTCATCGGAGACGACGGCCACCTTGAAGTTCTGTCCCAACATCAACACGGTCGGTTTCCCGATGGTCTTCAGGGCAACGGCCAGATAGTCCGGATAGTCGGTGTCCTGCTGGGCCGCGATGATCGGTCCTGAAACGTCGAATGTATTCACACTGGCCCCGGATGACCGGGCCGATTTCTCCATGCGTCCGGGAGGAGCGGTTCGACCTTTGGGAAGCAGGATGACTTCCACATCGTTCGAAAACAGTCGGCCGTTTGTGAGAACACCCTGAGCCTGCAGCATCTGGCCTGGGCGAACAAAACCGGCGTCTCCTTTGGCTCGGACTTCGAATTTCATCCGAGGAGTGACAGCGACGTCAAACTCGTTGCCCTCGGTCGTCGTCACAGTCACCGAGCGGCTGCGTCCTTTGACGGTCGTGGACTTCACCACGCCCTTGGCCGTTATTGAATTCGACTGCCCCGGCCCTTGTGCCGAGAGAGGCGTTGCCAGCAACAGGAAACAGCAAAATCCAATGGCGCAACAGCGAGTCATAATCAATCCTCTGCAAATATCTGGTGGCGAATGCCTCTGACGTTCAGTCATGGGGAAATGACATCTTTGTCAGTCAATCGTGAGACATCCAGCAGATGAAATCAACTGCAATGCATGTGTTTGAATGAAACGACAGGCACTCGAGTCAACCTTGGGCGTCAGGAGCCGGATTCTGGAGGTGGAATCTCGGCATAGGCCTCAAGAACGGAGGCAGTCTTTTCCAGGAGAGCCAATGCCCGTGGAAGGTCTGTTTCCAGCATTCGTCGGACGCCAGCGAGTCGTCCGCGGAATTCGTCCGCCTCGTGCCGCAGTTTCATGCCCCAGCGCTTGACGACCTCAACCTGATCGTGGCAATGCTGCAGCCTGCGTTTCGCTGCGGCGAAAGCCTGCTTCTCTTCAATGCAGGACGAACGCTGACCAGCCACGGTCCGCATCTGACACCGATTGAGAGCGACGCGAGTTTCTGCAATTTTGTCGAAGGCCTTGCGGGTCTGGATCGTCCAATACTGGGGTTGTTCCTGTTCGATCCAGGCTTTGACCCGCTGCATTTCCATCGTCATGACCTCGAGTGCGCCGGTCGTCTCCTCAATGAATTCGATCAGTGCTGCGCGAAACTCACGAATCGCGTCGATGTCTCGAACATTCGCTGTCATGATTGGGCTGTCATGGCTGAATTTCCAGTTCCGTCTCTGGCTGGCACACAATGGAGCAGGAATAGAAACGGGCAGACGCAATGGTCAGTCTACAGGCAGTCCGTAACTTTGTGCGAGAAGTTCCATCGGATGCACCACCGGCATGGACTGCTTGCCGTTGGCCTTGAGGAAGGACTGAATCTGCAGTGTACAGCCGGCGTTGGCGGAAACGACAACTTCGGCACCAGTGTTCAGGATGTTGCCAACCTTGCGTTGCCCCAGCCGGTCGGCCATTTCGGCCTCGGTCAGATTGTACGAGCCAGCGGCGCCACAACAGATTTCCGATTCCGCCAGTGGAAGCAGTTCCAGCTGCGGGATCATTCCCAGCAGTTGGCGAGGCTGCGTGCGAATCTGCTGCGCGTGACACAGATGGCAGGCATCGTGATAGGTCGCTTTGACTCGAACCGGGTGCGTCGGCGGAATTGGCCCCAGCGCCGCCAGAAACTCCGAAACATCCTGAACCTTGCTGGCAAACTCACTCAGCTGCGAGTGGAGTGCCTCATCGTTCGGGGCGAGTTCTTTGGCCATGTGGCCATAGTCTTTCAGCATGGCACCACAGCCAGCGACATTGACGATTACGGCGTCGAGATCGGGAATGCTGAATGCCAGTGCATTCTGGCGAGCCAGTTCAACTGCCGGACCGCTGCTGCCGCTGTGATAGTGAATGGCTCCACAGCAGCCTTGCGAGCGAGGAATATGCACATCGCAACCATTGGCCTGCAGGACCCGAGCAGTCGCCCAGTGAACCTGATTGAACATCGCCTCGGCGACACAGCCGGTCAACAGGGCGACGGTGGCTCGCCGTGATCCCTGAGCCGGAAGAAACTCCGGGAGCGTGGGGGTCGTTGCGGGCAATGTGGGCAACAGCCGCTGCATTCGCTGGAGTGGCTGCGGCAACAACCGCATCAGACCAAGTGATTCTGCAGCCCGATCAAGCCCCAGACGCTGGGCAAGTCGAGCCGGCCACAGCGCCCACTTCAGCCTCTTGGGATAGGGAAACAAACCGTGCAGAATGAACTTCTCGAACCACGACTGCCTGGGAGACGCACCAGAAGGGCTCAACTGCTGCCGCATCTCGACGCGGAACGGTTCGATCAGTCGACCGTATTGCACACCGGAAGGACAGGCCGTTTCACAACTGCGGCAATCGAGGCAGAGGTCCAGGTGTCGCGTCACATTGTCGCTCATGGGGAGCCGACCATCAGTGACGGCACGCATCAGGTAGATGCGACCTCGCGGGCTGTTGTTCTCATCACCTGTTTCGAGATAGGTGGGACATGCCGAGGTGCACAGGCCGCAGTGAACACAGTCGAGAAACCGATCGTAAGGGATGGTTTGACCAAGTGTCGATGGTCGGGACTGATCAGCGGCGAGGGACGGTTCGGGCATGACGTGGGGGCAAGTGGCGGGTGACGGTGACCTGCGATGACGTTGGGAACGAGTCACAGCAGCGGCATTTTTGACAGCAACAGCACAATAAAGTCTGGTGCGCACAGTGTATAGCGGCTGGCAACAACAGATCGCCAGCCAGTCTACGGAGGATCATAGCCGCCCGGGTGGAAGGGATGACACTTCAGCAGCCTCACAATTCCCATCCAGGCTCCTTTCAGCGGGCCGTGTTTTTCGACTGCTTCGATGAAGTAGCGGCTGCACGTGGGCTGAAACCGGCAATGCCCGCCAAGGAAAGGCCCCAGCGTAACCTGATAGATACGGACCAGCAGAATCAGAAACTCACTGGCCAGATGACTCAACCAGCGTCGGATCATGTCGCATCTACAACTTCGTACTGAAAGTGCGGACGGGTTCCTTTTTGCACCTTAAGCAGTGGACGCTCTGCCCATGTGGCGGCAAGTCGCTCGCAACGGTCTGCTTGAACTGCGCCGCTGTGAATGTGCAGCATGTACCGAAGAACCAGCGGTTGCTCTCGCGTGGTGACGAGCGGAGTGTCCCGACACGAGGAGGCCCCCATCCAGCCATCCTGTCGCACATGCCACTTCGCGGGATAGCCGGGATTTGCCGGATGATCGAAGTACGTAATCCCCTCTGTGGGAGCGAGTCGTTCTCCATCGCGTTGCGGCAGTGGAACGGGGCCGCTGTAGTCCATCCAGGCATTGGCCTTGCCAAACAGATTCGGCTCTCCCTGTTCTCCTGAAGCCCCCGTCAACTGACCTTCGCCAAAGTGCGCTGAGATAGATTTGGCCATCCGCACAGCCAGAAACCCGAAATTGGTCTGCTGGAATTCAATCTGATCGGAGTTGGGTCGGAACGTGGACTGGAGTTCGAGCAGGTATTCGCCATCAGGAAGAGGACGCATCGTTGCAATGAGTTCCTGTTCCACCAAAGGGCGAGGGTCGTGCCCATCCAGCCAGTCAAGCAGGACCGCCATGCGGGCGAATTCCCGAGCATCATCGTAAACCAGCCAGCGCTGCTGTCGGATGACGGCTGGAGAGTCATTGGCCCAGAAGTTGATCCCCAGCACCTTGTTGTGAGCGAACCAGACCGATTGATGATGATCGTGATTCTCCGCTCCCGGATGCCCCATCCGCGTCAGCGATTCGCCACCCGGGCCAAGCATGGGGTAGAAGAATGGACGAGGGTACTGAGTCCCGAAGTGCCAGCGGAACCGCTCGATTCCATCGACTCGAAAACTGGCCTGATGATCAGCCAGTGGAATGACTTCGCAGCGTTCGGGAATGGCCATGGCGAGCGAGGGAGTTCAGATTGGGGCATCGGGCGAATCAACTGCCCCGGCAACAGTGGCGGGGCGGGTGTTTCGGAAGTATCGGAGAGCGGCGGCAACATAGTCCAGTCCGGCGGCCAAACTGAGGCCTCCCACAAGTACGACGAACGGCCACGGATGCCAATTCCAGACCTCCAGCGTCACGAGATACAGGAACTGTCCTGCGGTTGCCGCTTTGCCGAGAATTCGAGGCGGCATGTTTTTCCAGCTTCCGGGACGAGTCCACATGGCCAGCAGCGCCACGCCAATCACCAGCACATCCCGGGCCCCAATCAACAGCAGTTCTCCGCCCGTCACGCGCTGTTCCCATAGGGCGGTCCCCAGAATCGTCAGCACGCAGAGCTTATCGGCGATGGGATCGAGGACCTGCCCCAGCAGGCTCACGGCGTTCAATCGCCGCGCGAGCCAGCCATCCACAGCATCGCTGATCCCTGCGAACAGAAGCAGTGGAATTCGCCACGAGATCATGACAAGCGGATAAGCCAGTCCGGCCAGCAGACGCAGCAGTGTCAACGAGTTCCCAACCCACCACCGCAACTGCGTCGGGGTGGCTTGTCGAGTGCTCGGTGAGGGTGTGGAGGATTTCATGGACTGTCGCATGGGCGTGTCTCGTCTATCATAACGATACGAGACCAGTTTGCTTTGGAGAATGACGATGCCACTGCCCGACGAATTTGCCTGCCTGCTCGTTCAGCGCGATGGAAACAAGTCCATCACGACCTCACTGGAGCGCCGACCGAGCCGGGAGTTGCCGCCTGGCGACGTGGTGGTGCAGGTGCGGTTGTCCTCGCTCAACTATAAGGATGCCCTCGGGGCGACTGGCCATCGTGGCATCGTTCGGACGTTCCCGCATGTGCCGGGAATTGATGCGTGGGGAACCGTGCTCGAATCCGCATCGCCAGAATTCAAGATCGGCCAGGATGTGATCGTCACCGGGCACGAACTCGGCGTGGAACGCTGGGGAGGCTGGTCCGAACTGATCCGTGTTCCCGCGGAGTGGGTGCTGCCGATTCCCGAAGGACTGACCGGTCGCGAGTGCATGCAGCTCGGGACTGCCGGATTCACTGCGGCTCAATGTGTTGCAGCTCTGCAACTCAATGGAGTCACGCCAGACAAAGGCGAGGTTCTCGTCACTGGAGCCACGGGAGGGGTTGCTTCTCTGGCCATCAAACTGTTGGCCAACCTCGGCTACGGTGTCGTGGCTTTGACGGGGAAGCAGGACCGGGCCGACTGGCTGAAGTCACTGGGGGCGTTACGCATTGTGGGACGGGAAGAGCTGGCCCCATCGGAGAAGCCGTTGCTCTCCGCCCGATTCGCCGCAGGCGTTGATACCGTCGGCGGGCCGGTACTGGCATCACTTATCAAGCAGATCTCTCATCGAGGCACGGTCGCCTGCTGCGGAGTCGCTGGAGGGGCGGAACTGGACCTGACCGTTTATCCCTTCATTCTCCGAGGCGTGACACTCGCCGGCATCGACTCGGCATGGTGCCCACTGAAAGAGCGTCGAGAGATCTGGAGCCGACTCGCTCAGGAATGGCGACTGGAAGGACTCGATGACATCACCGAGACTGTTCCACTTTCCGAGGTGATGACCGTTGTAGACCGCATGCTTGCTGGCAAGCACACAGGCCGCACGCTCGTCGACATTTCAGGACGCTGACGGAAGAATTCAATTGCCGGGATTTCGCGTGTCGATCAGCCATTGTGAGGCTGTGCATCGTGACGGAATGGCGTGAACTCTCGACTCTCTCCACTGGACTCTTGTATCCTGTGTCGAGGAAACCGGGCATGCGGTCCGGCACTGCACTGTAGGGATGCTTCATGACAGCACCGGATGCACTCGAACAGGTTCTTGCCAAGCTGAACCCCGCCCAGCGGGAGGCGGTGCGGCATGGGATGTCGCCGCTGCTCATTATTGCCGGAGCGGGAACCGGAAAAACGACGACGCTGGCCCATCGCGTAGCTGCACTCGTCGCCAGCGGCATTGATCC
>JAGQPW010000129.1 GCA_020426515.1 Planctomycetaceae bacterium | reverse complement strand
CTGACAGAGGGAGATTTTCATCACCACTCCTGCCTGTAAGATACCGCAATTTGTGTGCTGCTTGAAGCTGCCCGCTGTCGACCCCTCCTGTTGGCGGAATTTCCCGAGGTTTTCCAGTCGCCGCGAGTTCTCAGCCCCGGCCCTTCCTGGCAATGGCGAGTGACTCGTCATCGGCCGCTCGAATGGGCATACTTTTGGCAGGTGCGACAGCGCTGGTTTTCGTCGATGGGAGTCTTGCGCTCCTGGACCCACACTATCCAAACAGCGGAGGCGAACGTGCCAATGTTGAAGACAACATGCGGAAGCCTCATCCCGCTGATTGCTATGGCCCTGCTCTGCGGTGAAGTTGTGGGAGACTCAATTCAGATTGAGTCGAGTTCCTTCCTCAATAATGGAGTCACCGCCCACCGTGGAAATTCTGGCGAGTTTGCCGAGAACACATGGCCTGCATTTCAACGTGCCATCGAACTGGGCGTTGACTGGATTGAACTCGACATCTTCCGCACCCGCGACGGTCAACTGGTCGTCTCTCACGACCGAACCCTGAAACGTGTCAGTGACATGGATCTGGATGTCCCGTCGCACACGTACGATGAATTGCTGAAGGCGGATGTGGCGACAGATTTTCGCCGCCGAACCGGGCAGTCCGTTGATCAATGCCCGCCGGAGCGAATCCCGCTATTGGAGGATGTCCTCAAGCGGGCCATGCAACAGCAGCGAACCCGCGTCTCGATTCAGCCCAAGATGGATTGCGTTTCGGAGACAATCGCACTCATCAAACGTCTGCAGGCTGAACGCTGGGTCGGTTTCAACGACGGCAGTTTGCCGTTCATGGCCCAAGTGAAGGAACTGGCTCCTGACATTCCGGTGTTCTGGGACCGGCCCGCAGACACCAACATCGATGAGGACCTCCGCATCGCGAAACAAAATGGCTTTGAAGCTCTGGTGCTGCACCACTCCGGAGTGACCGCAGAGAAGGTTCAAAAGATCAAGCTGGCCGGCCTGGCCGTGGGAGCGTGGACGGTCAATGATGAACCCACCATGGCCCGATTGCTCAACATGGGGATTCAGCGGCTTTACACCGATCGTCCCCAAGTTCTGCTGGCCATGCTGGCCGAGCGAGTGAATCGCATTGTTGATTGCGAAGGCAGCTATAAGCATCATCTGCAGGGGATCTGCGCGGACCAGAACGCACTCTACTGGTCATTCACCACAACGCTCGTCAAGACCGACCTCTCCGGAAACTTGCTCCGTCAGATTCTCGTTGCAAATCATCATGGTGACCTTTGTGCTCAAAATGGAAAGCTGTTCGTAGCCGTCAATCTCGGCCGGTTCAATGACCCCGATGGTAACGCAGATTCGTGGGTCTATGTCTACGACGCCGATTCACTGGAAGAGTTGTCCCGTCACGAAGTCCAGGAAGTATTCCACGGTGCTGGTGGAATTGGCATTCGAGAGGGACACTTCTTTGTGGTTGGCGGGCTGCCGGGTGGTGTGCAGGAGAACTATGTCTATGAATACGATGGCCAGTTCAGGTTTCTAAAGAAGCACGTCATTGCCAGTGGTCACACACTGCTGGGAATTCAGACCGCAACATTCGCTCATGACCGCTGGTGGTTCGGCTGTTACGGTTCGCCGAAGATCCTTCTTGTGACCGATGACAAATTTCAGATGCTCGGGCGGTACGAGTTTGATTGCTCACTCGGCATCGAAGGTACGTCCGAGGGCCGATTGCTTTCCGCCAGTGGACGGTGCGACAAAGACAAGGGCTGCACTGGCCGCGTCCGGTTGGCAATACCCGACAAACAGGCGGGGTTGAAGTATCTTCCCGTTGAGCAGTAATGCGTTTTGCCCGGCGGCGAGCTCCCGTTTTCACGTTTCTGACTCCCCCAGATAAACAGGTTTCCACAGAATGATGTTCCATCGAATGATCACCGTCGTCATCGCTTTGATGACCATTGCGACTGCGGCCCATGCCCAGAACGCGAATTCCCTGATGGCTCCCGGCGCGAAGGTTGAGAAACGAGCCGGGGACATGAAATTCACCGAAGGCCCGGTCTGGATTCCGGCCAGGAAAGTGCTCGTCTTTTCGGATATCCCCAACAGCAAGCTCATGCAATGGAGCGAGGCGGATGGACTCTCTGTGTTTCGTGAGAGCGAACAGGCCAACGGCAACATCCTGGACCTGCAGGGACGACTCGTTTCCTGTCAGCATGCCGGTCGCAACCTTGTCCGACAGGAAGCCGACGGAAGTATCACGGGGCTCATCAATCATTTTGAAGGCCAGAGCTTGAACTCCCCGAACGACGTTGCCATCCGTTCTGATGGGACACTCTGGTTCACCGATCCTCACTGGGGGCTGAAAGGCGAACGGGAAATTCCGGGCAACTGGGTGTACAAGTTCGATCCCGCTACTGGTAAGACAGAGGCGGTCGTCAAAGACCTCGCCATGCCCAATGGCATCAATTTCTCACCCGATGAAAGCCGCATCTATATTGCGGACACCGGCGGACATCCAACGCACCCCGATTCGGCGTTCCAAAAGTTTCCCGCAGGTATCCACTGCTACGAAGTCACCAAAGAAGGGCAACTCGGTAAAAAGCTGTTCACCATCGAGGAAGGGAGCGACGGCATGGCCGTGGATCTCGAGGGCAACCTGTACACGACACACGACAGCGTGAACATCTACAGTGCCGATGGCAAACTGCTGGAACGCATTGCAACGCCCGAAGCCCCCGCCAACGTGACCTTCGGTGGCGATGACTTCAAGACGCTGTTCATTACTGCTCGGACATCGCTGTACAGCGTCCGCATGAAGAACGCGGGCGCCAAGCCGCCGGGCGCGAAGTGGTAAACCGGCCATTGGAGATGGAAGCTGGGATTGCTCGACGCGATCCCAGCCCGCTCTTCACAATGTCCGCCCTGCGTTCAGAATCCGCTGATATGCCTGCCGCAGAATGGCGAGGTCGGACTCGACGGCAATTTCGCGAAAGCCTCGCGCTGCAAACGTCCCGATTCCATCGACATCGCGGCACAGAATGCCCGCTGCCTTCCCGTGCTTTCGGGCGGCGCTCACGACTGCATCGAGACAGGTGTCGAAACTCGCGACGTCTCCCTCCGGGTGATGCTCCAGATCGTGACGCAAATCCGCCGGACCAACGAACAGCACGTCAATGCCCTCGACTGCGGCAATGGCATCAACGTTCTTCACCCCTTCGAACGATTCGATCTGGGCCAAGATGCGCGGAGCGGCTTCGCCATCGCTGGAATACGACAATCCGTATCCGTGCGTCCGCACAGTGCGGGACAGTCCCCGTCGGCCGCGTGGCGCATAATACGCTGCACTGACGATCTCTCGGGCCGTCGCGGCTGACTCTACGTGCGGCACCATGATTCCCCCGGCTCCCCAGTCGAGAACCCGGGCGATGAGATCGGGATGCGGGGCTCCGACGCGGACGACCGGTCTCGTGGATCGTCCACCGAGTGCGCGAAGTTGATTCGGCAACGCGGCTTCCGGCTCACACCCATGTTCCAGGTCGAGCAACAACCAGTCAAAGCCGCACAACGCTGCCAGTTCGGCAATGGCTGGTGAGCCGGTGGAGAGCCAGGTCCCCAGTTGCAGGTGGGAAGCATTCATAAGATGGAGAACTCCATGTTGGTCTGAAGCCCCTTGAGAGCCGTTTCGATGCGGTGTTCCGTTTGCTGTCGCAGTGATTGCCCCGTCCCTCCGGGGCCAAACAGAAACAGCTCCGCATTGCGATCAAAGTATCCAGCACCGACCCGGATGACCGCCTTCACGATCATGTTCCGCAGCAGGTGCAGCCACAAGCGGCGGCGAGAATCCGGCGGAAATGGTCGTATACTCTCGTACCCTGCAAGAGCGCGCTCAACAAATGCTCCATCATGAAAGCAGGCCAGCAGCGAGAGGTCATCCATCGGATCGCCGGAGATGGAATCGTCGAAATCGATAAACGCGACGACGTGGTCAGGGTCACCAAGAATGTTCCACAAGGCCAGATCTTTGTGAACGAGACAACCCTGTCTGAACTGGAGCAGGGCTTCATGTTCTCGAATTGCGCCAGCGATCCGCTCCCGCTGCCTCGCCGTGAGAAAGTCTGATTCGACAAGGTCATCCAGATGTCGATCGAGCCGCAGGTTGAACCATGTGGCATAGTCGGCATGCAGTCCACGCATTTCGCCGGTCAGCCGATAGGTGTCGAGATCGAATGGACCAAATCCGATCGGCACAACGGCCTGCCATCGGGCGATGCTGCGGCCAATTTCGAACGCCACTGTGCTCGAGTCGAGAACTCCCTGTTTGTACCAGTGATTCAGATCGCGATGTGAAAATCGCTCCAGCGCCTGCCACGCAAACGGAACCTGAGTGCGCGATGCATCGCAGCCGTAGACTTTGGGCACGCGGACTCCGACTGACTCAACGGCCTTGAGAACCGCGGATTCCATCTCCAGATAGTCGTCGTTCTCCGGCCCATTCTCTACCCGAATGAACAGTGGTTCGCCATCCAACTCGACGTTCCAGGTGAGATGGTTCCCCTGTCCGCAGCCCGGAGAGAGTGTCAGCTTCTCGGGCTGGAAATGTTGTGTGAGCGCTTCGCCAAGTTGCTGCTCCAGCTCTGGAGTCACGGGCCTGCGCTCCCGTGTGCCAAAGAATGCCGCCAGTCGATCGCACTTCCAGTAGTGAATGTCCCGCCGACTCATGTCGCCGCATCCTCGGCCGGAACGTCGTTGACCGGTCGTCCATGCCACCATGAGGCGAGCAATCCACCGAGAATGTTCTGCATCACGCCACTGAAGACCGCTGGAACTGCGGCCAGAGGCTGCGAGGTAAAATGCAGCCGGGCCAGCATGGCCGCCATGCCACCGTTCTGCATGCCCACTTCAATCGAGACGGTCCGCGACACCTGCTCCGGATACTTCAGCAGCCTGGGGACGAGGTAGCCAAAGGCGAAGCCGAAAACGTGAAGCGCGAATGTGGCCAGCACCAGCTTCCCGAAATTCGCGGCGATCTGGTGAGCGCTGGCAGCGACGATCCCTCCCGTAATCAAACTCAGGGCCAGCACAGCTACAGCAGGTCCGAAAGGGGAGATCTGGGCGACGGTTCTGGGGAATTTCCAGTTGCACAGCACCCCAATCACCACAGGGGCGACCACAGCCTGGAGCGTCGACTTACAGAGTCCCAGAGCATCAACCGGGACATACTGTCCGGCGAGTGCGCTGGTCCACAGCGGCGTGGCAATGAAGGCCATCATCGTGGAGGCCATCGTCAACACCACGGACAGCGCCAGGTTTGCGCGGGCCAGAAAACTGATCATGTTCGAAGCCATCCCGCCGGGGCAGCTCGCTACGAGGATCAGTCCGACGGCGAACCCGGGTTCGAGTTGCAATGCCCGGGCAATTCCCCAGCCGATCAGAGGCATCACCGTGTACTGGCACAGGAAGCCCAGTGTGACTGACCCCGGCATCTTGAGGATTCCGCGAAAGTCACCCGGGCTGAGGGTCAGCCCCATGCCCAGCATCGAAAGACTCAGCGCCCAGACAATCAATTGCCCGGAGAACCAGAGCATGGTCGGCGGCGCGAAGAAGGCCAGCAGCGCAGTGCCGACAAGCCATACCGGATACAGCTTGGTGAACCAGTTGAGAAGCAGTTGCATTTTGATTCGAGCCGTTGGTCAACGAATAGAAGAGGGAGCGAGATCACGGACGCCGGAGAATTCCGGACCACCTGCCGCGACATAACCATTGCTGGCTCCGCCTGCGTCTTCCGATACCCAGAATGAATAGAGCTGTCCGTTGGAAAGCTGGAATCGAAACCGTACTGGTTGCCCTGTCCACTTTGCGAGGTCGGACTGGCCGTGAGTCCATTCCACACGCTGCTTCGTGGTGTCTCCAGCCAAGGGCTTTGAAGTCGCCAGTACCTGACCGGACGAATCAAGAAGCTGCACCCGCAATTCTCCTTGTGGAGCATTCACGTTGACGAACAGTTGCTTTCCCTTGAACGTCACCGGGCGAGTGGTCAATGTGCCTGCGACGGCTCCTGCATCGAGCGATGCGAAACCATCCCGCCGCAACGTCGCCAGTCCGATGCTGCCCCCAGTGTACATGCCTCGCTTTCCGTTGGGAGCGATGCCTGAAGTCCCCATGTACGGAAACACCAGCTGGTCGTTGAGGACGACGAACATTCCAGCCGTGCTGTGCAGATAGCCTCGATCCCAGGCACCCTCCGTGCGTGAACCCACAACGAAGCCGCTGCGGTCGGGACGATCCCAGTGGAAGCCATCCCGGCTGAAACCGAGTTCAAGATCGACCAGTTTGGGAAACTTCCCCTTGTCGCAAATGCCGTTGTTCGGGCCGCGGTGAATGTAATGCATGCCGACCATCAGGCTTTCATAGGCGACCGCGTTCAGACTGTAAAGCTGTGCCGGCTCGCCAGCACCGGGATAACGGCCCTCGGGTTCGGGCAGGTCGAGCTCGTCGGCGCTGGTCCAAAAGACGGAATTCGACCAGTCGGCCCCTTTGAGGAATTCGTCACTTTCCGAGTAGTAACGACTTCGTCCGCGTGATGTTCCCTGTTTGATGCTGAAGCACCACTTATTTCGAAACGGGTTGTAGAAGAACGAGCAGTAGTCGTCGGCCATGCCAGTTGGGACACCGGGCGACCAGCTTCGACCGTCGGAGACATGCAGTGAGTGGTGAAACCCTTTCGGACGCTGATTCGCAGGGACGTGCATCCAGCAGGTCAGGAACTTGATTCGCTGGGCCGGGTCGGTCGCATTGAGATCGAGCCACACGCAGTTGTCGGAACCGCCGGTCTTGAGCTCCGGGCCGGTCCAGGCTAATCCTTCCGGCAACAGGGCATTCCCTCCGGCAAGGTTCAATTCGGGCCGCGTCCAATGAATCATGTCGGGACTGGTCGCGAGTGACAGTGGCCCGCGCCAGCCGGCCACATAGAACAGCTTGAACAGCTTGTCTGTCGGGTCGTAGAAGACGCCCCCCTGCCCTGTGAATGTTGTGGCTTCCTGTCCTCCCTCTCCCTGTGTTGAAGGGCCCAGTTCCCTTGTTGTCTCGGCCTTGAAGACCGGATTGCCTTCATACTTCTTCGCGTGATGGAAGGTTCGTTTGAGATCGGTGCTTTCAACCAGATAGTCATCCACGAACAGTTGTCGTCCCACATCGATCGGAATGACCTTCGGTGGGAACTGCAGGTAAGGAACCGGCATGGGCTTACCGTCTGGTTTGAGGTGCTGAGGCGGCCATGCGTCCGGGAGCACGATCCCGTTGTACAGAGCTTCACCAGTGTTCTCATTCCATGGTCTGGCTGGCTCCGGATGATAGATTTTGACTTCGGCGCCTGCCCCTGTGACCAGCAGTCCGAGTTTGCGAACCTTGAGCCGTTCCCCTTCCTTGACGGACTTCTTCCAGGCAAAGACTCGATTCAGCTCGCCGGGAAACAGCTGAAACTCGGGCGTGTCCACCTTTTCGAATCCCAGCTTCTGTAAGGCGCTACCTCGATTCGATTCGTGCGGCTTGCTGAGCGTCATGACGAAAATCTCGCCCGGCTTCGTACAGACGACTTCGTACCCTTCAATGCTGGTTCGCACGAACGGTCGACCCAACATGAAATCCGGGGCTTCTGTCAGGGTGTAGTCGCGGTCCGTAAACAGTTTTACCCCTTGTTTCATGATGGCCGGTTCCTCCACCGGAGCCGGGATGGGAGTTCGTTGCTTTCCTGCCTGTGAAGAGAACTTGCCCACCTCTTCGAGTTTGCCGAACATGATGCGTTCTTTTCGGCTCGGCGAGGAGTCGCCCTGCGTTACACACAACCACACAGAGCCACTGTGCTCGTGGAACGTGGGATACTGGAACGACCGGGGAGTCTCGAATCGATACTTCCGTTGCCAATGCCTGCCATCGCGGGATATGTCGATATTGAAGACGCTGCGATTCGCCCCGTGGATCTTCGTCGCCTCCTGCCAACCGAGATAGTACGTGTCGCCAAACTTGTCGAAGGTCGGCTTCGAGTTGGCCCCGTTGGGGACGACAGGCAACTCCTTTCCGACGCTCCACGTCCGACCGTCCGGACTCGTTGTGAAGTGGTAGTTTCCCCGATCATTGCGACAGATGGCCATCCACGTTCCATCCGGCAGCCGATTCACAGCTGATTCACTCAATGCGGCCGATTGCGGCTCGTTGTAGTGCCCGACAACTTCGAACGTGGCCAGATCATCGTGAACAATGGCGAGTGCATTCTGCTGTCCGGGGAAGTTGTTCAGCGCGATGTACTTCTTGCCGTCGATGTCCTTAAAGGAGTCGAACAGGTACAGGCCGTAGTCCCTGGCCGGTTTCTTGAACCCATGGGTGACGGCATCCGCGTGAAAGTTGCGAGGCTGCATGTCAACGACGCCTGCGGCCGTCTTCAACTTCACTTTGTGGATGGTTGCCTCGAACTGACGTGTGGCGAGGTTGAAATCTCGATACCACGTCTGAGCCTGCCGTTTGCCCGGCTGCTCGCTGGCAAAGAAGCATCGCAACGTCTTGTCATCCTTCTGCAGGATGCGGGGAACAAAGCATGCCCCTACTGGCAATGTTTCGTTGTCGAATTTCTGCTCGCCACGGGCAAAGGGGATGACCTCTTCCAGCTTAAGCGTGTTCAAGTTGACAATGGAGAGTGTGCAGTAAATCTCCGGCCATGCAGAACTCTCTCCGGACCGCGTATCGTTCACTTCGGCAACGATGTAGGCCCGATCGTCCACGCACGCGAACTCCGCATCATGGGCTCCTTTGACTTCGGGCGCCGTTGCCTTCACGAGCCCCTTCATCACCTCATCACCGGCCAGTGCCGGATCCCATCCATCGGGAACCAGCTTCAGAGCATCCAGAGAATTCGCCTGTTGTTTCAGTCGCACCTGTCCGGAGACATTCTTCCCCGCAAGCACATCCGCTTCGCAAAACGTGGCGAACAGGATGTCTCCTGCTCCCTGTCGCTCGCGGTCATACGTAATCCAAATCAGCCCGTTGTGGTCTTCCACGCCATCGGGATACGAAACATTGCTGCGCTCGTCGAGCAGCAGGCCCTCGTTCCACGTGGCCCCTTCATCCTGAGAAATCCTGGCGGTCAGATGGCTGCGTCCCTTGAACTTGTAATGATTGACCAGCAGCAAGTTGCCTGATGAGAGTCGACGGATAAAGAAGCGGGAGCCCGGACTCGCAATCGTTGTTGCCTGTCCTTCGCTCCAGGTCCGGCCCTTGTCGGTGGAGAAGCTTTCCCACAACACACCACCGCCCGTCCGGATGAGCATCCACAGGCGACCATCCCGAAGCTCTGTGATCATGCACTCCAGTGCCCATTCAGGTGCTTGGACTGCGCCGTGCAGCGTCCACGACTTTCCTTCATCGGTGGAGATTCCGACGCCCTGCAGTTGCTTCGACCCGGCAAACCACGCGTGGATTGGTTCCTGCGCCAACGTGACTGGCATGATCCATTCGCCAGTTGAAAGCACGGTGATCTTGTTCATCCGGAACGCATACGGAGCATCGTAGCCCACTCGGAATTCCTCGCCGAAGACGGGCGGGTTCGCATCGGGGTCATCGCAGATGCGGGCATGCACATCATGCACGGCGGACGTTTTGTTCCCTCGATTGAAGATGTACCAGAGGCGCCCACGCGGATCGATCCACAGTGTTGGATCGAAACAGCGAGATCCGTCCGATGGAACCGCCAGAGCCTGAGGTTCGGTAAACGTCCGGCCCTCATCGTCGCTGTAGGCCAGAACGACAGTGTTCTCCGGTGCCGGTTCTTTCGGGCCGCCGGTGAACCATGAAATGAAGAGACGGCCTCTGGCGCTCCGTTCCAGTCCCGGGATCCCTTGCCAGGTTCGCGCAGGAACCGTCAGTTGCTCCTGGGCCAGTACGGAACGTGTGGCGGGCACTGAGGTTAATATGGCCGCCAGTACAGCCGCCTGGCAAAGTCGCTTGATCAGCAGTGATGACATGGATGAGCACTTTCCAGTTCAACAGTCATGTGTCCGTTGCAGCACGCCCAATCCTGTAGATCAGAAGTCCGCTGAAGACGTTCCAATTCTATTGGCCCTGCATGCTGCGAGGCTGATTGTGTCTGTCACTGGTGTTAAACTCAATTGCCCCGATTGTTCAAAGTATTGCGTATTCTTGTCAGTCGAGGTGCATGTTCGGATTTCCTCGGCATCAATCGCGTTCGTCCATGAAGAAGAGACCTCACGTTGCCCTGCTGATCGAAGCGTCTCGCGGACATGGTCGGCAGATCATCGAAGGTGTGGCCCGCTATGCCGCCGAACATGGTTCGTGGTCCTTACGACTTGAACCGCGAAACATCGACGACCGGCCTCCACGCTGGTTACGCTCGTGGAAGGGAGATGGGATCATTGTTCGGTGCGACACAGCGCTAATGGCGCGGGCAGTGCTGGCAACCGGGCTTCCTCTGATCGATGTGCGTGGTGGAGTTCCTGAAGCGGGACTTCCTCTGGTGGGGGTCGACAATGCTCCTGTGGTTGAGGCTGCGTTCGAACACTTTCGTGAACGCGGGTTTCGTCACTATGCGTGGTGCGACTTTTTTCGAAAGCGGCGCATCTGGATTGATCTTCGTCGAGAACGGTTTCAGCAGCTGGTTTCCAGTGTCGGTGCGACGTACAGCCAGTTTCAGTCGAAGCAGGCGATGTCCCGACACGCCACCTGGTCACAGCATGAAATGCTGGAACTTCTGGACTGGCTCGGCAGTCTTCCCCGCCCCGTGGCCATACTTGCCTGTGACGACGAACAGGCACACCTTGTACTTGATGCGGCACTGACCCTGGGGCTGCGCGTGCCGGAGGATGCGGCCGTCATGGGGATCGACAACGACGAAGTCTTCTGCAGAGTGTCGAGCCCACCCCTGAGCAGCGTCGATGTCAATGCGGTCACAGTGGGCTATAAAGCGGCGGAGGCCCTGGCGCGTCGAATGCGGGGCCGGCGAGTCCCCGCGCGAACAATGATCCCGCCACGGGGCGTCGTCACACGCCAGTCCACCGACATCATTGCTGTGGATGACCCGGAGGCCTCGGAGGCTCTACGATTCATTCGGGAGCACGCCTGTCGGCCAACCACGGCTGATGACGTTGCCGCCCATCTCGCGGTATCACGCAGCACGCTCGATCGCTGTCTGCGTTCTGCCGTCGGACAATCGGCCGCCGCCGCCATCCTGCAGGTCCGGCTATCACGTGTCAAAGCCGATCTCGCCGAGACTGATCTCACACTGCAGGCGATCGCTACTCGCGCTGGCTTTGCTTCGGTTCAGCATCTGGCCAATCTCTTTCGCGATCGCGTAGGAGTCACACCCGGTCGCTACCGCAAGGAGATGCATCACTGAGTTGTGTGTTGGTCCACTCACCGTTCGTTCTTGTTCTGGAAGAGCCGGGTCGGGACATCAACACAGGATTTCGACATTCCTCCCAAGGGATATCGCGGCAACGGACTGGATATCCGTTTGGTGCGGCTTAGAACGGAGATGGCCGCCCGGAAATTCCAAGGGAACTGCCCGGGCGGCCATTTGCATCTTGCGGTCGAGAATTAGACGCGACCGACAGCACCAATGTTGATGTAGGCGTGGACATGCGGTGCGCCGCGGAAGTGCCACACGAAGCCGGGGCCTTCCACTCGCCAGATGTCCCATACCTTATCGTTGTTCAGATCGCCCTGCTGGTAGAACGCCATGTGCAACGACTCGATGCCACCATTCGCTGCCAGAGTGGCCATCACTTCGTCCACATCTTCCTTGCGGTAAGGATTGAGCAGTACGCCCAGCGTTTCCTGAACCAGCTTCTGCTGATCGGCCGACAGCGACCCCACGGCAACTCCGGGAAACTGGCCGTTGCGTCCCTGCAGTGCCACCTGGGCTTCGCCAGGCGCCCGAGGACGCAGTGCCTGCTTGGCCTGTGCTGGATCAAGAGCCTTGAAGACTTCGTTGGCCTGCTGAGTCTGGTAATGGAACAGGTTGTCCTTCGGAGCTTCTTCTCCGTGACCGTATACAATCGGTCCTCCAAAAGCGGCTCCTTCAATGCCGTTACCATCAGCACGCAAGGTCAGGTGACGCCCCGTCAGTTCCCACTCGAACGTCCCTTTGCCCGGCTCTCCGAAAACGGCAACACTGTAGAAGTCGAGTCCGCCGTCATCATCTTCCATCTGCTTCAGCAGCCGCTCATATCCATCTTCGCTCGTGACGTTCTTGACGATCTCGCCGATCAGAGCCCGCTGCTCTTTGGAGTAAAAGTCGTCGCCGACGGTTGGCTTGGTGACGTGCCAGTTGGCGTTCACCTTCTTTCGCAGGTCGTGATCAATGCCAAAACAAATCACTTTTCGCTGCGCTTCCGTGAGTGTGGAATAGAACTGTCCCACAGCTGTCTCAGCGGCACTTTCGGCTGAAGGGGCGGCAAACACGTGGCTTGCACTTCCGAGCAGTGGCAGTACTGCACCTGCCGAGGCCACGTGCCCCAGCGTCTTGAGGAAATCGCGGCGATCAAGAGAGCAGGAATCGCAAATGGGGCGGGGCTTTGACATGGAGTCGACCTTGAGCTGGAGTAAGAGGCGAGGCGTTGAAAGCCAGTTCCATTCTGGCCGAACGCAACGATGGATGAATCATCCCGCATGCGTTACTCGGCGTCAAATGGAATCTGTCTTCAGCGGGGGAATGGCCAGACCGAGGACGGGTCCCTAACACGGAAATCTGGTACTCTTGATCATACTGAGATTGTTTTTCCGGGGGTTTGGTTTTCGTCCCCGCAGCAAGTCACGCCGGTTGCCCAATTGCCTTTCCAACGCAAGCGAATTCGAATGCACCACCCGTTTCCTGAATCGATGAAAGCCGTGCTGGCCGTTGTCATGGCTGGCTTGTGGCTGGTGAACTGTGACATGGTCGCTGCCGAGCCTCCTCTTCGCAACGACATCGAGATCAGCGGCATTTACCCACACCTGACAACCTACGGGATCTACAGCCAGAACGGCGGCCACTACATGGGCGGACACGATGAGTGCGGCATTGGCGCGATTGTGCCGTGGGCGGGAAAGTTGTGGATGATCAACTATGCCCCCCATCAGCCTCACGGCAGCGAACACAAGTTGTTCTCAATCGATCCGCAACTGCAGCAACTCACCATTCATGCTGAAAGTGTTGGCGGCACCCCGGCTGGCCGAATGATTCACAAGGAGTCGAATCAGCTGTTGATTGGTCATTATCTGATCGATGCGGAGGGGAAGATTCGGGTCATCTCTCCCAACGATATGCCCATGCGGGTCACAGCCATTACCCGGCATCTGACCGACCCCGCCAATATGGTATATTACATCGATATGGAAGGGGCGATCTGGGAGGCGAACGTTCACACCCTTGCGGTGAAGATGCTGTTCAAGAAGCCCGTTCCCGGCTGGCACGGAAAAGGTGGTTACACTTCGCAAGGTCGGCTTGTTGTTTCGAACAATGGCGAACTGAAGGCGGGCACCTACGACAGCCTGATCGTCGGTGGACCGGCGCAGGATGCCGAGGAAGCGGGAGTGCTGGCGGAGTGGAATGGCCGCGACTGGAACATCGTCGAACGTCGCCAGTTCACCGACATCACCGGCCCGAATGGAATCTCGGGTGGCAGCGACGGGAACGAACCGCTGTGGGCCATTGGCTGGGACAGGCGCAGTCTGCGGTTGAAATTGCTGGAGAATGGGATCTGGCACACCTATCTGCTCCCCAAAGCGGCGTACTGCAACGATGCCTCACATGGCTGGTACACCGAATGGCCCCGCATTCGTGAGATTACCGATGGTCGTTGGATGATGGACATGCATGGAATGTTCTTCGACTTTCCCAGAACGTTCTCCACGGCCAACTCAGCCGGATTAAAGCCGATCAGCAGCCACCTGCGGTATATCCCGGACTTCTGCAACTGGAATGGTCGTCTCGTGCTTGCGACTGATGAAACCAGCATTCAAGGAAATCGCCTCGCCGGACAGCCTCAGTGCAATCTGTGGTTTGGCAGTTATGAAGACCTGAAAACCTGGGGACCGGCCTCCGGCTACGGCGGACCGTGGCTGGAAGACTCGGTCAGGGCGAACACCCCGTCCGACCCGTTCCTGATCGCGGGGTTCAAGCGTCGAGTGCTGCATCTGGCAACGGGAGCGACACAACCGGTCACATCTGGAAAGAT